>NZ_JBLNLI010000013.1:0-85075 GCF_059777565.1 Vibrio sp. A37 | reverse complement strand
TGGCTTGTTTGAAGCCATCCCGTGTCAGCGAGGGGGCATTATAGAGATCGGAACTATATTGGCAAGCGTTTTTTTGGATTATTTTCGAAAAACACACCTTTCGACTAAAGTTTAATCATTTTGACTTATAACTCTACATTTATTAGTCCATGTTCTTAAACTTTTCGGCGAATAATGTCACTTTTTGCCAGTTGGTATATTCCACTTCTTTACTAGTATCTGTTTCCCCACCCGTCATCGTCATGATGAATTTAATCATCATTTTATCTATCCAGTTATAACGTGGGTAATACAGTGCTCCAGCAAACACACCGATTAGCTCGGGTTTCCATGGAGACTTTTTCAAAAAAGTCTGAATATAGGCACTACCTTCTGGTGTGTCTTTACCTTGGTCTTCTTTTCTCGCGGTTAGGTTTACACAGAAAAAAGCCACTTTGCTTTTTTTGAGTTGCTCTAAATGTGTTTCTATAAACTGATACAACTTCTTGTTCAGGTGCCCATAGCGTATCGATGCACCGACGAGAATTTTATCGTATAGAGAAAGGTCAATTTGCTCTGCATCATGCAAATTCTTTAACTCACACTCACAACCTTGCAATTCACTATCGATAAATTTAAATATTTTCTTTGTTTGACCTTCTCTACTTGAATAAAGAAATAGTACTTTCATCACCAACCTCTTTAACTGCGCCAAAATGTAGGAGTAAACAAAATAAGCAGAGTAAATATCTCTAATCGCCCAAAAACCATAGAAGCAATAAGCACCCATTTAGCACCATCATTGACGCTACCAAAGTTCATTGCTACCTCACCTAGGCCGGGTCCAAGGTTATTGAGCGTCGCAGCAACAGCAGAGAAAGCAGTTAACTCACCCATTCCTGTCGCTATGAGTGCTAGCATACACACTACAAAAACCAAAGTATATGCAGAAAAGAACCCCCATACCGCATCTACAACTCTTTGATTTAACGCAGTTCCTCCAAGTTTAATGGTATACACTGCCCTTGGATGGATAAGCCTTTTCATTTCACGAGCACCTTGGCGAGTTAGCAATAAAATCCTTATCACTTTCATTCCGCCTCCTGTCGAACCAGCACATCCACCAATAAATGAGGAAAAAAGCAGTAATACAGGGAGAAATAGTGGCCATTCGGAAAAGCTTGATGTTGTAAACCCCGCGGTTGTAGAGATAGAAACCGTTTGAAACAAGGCCATATCAAAGGTTTCAAACGTGGAATTATAGGTTTGGCTCAGTAGCAACACCGAAAAGCAGATTAAAAACAAAATACCTTGTACGGCAAAAAATGCTCGAAACTCTGGATCTCGCCAATAGTACTGGGGGTGAACGCCTCCAGAGGCTACCGCAGCGAAATGAAGAGAGTAGTTACATGCTGAAATAAGCAGGAAAACTACTGCAATTAAGTTAATGGTTTCGCTATTAAAATAACCAATGCTGGCATCATGAGTAGAAAAGCCGCCAATCGCAATGGTAGAAAAACTATGACAAATAGCATCAAACGGCGTCATCCCTGCTAGCCAATATGCCAAAGCACATGCAATGGTGAGGCTCAAATAAATATACCAAAGCGCTTTTGCTGTTTCAGCAATCCTAGGAGTCATCTTGCGATCTTTAACTGGCCCAGGAATTTCTGCGCGATAAAGCTGCATACCACCGATACCCAAAACTGGCAATATCGCTACGGCTAATACGATGATTCCCATACCACCAAACCATTGGAGAATTTGCCGGTAAAATAGTATTGCTTTAGGCAAGTAGTCGAGCCCGGTTAAAACCGTTGCTCCGGTAGTAGTTAAGGCTGAAAAAGATTCAAAGAAGGCATCGGTCACGGATACGCTTGGGTTATCTGAGATGAGAAAAGGCAAAGCACCAGCACTACCGAGTACTATCCAAAATAGTACAACAATAAGGAATCCATCTCGGGATTGTAGCTCTTGTTTGTATTGCCTATTTGGAAACCAACAGAAAGCCCCACAGGCCAGTAATACGAAGAATGTCGTGACAAAAGAAACCCCGGCTCCATCTCGGTAAATTAGCGCCACCAGCGCAGGGGCAAGCATAGTGATACTGAAAAGAGCCAACAAAAGGCCAACTATGCGAATAATGGATCGAAATTGCATGGCATCAAAAGTGAAGGCTAGCTTCTAACTTCCCAATGTTAATTTATAGTGGCGACAACTACCTTTGCACCACTTTTATTGATCGTCGCTTGGGTAAAAGCATCGACTTGATTTTTTTCTATTTCTACAATTAACACAACTGAATCTGAATATTTTGAATCAATTGTTTGTGCCTGATGAAAATCTATAACTGTTTGCACGACAGGCATCAATCCATAGTCTAACTCTAGGCGTAACTTTGTCGTTATTTTTTTCTCAATTGTTTGAAGCTGCTTGAGCGCTTGCTGGACTCCGCCCCCATAGGCTTTCACCAATCCACCTGTTCCAAGCTTAATACCACCCGAATAACGAGTCACCACAGCAGTTAACTCCCCAACACCAGATCCAGACAATTGAGCGAGTATCGGCTTACCTGCTGTACCAGAAGGTTCTCCATCATCACTGAACCCCCACTTCATAGAATCTTCTGGCCTTCCTGCTACAAATCCCCAGCAATTATGTCGTGCTGACTTATGCTCTTGCTTTATTTGTTCAATTGCCGCTTTAGCGGCGTCTACACTTGGTGTAGGGATCAAATGAGTAATAAAGACACTTTTTTTAATTTCCTCTTCAAAAATCGTTGGTTCAGAGGGAATTAAATAAGGGCTATCGTTCATGAGAATTCCGATATTTGGCAACAAAGTGAAATTCTATCACGTAATCTGGCAGTTCATTTAACAAGATAGAGTTTTATATTGTTAAACAAATGTTGAAAAAATGTATTGAATACTACTAGAGATATGTGCAAACTAAAGCAACTGGTCTAACCAGACAAAATAACAATGCGCATTTTCGAGAAATTGAAAGTTGTACAGTCGAATAAACTGAAGATGCTTAGGTATATGTGACGGAGATAAATAATGATTTATCAAGCGAACACCTTGTCAGTCGAAGAACTAGATAATGGCATTGCGGAGTTAAAGTTTTGTTCACCCGGTTCAGTGAATAAACTTGATATCGCAACACTTGAATCTATTGATAATGCAATAGAAGCCATAAAATCCCACTCAGGCGTAAAGGGACTTATTGTTACATCAGATAAAGACAGTTTTATCGTTGGTGCTGATATCACTGAGTTTTTAGGGCTTTTTGAAAAGTCGAAACAGGAACTCGATAAGTGGCTTCAATTTGCGAACTCGATATTCAATAAACTGGAAGACTTACCGTTTCCAACACTTTCAGCCCTGAGAGGTCATACTCTTGGTGGCGGGTGTGAATGTGTGTTAGCGACGGATTTCCGAATTGGCGACAACTCTACCAATATCGGTTTACCGGAAACAAAATTGGGCATTATGCCTGGCTTTGGAGGTTGTGTAAGACTTCCGCGCCTTATCGGCGCAGACAACGCCATGGAAATAATTACTCAAGGTAAATCAATTAAAGCAAGCAAAGCTTTGAAACTAGGCCTGCTAGATGCAGTTGTTGAAAATGGATCTTTACGACAATCAGCAATAGATACTATCAGCAAAGCAATCATTAATGAGCTAGATTGGGAAAAGCGTCGTAAACAAAAAACCTCTCCACTAAGCTTAAGCAAGCTCGAGTCTAAAATGAGCTTTACGATTGCTAAAGGGATGGTTTTACAAGTAGTGGGTACTCACTACCCTGCTCCAATGAATGCTGTTCTGGCAATCGAAAACGGTGCAGTTCACTCTAGACAAGAAGCACTTGATATTGAACGACAATACTTTATCGAACTAGCTAAATCTCCCGAAGCAAAATCCTTGGTCGGCATATTCCTCAGCGATCAATATCTAAAAGGACAAGCGAAGAAGTCCGCTAAAAGCACCAACCAAGATACCAACCAAAGCGCGGTATTAGGTGCTGGAATCATGGGAGGCGGCATCGCCTATCAATCCGCTCTGAAAGGCGTTCCCGTTACCTTGAAAGATATCGCTCAGCCCGCATTGGATTTAGGGATGGGTGAAGCCTCTAAGTTACTCAACAAGAAACTGTCTCAGGGTCGAATAGACGGCTTCAAAATGGCTAAGATACTCTCTGATATCAAGCCAACACTTAACTACAGTGAAATCAACGATGCTGATGTTATTGTCGAGGCTGTTATCGAAAATCCGCAGATCAAATCCAGTGTTTTAAAAGAAGTCGAAGAGTTAGTTGATTCCGATACCGTTATTGCCTCCAACACTTCAACCATTCCAATCAATACTTTGGCTGCTTCCCTGAAAAGGCCAGAAAACTTCTGTGGTATGCACTTTTTCAACCCTGTCCATCGTATGCCTTTGGTAGAAATAATCCGTGGTGAACACACATCAGAAGAGACCATCAATCGGGTTGTAGCCTATGCAGCGAAAATGGGTAAATCCCCTATCGTCGTCAACGATTGTCCCGGTTTTTTCGTCAACCGAGTACTTTTCCCTTACTTTGCTGCTTTCAACCTACTACTCAAAGATGGTGCAGACTTCACCCAAGTAGACAAGGTTATGGAACGCCAATATGGCTGGCCAATGGGACCTGCTTATCTGCTTGATGTTGTAGGTATTGATACTGCCCATCACGCTCAAGCGGTTATGGCAGAAGGTTTCCCGACCAGAATGGCAAGCCCAGATAGAGACGCAATTCAAGCCTTGTTTGAAGCAGAGCGATATGGCCAGAAAAATGGCCGAGGTTTCTATGAATACAGCGTGGATAAGAAAGGAAAACCTAAGAAGTCATTCTCCGACGAGGTTTCCTCTATTTTAGAGTCTGTAACAATGGAGTCAGCTGAATTTGATGCTGAAACCATTATTGAGCGAATGATGGTTCCCATGATAAATGAAGTACTGCTGTGCTTTGAGGAAAACATCATCGCAACACCTCAAGAAGCGGATATGGCACTGGTTTACGGTCTGGGCTTCCCTCCGTTTAGAGGTGGTGTCTGCCGCTATTTGGATTCAATTGGCACGGATAAATATATTGAAATGGCCGAAAAATATCAGCACCTTGGTCCTCTTTACCAAATTCCAGCTTTGCTGGAAAAAATGCGCAGTGAAGGCAAAACATTTTATTCAATAGAAAATGTTAGCTCACTATAAACCACTTTTGGAAAAGGAATAGAATCATGAACAACGTAGTTATTGTTGATTGCCTACGCACCCCAATGGGACGTTCCAAAGGTGGTGCCTTTCGTCATACGCGAGCTGAAGATCTTTCTGCTCACCTTATGAATGGTTTGCTGCAGAGAAATCCGCAAGTCTCCGCCAACGAAATCGAAGACATTTATTGGGGATGCGTACAGCAAACCCTTGAACAAGGATTCAATATAGCTAGAAATGCTGCTCTACTAGCGGGACTACCGATCGAAATTGGAGCAACAACCGTTAACCGCCTTTGTGGATCGTCCATGCAAGCTTTGCACGATGCAGCGAGAGCCATTATGGTGGGTGATGCAGAGATCTGTATTATTGGCGGCGTCGAGCACATGGGCCATGTACCTATGAATCACGGCGTCGACTTCCATTCAGGGTTATCAAAAAATGTCGCAAAAGCAGCTGGAATGATGGGCCTAACCGCTGAAATGCTGGGCAAAATGCACAACATAAGCCGCCAGCAGCAAGATGAATTCGCTGCAAGCTCCCACCAAAAAGCACATGCAGCGACCGTTGAAGGGCGTTTTAAAAACGAAATATTGCCAATTGAGGCACATTCAGAAGACGGCTCTCTGATTACGCTCAACTATGATGAAGTTATACGTCCTGAAACCAGTGTCAAAGGATTATCTCAACTAAAACCAGTTTTCGATCCTGCTTCTGGTACGGTAACAGCTGGCTCGTCTTCAGCTTTATCCGATGGTGCAGCCGCGATGTTAATTATGTCCGAAGAAAAAGCACAATCACTTGGCTTAACCATACGGGCAAGAATTAAATCAATGGCAATAGCTGGCTGCGACCCTTCTATCATGGGCTACGGGCCTGTGCCTGCCAGCAAGAAAGCGCTAAAAAGAGCCGGTTTATCTATCTCTGATATCGATGTTGTCGAGCTTAATGAAGCCTTTGCAGCTCAATCTCTTCCTTGCGTAGCAGACCTAGGGCTTGCTGAGGTAATGGACAAGAAGGTAAACCTCAATGGCGGCGCTATCGCGCTTGGCCATCCGCTAGGTTGCTCTGGCGCAAGAATATCCACCACGCTGATCAACATTATGGAACAGCAAAATGCCAAATTTGGTTTAGCGACAATGTGCATTGGACTTGGACAAGGTATCGCTACTGTATTCGAAAGGCCTTAGTTATAGTCCTAGCTAACAAGGGTCAGTATCTCGCTGGCCTTTCACGCTTTTAGCCAATCTTGATATAACTGCTCTGTTGTTCCCAAATAATCCACCATCCACTGTATCAACCTATTAGTAGGATCTCTCTTCCATACTAAACAACACTCGCTACTTGGGGTTTCCAAGGTAGTAGCTTTACTAATCAGTGTGCCAGCAAGTAAGTGCTTACTTGCCATATGGACTGGCATATAGCCTGCACCTAAGCCTTTTCTTAAACAATCTATCGCAACATGCCAATTGGGCATCAACAAACGGCGCTGACTCGGATAATAGCTATTATGTCGTTTCGGTAACTCTCTAGACGTGTCATCTAAACAGATAGCGGGGTACTTACTTATCAGCTCCTCGGTCAGCTGTTCTGCTTTAGCACAAGGGTGATTAGGAGACATAACAAATATCCAGTCCATGCTGCCCATGTTTTTAGTATTGTACTCGCCGCCTACAGGTATCGCAGAGGTTGCCCCAATGGCTATATCCGCTCGTCCTTGCGATATTGCTTCCCAAGACCCATTAAAGACTTCCATGTTAATTTGCAGCTCAGCAAAATCAAAAGAGCTATAAAAGTCACTGACTAAGCTTTCCAGCTTTTCTAAACGAACAATGTTGTCGAGGGTAATTTTTAAGGTTTGTTTCCAACCATTCGCCGCTCGCTGGGTTTGAATTGTCACCTCATCCATTTGCCGTAACATACTTCTAGCATGCTCAACAAAAATTTCTCCAGCAGCCGTGAGCTCTACTTTTCTAGGAAGCCGTCTGAATAAAACGACGCCAAGATCTTTCTCAAGTTGTCTCACCGAGTAGCTAATCGCAGAAGGAACTCGATGCAATACTTCCGCAGCAGCAGCAAAACTTTCTAGCCGAGCGATAGTATCTATCAGTTCAAGGGAGGATTTAGAATACATATTTGACATCAAATTTTTTGAATCATAACTACAAAAATTAGCGTTTTATTTATAAGCAGTCAAAAAATAAAATTCCAATCCAAAGGTTAAAGGGCTAACTAATATCCTGATACAAGTTTTAAACATTAAATTTTTTGATTGGAAATAAGAATGAGACCATCAAAATTACAACTACTCTATCTAATTTGTTTATCAATGCTTGGTTTTGTCGCCACTGACATGTACCTTCCTGCATTTAAAGATCTTGAATTAGCATTTTCCACAGGCCCACAACAGATTGCACTTTCGCTAAGTGTTTTCTTGGTTGGTATGGCAATTGGACAATTTCTTTGGGGAATAGCTAGCGACCAGTATGGAAATAAGAAAACATTAATTGTAGGGCTCGCTATCTTTTCAATAGCTTCATTCGGCATCGCTTACAGCGACTCGATTTGGCAGCTACTTTCGTTAAGGTTTTTGCAAGCTATTGGCGTCTGTGCACCAGCAGTAATTTGGCAAGCGATGGTAATAAAACGCTACTCAAACACCACCAGCCAACAGCTATTTTCCACAATTATGCCTTTAGTTGCATTATCTCCAGCACTAGCACCACAGTTGGGCGTTGTTCTTGCGCACAGCCTTGGTTGGCAGAGCATTTTTATTGCATTAACTCTGATCGGTATAGTTCTTGTCGTTGCGACTTCCTTACAACCTAAAGAAGAAGTATCAAAAAACCTTTCTCGTTCAGTGAAACAAGATGTAGCTTCATTGTTTAAGAATCGCGTTTATGTCGGTAATATATTGATGTTTGCTTTTGCTTCCGCAGCGTTTTTTGCATACCTCACAGGTATGCCAGAAATTATGACTCGCTTAGGTTATTCAGCAAAAGACATTGGTTTGAGTTTCATTCCACAAACTATCGCGTTCATCGTAGGCGGCTATACAGGAAAGAGGGTCGTCAGCAAATATGGCGCTGCTGATACATTGAAAAATTTACTCGCTGTGTTTGTTGTCGCTTCTGTGATGGTATTTGCAGCATCCCAATGGCGGCTCAATTCAATATGGCCAATATTAGCGCCATTTTGCTTACTTGCCCTTGCTAACGGTGCTATGTACCCAATTATTGTCAACCAAGCGCTTTCTAGCGCAAAACACTGCGCAGCCACTGCTGCTGGCCTACAAAATAGTATTCAGATTTCAGTAAGCAGTATCGCCAGTGCTATCGTGGCTACTTTTGCACTTCGCGCACAATCCGCCACAGGTATTGCCATTCTAATTTGCATGGTTGCACTTCTCATCAGCTATGTTATTGGGAATAGCAAAGCGAAAAAGAATGTTATAGGTCAAGAACATAAACCTCTTACAAGTGAAAAGTAAAATCTCTTGAAGTCAATATACATAAGGGCCCGTAAAGGACCCTTATGTTATTTTTGATATTACTTGTCTGAGTTATTTTCTTTCCTTAACTGGGCGCTGCCAATTCGAAACCTTACGTTCCTTAGCTCTTGTAATAACAAGCTCATTTTCTGCAACATTTTTTGTTAGCGTGGTACCAGCACCTATTGTTGCACCATTGCCAATTTCTACTGGAGCAACAAGCTGGCTGTCTGAACCAACAAAAACATCATCTCCGATGATAGTCTTGTGTTTGTTCGCACCATCGTAATTGCAAGTAATCACACCGGCGCCAACATTGACACGTTGACCAACTTCAGCATCGCCGATATAGGTAAGATGGTTTGCCTTGGAGCCTTTGCCCAGCACAGCATTTTTCATTTCGACAAAGTTTCCAACATGAGCATAATCAGACAGCTGAGCTCCGGGTCTTAAGCGACTAAAAGGCCCAATGGTGCAGTCTTCACCAACGCTTGCATCCTCTATAACGGAATAAGGGCGAACAACCGTGTTGTCATCAATTTCGCAGTCGATTAATACACTTCCAGCTCCAATTTTAACATTGTCTCCAAGCGAAACTTTACCTTCAATAACGACGTTAATATCAATTTCGCAATCTTTACCCGCTTGCAATTCACCTCTTAAGTCAAAGCGAGCCGGATCCCTTAGCATAACACCTTGCTTTAACAAGCTTTCCGCTTGCATAGTTTGGTAAGCTCTTTCTAATCGAGATAGCTGAAGGCGATCGTTCACCCCTTCAACTTCCACTGGGCTAGCAGGATGAACGGCTTCAATTGTACGGCCTTCTTGGTGGGCGGCTGCTATGACATCAGTTAAATAGTATTCACCTTGAGCATTGTCGTTGTTTAGGCCCGATAACCAACGTTTTAGATCTTTGCCAGTTGCAACCATGACACCTGTATTGATTTCTTGGATTTGTTGTTGCTCTTCAGACGCATCTTTTTGCTCTACAATTGCGACAACATTTCCATTGTTACGAACGATACGGCCGTAGCCCGTAGGATCATCTAACACAACCGTCAACAAGCCAATACCACCCTCTGGCTGAGCTTGTAAAAGATTGGTAAGTGTGTGCTCACTTATCAAAGGAACATCACCGTATAGAACTAAAACTTGTTCATCGTCGGTAAATTGAGATGAAGCTTGATCAACGGCGTGTCCAGTACCTAGCTGCTCAGCTTGTAGTACCCAATTCACCTTTTCGCCAGACAACGAGCTTTGCATTAGCTCACCACCGTGACCGTAAACCAGATGAATACTTTGCGCATTCATCCCTTCACAAGTATCAATAACATGCTTAACCATTGGCTTACCTGCTAGTGTATGTAACACCTTTGGCAAGTTGGAATACATTCGGGTTCCTTTTCCCGCAGCGAGAATAACGGCGCTAAAATTCATTGATCACTACCTTATGGAGACAAGTTTAATGAAAGCTATTGTAACGGCGAACAGTATTTGAAGGAAAGGTTGCAAGAGCATTAAGACAGTATTCATACAAAAAAGGCGACCTAGAGGTCGCCTTTACATTCTAATTTGCTAAGAATTAGCGTCTACGTTTAGTCAACTCAATGACACGTAGCTGAGCTATCGCTTTCGCTAAATCACTTGCCGCTTGAGCAAAGTCCATATCACCGTGTTGGTTCTTAATATGTTCTTCAGCTTTACGTTTGGCTTCTTCAGCTTTTGCAGAATCTAATTCTTCACCACGGATAGCCGTATCAGCCAGTACCGTTGCTGTTCCTGGTTGAACTTCAACAATACCACCGGACACATAAATAATCTCTTCGTGTCCGAACTGTTTTACGATACGAACCATTCCAGGCTTAATAGCGGTAAGCAGCGGTGTATGGCCATGAAAAATACCCAATTCACCTTCGCTACCGGTCACCTGAAAAGTTTCAACACGGCCTGAGAAAATCTTCTTCTCCGCGCTAACAACATCAAGGTGAAAGGTAATCTCTGCCATATGACCTCCTAATTAGCCTTATAGCTTCTTGGCATTCTCAACAGCGTCGTCGATTGCACCGCAGTACATGAACGCTTGCTCAGGAATGTCATCGTAATCGCCAGCTAGCAGACCTTTAAAGCCACGTAGTGTTTCTTTTAGAGGTACGTATACGCCTGGGTCACCAGTAAATACTTCTGCTACGTGGTAAGGCTGAGTTAAGAAACGTTCAATCTTACGAGCACGAGATACCACTTGCTTATCTTCTTCAGATAGCTCATCCATACCTAGGATAGCGATGATATCTTTTAGCTCTTTGTAGCGTTGAAGCGTTCTTTGAACACCTTGTGCTATATCATAGTGCTCTTGACCAACAACAAGAGGGTCAAGCTGACGAGACGTTGAATCTAACGGGTCAATCGCTGGGTATAGACCCATTGCGGCGATGTTACGGTTAAGTACAACTGTTGCATCCAAGTGAGCAAACGTTGTTGCTGGAGACGGGTCAGTCAAGTCATCCGCAGGTACGTATACCGCCTGTACAGACGTGATAGAACCAGAACGAGTTGACGTGATACGCTCCTGAAGTACGCCCATCTCTTCAGCAAGAGTTGGCTGGTAACCTACCGCAGATGGCATACGACCAAGCAGTGCTGATACCTCAGTACCCGCAAGTGTATAGCGATAAATGTTATCGATGAACAGTAGTACGTCACGACCTTCATCACGGAACTTCTCAGCCATTGTTAGGCCTGTCAAAGCAACACGTAGACGGTTACCCGGTGGCTCGTTCATCTGACCGTAAACCATCGCTACTTTTGATTCTTCAGGATTTTCAACGTTTACAACGCCCGCTTCCTGCATCTCGAAGTAGAAATCATTACCTTCACGAGTACGCTCACCAACACCAGCGAATACGGATAGACCTGAGTGTTGAAGTGCAATGTTGTTGATAAGCTCCATCATGTTAACGGTCTTACCTACACCCGCACCACCGAACAGACCGATTTTACCACCCTTCGCGAATGGACAAACCAAGTCGATAACTTTAACGCCAGTTTCTAAAAGCGCTGTTTCGTTCGATTGTTCTTCGTAGCTTGGCGCTGGACGGTGAATCGCATAGTGCTCTTCTGCACCAATTTCACCACATTCGTCAATTGCATCACCAAGTACGTTCATGATGCGTCCCAAAGTCTTAGTACCCACTGGTACAGAAATTGGAGCACCTGTATTTTCTACTGTCAAACCACGACGTAAACCATCAGAGCTACCCATAACGATGGCACGAACTACGCCACCGCCAAGTTGTTGTTGAACTTCTAGTACTAAACGTTCTTTGCTATCAACAACGTTAAGAGCATCATATACACTAGGTACTTCGCTCTGTGGAAACTCCACGTCGACTACCGCACCAATGATCTGTACGATCTTACCTGTAGCCATCGTTAATCCTCTAAATTTTATTTCACCTAAACTGCAGCTGCACCAGATACAATCTCTGATAGCTCTTGTGTAATCGCCGCTTGACGGGCTTTGTTATACACAAGTTCTAACTCATCAATAAGATTGCTGGCATTATCAGTTGCCGCTTTCATTGCTATCATTCGAGCAGCTTGCTCACATGCAAGATTTTCAACTACACCTTGATATACCTGTGACTCTACGTAACGAACTAAAAGTTTATCCAGTAGAGGCTTTGGTTCAGGCTCGTAGATGTAATCCCATGCATGATCGCGTTGCATCTCTTCACTATCAGATTTAGGCAAAGGTAATAATTGATCGATCGTTGGTTCTTGCGTCATCGTGTTAACGAAGTGGTTATACACGACGAATAGGCGATCCAACTCACCTTCATCATATTTTTTCAACATTACGCCGACAGAGCCAATCAAACTTTCCAGAGTAGGTGTATCACCTAGTCCAGAAACCTGAGCTGCAACCTTAGCGCCGCTATTATTGAAAAACGCGGTAGCCTTTGAGCCAACTATGGCTAATTCGACTTCTGCACCTTGCTCAGACCAGTCTTTCATATCCAGCATGGCTTTCTTAAACAGGTTAATGTTTAAACCACCACACAATCCGCGGTCAGTTGAAATAATGATGTAACCAACACGTTTAGCTTCACGCTCTTCTAGATACGGATGACGATACTCTAGATTTGCGTTCGCTACATGACCGATCACCTTACGCATTGTTTCAGCATATGGACGAGACGCTTGCATAGCCTCTTGAGAGCGGCGCATTTTAGACGCCGCTACCATTTCCATTGCTTTCGTAATTTTTTGAGTGCTTCTAACACTACCTATTTTATTACGTATCTCTTTTGCGCCGGCCATCGTTAATCTCCATTAGTCGGTGGCATCCTGTGCCACCTACCTTTTACCAAGTTTGGGTCGCCTTGAAATCGTCAGTCAGTTTCTTCAGCTGACCTTCAACTTCATCGTTATAAGCACCCGTCTTGTTCACTTCCGATACTAACTCGGCATATTGGCTATGAGCGTATGACAGTAGTGCCGCTTCAAAATCTAGAAGCTTGTTTAATTCAACATCATCTAGATAGCCACGCTCTGCAGCGAAAATAACTAGTGCTTGGTCGAATACTGACATCGGAGCATATTGCTTCTGCTTCATTAGCTCAGTTACTTTCTGACCATGGTCTAGCTGCTTCTTAGTTGCATCATCTAAGTCAGATGAGAACTGAGCGAAAGCCGCAAGTTCACGGTATTGAGCTAGAGCGGTACGGATACCACCAGACAGTTTCTTAATGATTTTTGTCTGAGCAGCACCACCAACACGAGAAACAGAGATACCTGGGTCAACCGCTGGGCGGATACCCGAGTTAAATAGCTCAGTTTGAAGGAAGATCTGACCATCGGTAATCGAGATAACGTTGGTCGGTACGAACGCTGATACATCACCGGCTTGAGTTTCGATGATAGGTAAAGCGGTCAATGAACCTGTTTTACCTTTCACTTCACCTTTGGTGAACTTCTCTACGTACTCTTCACTTACGCGAGCTGCACGTTCTAGTAAACGTGAGTGGAGGTAGAATACGTCACCTGGGAATGCTTCACGGCCCGGTGGACGTTTTAGAAGAAGTGAGATTTGACGATAAGCAACCGCTTGCTTTGATAAATCATCGTATACGATAAGTGCATCTTCACCGCGATCACGGAAGTACTCACCCATAGCACAACCCGCATAAGGAGCTAGGTATTGCAATGCCGCAGATTCAGAAGCTGATGCGACAACAACGATAGTGTTTGCTAGTGCACCGTGCTCTTCAAGCTTGCGTACTACGTTTGCAATTGTTGATGCCTTTTGGCCAATCGCTACGTAGATTGAGTAGATGCTTGAATCTTTTTGGTTGATGATAGCGTCGATTGCTAAAGCCGTTTTCCCCGTCTGACGGTCACCGATAACAAGCTCACGCTGACCACGACCGATTGGAATCATCGAGTCAACAGATTTGTAGCCAGTTTGAACAGGCTGATCAACCGATTTACGATCGATTACCCCTGGTGCGATAACTTCAACAGGAGAGCTCAACTTAGCTTCGATAGGACCTTTGCCATCGATTGGCTCACCTAGCGTGTTTACAACACGGCCTAGGAGTTCAGGACCCACAGGTACTTCAAGAATACGGCCTGTGCCTGTTACTTTCATGCCCTCTTTAAGGTCGGCATAAGGACCCATAACTACTGCACCCACTGAATCTCTGTTCAAGTTCAATGCTAGTGCGTAACGATTTCCCGGCAGTTCAATCATTTCACCTTGCATCACATCTGCAAGGCCATGAATACTAAGAATACCATCGCTTACCGATACGATAGTACCTTCATTGCGAGCTTCACTAACAACGTCGAATGCTTCGATTCGTTGTTTGATTAGATCGCTAATTTCGGTGGAATTAAGTTGCATGCTCCAATCCCCATTAAGACATCAATGCGTCGCTCAGGCGAGTCAAACGACTACGTGCTGAGTTATCAATGACTAAGTCTCCGGCTCGAATTATGACCCCTGCTATTAGGGCCGCATCTACACTGCAATTCAGCTGAATTTTGCGCTCAAGGCGCTCTGCCAGTTTTTTGCTAATGTCGTCTTGTTGCTTCTTGGTGAGCTTAGTGGCAGAAATTACTTCAACATCCACTTCTTGCTCATGCTCTCGCTTGAGAGCCATAAAAGCGTCAAATACATTTGGAAGCGCCATTAGACGTCCATTCTCGGCCATCACTTTGAGAAAGTTTTGGCCATTAGCATCAAACTGTTCGCCACATACCGCGATAACAATTTCAGCAAGCTTCTCTGCAGAAACCGAACTGGTTAAGAGTTCATGAATTTGTTCGTTGTTTGCGACTTCGGCTGCGAAAGCCAGCATTTGACTCCATTGGTCTAGCTGTTTTTTCTCAACCGCAAAATCGAAAGCTGCTTTAGCGTAGGGGCGTGCAATTGTTGTCAAGTCAGACATATTCGCCCCCTGATTTAAAGTTTTGCAGTAATATTTTCAAGAATATCTTTGTGCGCGTCTTTATCGACTGAACGCTCAAGGATCTTCTCCGCACCGGCGATTGCCAGAGCTGCAACTTGTTTACGCAGATCATCTCTAGCTTTAATACGCTCTGCTTCAATTTCGGCTTCTGCTTGAGCCAGGATATTTTTACGTTCTTCCTGAGCTTCATGACGAGCTTCATCCAAAATTTGAGCTTTGCGTTTATTGGCTTGATCGATAACCTCTGTTGCCGTGCGCTTCGCTTCCTTCATTTGCTCGGAAGCGTTGGCTTGTGCCAAGTCAAGATCTTTGGCCGCTCTATCAGCAGCCAACAAACCATCAGCAATTTTTTTCTGACGTTCTTCGATTGCCTGCATGATTGGTGGCCACACGTATTTCATGCAGAACCAAACAAACAGTGCGAACGCGATTGCCTGACCTAGCAGAGTTGCATTCATATTCACAACGCTACCCCTTCCTTTGTTTAGACTTGGTGTTAATCAATGACAAACTAAGTTGTCTCAATCAGATAGATTAACCGCCTAGCTGACCAACGAATGGGTTTGCAAATGTAAATAGAAGCGCGATTACGATACCGATCATTGGAACCGCATCAAGCAGACCTGCGATGATGAACATCTTAACTTGTAGCATAGGAGCCATTTCTGGTTGACGAGCTGCACCTTCAAGGAATTTACCGCCTAAGATTGCGAAGCCGATTGCTGTACCAAGAGCAGCTAAGCCTACGATGAGACCTACAGCAATAGCGGAATAGCTCAATAATATTTCCATTACTATCTCCAAAAAATTTATAGTTGTTGGCTAAATTAAGTTAATTAAAATTTCAAAGTATTAATGATTATCTTCATGTGCCATTGATAGATAGACAATAGTCAACATCATGAACACAAACGATTGAATCAAAATGACTAGTATGTGGAAAATCGCCCACGGAAGTGAACCGACCCACTGTAGCCACCAAGGCAACATTGCCGCGATAAGAATGAATACCACCTCCCCCGCAAACATGTTACCGAATAGACGCATGCCTAGAGAAAGAGGTTTCGCCAGTAAAGAAACCACTTCGATAAGCAGGTTAAACGGAATCATAATTGGGTGATTGAATGGGTGGAGAGCCAGTTCTTTCGCAAAGCCCAATGGACCTTTCACTTTAATGCTGTAGTAGAGCATCAAAGCAAAAACGCCAAGAGCCATTGCCATGGTGATATTTACGTCAGCTGTCGGGACCACTTTAAGATAAGGGATTCCAGCGAGCTGTGCTGAGTACGGTAAGAAGTCAACTGGAACTAAGTCCATTAGATTCATTAAAAACACCCAGCAAAAGATAGTCAGAGCCAGTGGTGCTATCAATGGATTGCGTCCATGGAAGGTGTCTTTGACGTTTTGATCGACAAAACCCACTACCATTTCAACGAAACATTGCAGCTTTCCTGGTACATCTGATGTTGCTTTCTTGGCTACAGAGCGAAATACCCAAAGGAATAACACCCCAGTCAGCACAGAAAACACCAAACTATCTATATTCACGTTCCAGAAACTTGTTTCCTCCGCGACCAAACCTAACTTAGCTAAAGAAAGATTGGCGAGGTGGTGCTCAATGTATCCGGCCGATGTTAGCGCTTCACCTGGCGCAGCCATAACTCATCCTATTTCTTTTTGTTAACGAATAGCACTGGCGCTAAAAAATTGATTCCTAATGCCAGCGAATAGGTTAGTTGTAGGGGAACGAGGTCCACCTTCATATACATGTAGGCAACATAGAAGAGTGCAACGGTGATGAGGATTTTTAGCGCTTCGCCTGTATAGAAAGAAGCTGTGATGAGCTTTGCAGCACGAGCTCCACTAAACATAAAAGCACAGAATGCGAAAACTGCGTTAGCGACAACAAAAATACCGCCACCAACCAGCGCTGAAACTCCCCATTCAGCATTCACAGCAATTGACATCCCTGCAGCCAGTAATATAACCGCGCCAGACTGGATCATTAACAATTGCTTTGCAAGCTCTCGCCCAGGCCTAGCCAACGCAGCTACCATGTATTCTTACCTCTAAGTATGATTCTCAGCTATGAAAACTAATTTTTTTAAAATGCTAAGAAGTCGCCGAAATTATACGGCCAGTTAAACTGAATGCAATGAAAATAACGCATAAAGTTACAACTTTGTTTACAATCCGACAATTTTTGTACAAATACCTAGATTTGTTCATAATTGGTCGAAACCAATTATCTCACTTAGTTTTTAAGGCGGGCGATTAGCGCTTCCAATTTGTGAGGCTCATCAACACTAATTGTCATTTTTGCCTTTCCGGTCTTAGTTCTAACAATGGATACTTTTGCACCCAAAATTTCACTTAAATTTTGTGACAATTGGTGTGTTTCTTCGTCTTGAGGAGTGTTTTTTTCTTCAGGTTGAGGTGAAAGACATTTTTTTACCAAACTTTCAGTCTGGCGAACGGTCATGTTTTTGTTTGCAACTTGTCGCGCAACATCACGTTGCTGCTCGCCTTCAAGCATAAGAAGAGCCCTAGCATGACCCATTTCCAAATGCTTTTCTGCGACGAGTGATTTTACAGAATCCTCCAACTGATTAAGCCTAAGAAGATTACTCACAGTTGCACGAGATTTGCCTATCGCATCGGCTACTTGCTGGTGGGTCAGAGTGAATTCGCCTTGCAGTTTTTCTAAAGCTTGCGCTTCTTCAATAGCATTCAAGTCTTCGCGCTGAATATTTTCGATAAGTGCCATCGCAATAGCTGCTCTATCAGCAACGTTTTTTATTAAACATGGCACTAGATACAAACCAGCTTGGCGGGCAGCTCTCCAGCGTCGTTCACCCGCAATAATTTCATACTGGCCTTCTTCACCATCCAATTCTCTCACCACAATTGGCTGAATGATTCCTTGAGATTGAATTGACGTAGCAAGCTCTTCCAACGCTTCTGGAGACATTTCTTTACGTGGCTGATAGGCCCCTGGTCGTAAACAGGATATTTCCAACTCGGTTAGCTCTCCGTCAGATGACATTACCTGACTTTTAGTAGCAACTTGTTGTTTTTCACGAGCCAATGAGCTAGTTGCAAGTAACGCATCTAGCCCTTTTCCTAAACCACGTTTAGACATTGAGTGATTCCTTTAATTTAATATTGGTTAAGCCGGTACTTCTTCTCGACGAAGCATTTCTCCAGCGAGGGCCAAATAAGCTTTTGAGCCAGCAGAATACTTATCATAATACATAGCTGGTTTTCCGTGGCTAGGAGCTTCTGCTAAACGAACATTTCGTGGAATGACTGTGCGATATACTTTAGTCCCGAAGTGCTTTTTGAGTTGATCAGAAACTTCATTGGAAAGTCGGTTTCTAGGATCAAACATGGTTCTGAGCAAACCTTCTATCTTAAGGTTTTCATTGACCACCGCTGCCAGTTTACTGATAGTGTCCATCAGCGCTGTTAACCCTTCTAGGGCAAAATACTCACATTGCATTGGGACAAGAACGGAATCTGCAGCAGCCATTGCGTTTATGGTAAGAAGGTTTAATGAAGGTGGGCAGTCTATGAATATGAAATCATATTCATCTTTAACAGGCGCGAGAGCATTTTTAAGTCGAACTTCACGCGCAAACACTTCCATGAGTTTAATTTCTGCTGCAGTGACATCTCCATTTGCCGCAATGAGGTCATAGTGACCAGAAGTTTTTCGGCATACTACGTCAGCAAAAGGCGTGTCTTCAACCAATAAGTCATAAGCTGTCGCTTCAACTTGATATTTGTCGACGCCACTTGCCATAGTGGCATTACCTTGTGGATCGAGATCGATAACCAAGACTTTTCGTTTTGTTGCGGCCATAGATGCCGCAAGGTTTATACAAGTCGTTGTTTTGCCTACGCCACCTTTTTGATTGGCGATTGCTACTATTCTACCCACTGTTTTCCTCGCTATTTATCCCTTGCGCGATAAGACGACCAGATGACGCTCTCCCTCCAACTGTGGGACTTTTAATACTTCCACACTATCAACATGACACCAGTTTGGTAGTTGATTTAGCTCATCTTGAGGTAACTGACCCTTTAACGCGTAAAATATCCCTGAATCTTGCTTAGGTAAATGATGGCACCACTCAACCATATCTGTCATGGATGCGAATGCTCTACTTAGAACACCATCAAACTTTTCGTTAGGTTCAAACTCCTCAACACGACTTTGAATAGGCGTGACATTGGTTAATTGGAGTTCGTGTACCACTTGCTTAATGAATCGAATACGTTTACCTAAACTATCTAGTAAATAAAATTCACTATCCGAGTTCATGATTGCTAGGGGTATACCCGGTAAGCCTGGACCAGTTCCTACATCGATAAAACGCTGGCCTTTTAAATGTTGGCTTACAATAATGCTATCCAATATATGTTTAACTAACATGTCCATTGGGTCGCGAACAGAAGTCAGGTTATAAGCCTTATTCCATTTATCCAATAACGCCACATATCGCACAAGCTGATCAATTTGTAGTTCACTGACTGTTAAGTTTGCTTGTTTAACTAACTGCTCTAACTTTACTCTCAAAGCTTCCATTATGCTACTTCACCTTTTTTCAGCATGCCTTGTTTTTTGAGATGAACAAGCAGAATAGAAATTGCAGCTGGAGTCACACCAGAGATGCGCGAAGCAATGCCAATAGTTTCTGGTTTAGCTTCACTTAACTTAGATATAACTTCGTTGGATAACCCTTTTACATCCTGGTAGTTAAGGTCAAGCGGCAGTTTGGTGTTCTCATGACGGAGCGACTTCTCTATCTCATCCTGCTGACGCTGAATGTAACCTTCATATTTTACTTGGATTTCAACTTGCTCTGCCGCTTGTCGATCATCGAGTGCCGGGCCAAATACTTCTAAAGCAGTTAATTGCGCGTAATCAACTTCAGGACGGCGCAGCAGATCTTCACCACTTGCTTCTCTAGAGATCGGTGTTTTCAACATGGCATTTAGATCATCGACACCTTCAGATTTAGGGTTGATCCAAACTTGGCTCAAGCGTGCACGTTCCCGCTCCATGTTCTCAATCTTTTCATTAAATCGCGCCCAGCGATGATCGTCTACTAGCCCTAGACCTCTAGCCATTTCGGTTAAACGCAAATCAGCATTGTCTTCACGCAGAAGTAGACGATATTCAGCGCGAGATGTGAACATCCTGTAGGGTTCTTTGGTACCCATTGTGGATAGATCGTCGATAAGCACGCCCATGTATGCTTGATCACGACGAGGACTCCAACCTTCTTTGCCTTGACTAAACAAGCTTGCATTCAAGCCAGCCATTAAACCTTGCGCCGCGGCTTCTTCGTAACCTGTGGTGCCATTGATCTGCCCCGCAAAGAACAAACCGTTGATGAACTTGGTTTCGTAGGTTTGTTTTAAATCTCTTGGATCAAAGAAATCATATTCGATAGCGTAACCAGGACGCACAATGTGTGCGTTCTCAAAACCTTTCATTGATCGAACAATTTCAACCTGAACGTCAAAAGGCAAGCTGGTGGAAATACCGTTTGGATAAAGCTCGGTGGTATCAAGACCTTCTGGCTCAATGAAAATTTGGTGACTATTTTTGTCCGCAAAACGCATCACTTTGTCTTCAATTGAAGGGCAATAACGAGGACCAATACCTTCAATTACACCAGCATACATAGGACTACGATCTAAGTTTGAACGGATAACATCGTGAGTGTTCTCGTTAGTATGTGTGATGTAACACGGTATTTGACGAGGATGCTGACTGCGATCACCCAAGAATGAGAAAACGGGAGTAGGATCATCACCATGCTGAACTTCAAGTACTGAAAAATCGACACTTTTGGCATCGATCCTTGGTGGTGTACCTGTTTTTAAACGATCCACTCTAAATGGCAATTCTCTTAATCTATCCGCTAAGGCAATCGACGGAGGATCGCCTGCGCGCCCTCCAGAGAAGTTTTCCATGCCAATATGGATCTTTCCACCTAAAAATGTTCCAACGGTTAATACGATCGCTTGAGCGTGGAATTTAAGACCCATTTGAGTCACAACACCAATAGCTCGATCTTGTTCAACGATAAGATCGTCTACTGATTGTTGAAATAAGGTCAAGTTCGGTGTGTTCTCTAAAGTGCTGCGAATAAAAGCCTTGTACAACGCTCGATCAGCCTGAGCTCTGGTTGCTCTTACTGCTGGCCCCTTTGATGCATTAAGGGTTCTGAATTGTATACCAGAATGATCAATTGCTTGAGCCATAATGCCGCCCATTGCATCCACCTCTTTCACTAGGTGACCTTTACCTATTCCACCTATTGCTGGGTTACATGACATTTGACCCAGGGTGTCAATATTGTGTGTCAGTAGTAGTGTTTTCTGACCTGTACGGGCAGAAGCAAGAGCAGCTTCAGTACCAGCATGGCCACCACCAACCACAATGACATCAAATTTTTCATGAAAAAGCATAGGCTGACCTCAAATGTATCTCGAAGTAATGGACAGACAAAAGGAGACGTATTCTACCCTCTTTCAGGTTTGAGAGAAACGGTTTTGTCAGTTTTTCCTGATCCTTTGAATGTCTTTAATATATATAGATCTATATAGATCTTTTTATTGGATCTATTATTAGGATCACCGATCTCTGTGGATAAGCGGTAAATGATCATATAGATCATGATGTTTGGTGGGATCAAAAGATGTGTCATTGTTCTGATCTGATCGAGGATTAGCTGGGATCTAAATTAATGGTTATACACAGGGGGGATTTAGTATACGAGTTATTATTTGGATAACTAAAGGTTAATCACTGAAAAGATCTAGTTTTATCCACAGTAGTTTTGTTAGTGGGATAACTGTCCAGATAGTTGTGTATATCCCTAATGGGAGAGAACTGTAACACTGTGTGCTGCTAAGCTAATAAAAGTTAGAAACTAAAAATAGTTTAATAAGAAGTAAGTTTCGTAACCATTTTTAGTAGTGCACTATAAGCGTTGGGAATTATTAATTTATAGGATAATGTCCGGTTAAATAATGGACAATTGTTGTTGAATAAGTATAAATATAATTATAACATGACATTCCTTAACTTTATTACACTTACTAATAGTACCTAACTGGATAAGGATATATTTCATTTCTAAACTGTTATTTAAATGATAATTAATATTGTTTTTAATTTTTATTTACTGTTTATTATTGATTTGTTATTTCTAATACTTCTTACTTATCGATTTTGTATAATGCACTGTTCATACGTGATCTAAATGTAAAACTACTATCCATACATTAGTATTGGTACATCAAGTTAAGAGTGAGACATCTTTTTACTAATATAAAAATAAAATCTTTATAGGAAATAGTATGAAAAAACTTTTAGCTTTAAGCATAGCAGCATCTGTCGTTACTCTTTCAGGATGTTCTACCATGTTTAACAGTGGTAGCCAGACCATCGTAGCGAATGCTCCGAACCCAGATCAAAAAGTAAAAGTAGACGTAACTACACCGAATGAAACGTATCACACGACTTTGCCTGCTACTATAGTTACTCACCCTTCTTCTACTAAAGAAGTGACCATAAAAGTTGACGACAAGTGTTACAACAGTACTTCTGTGACTGTTAATCGCTCTGTTACTTCTTCTTATTGGGCAAACTTGCTTAATGGTTGGGGTTTCTTAATCGATTATGCGACTGGCGACATGTGGAAATATGATAGTCAGGTACTCGTTCCTGTTGAGAAAAAGCAAGACTGTGTATCGACATCTTCAACAAACTCTCCAGCTCCTGCAGCTAAAGCTCCTGCCAATAAAACAAAAGCAAGCTAATGTAACTTTAGCTTGTTTTTAACGAATGGTATTAAAGAGCCTTTTTAATAAAAGGCTCTCCTGAAATTAAAATAATTCAATATTATCTGCTAACCACTCTTCTGCTGCATCCTCTGGGACTGGATGAGTCAGAACATCAATCGCTAGCAACTCGGTTAGTGGTGTAGCGCCAGAATCTTTTAGCAGTTGAAATGCTTGTTTACCTGCGGCGCAAAAGGTGTCGTAGCTTTTATCTCCAATACCAATAACAGCAAAGCTCAATTTGTCCAAACTTACTTCAGTCTTTTGCAGCTCTTCGATAAAAGGCTGAATATTATCTGGAAATTCTCCCGCTCCATGTGTTGAAGTGATCAATAGCCAAGTGCCCTCTTTTGGGATCTCATCAAAATCGGGCGAGTTATGGATCGTCGATTGTTTCCCTTGTTCTTCTAGTAGATCACTAAAGTGATCGCCTACGTATTCAGCGCCACCTAGCGTGCTGCCTGTAATTATGTGGATCATGTTGTTTACCAAATATATCTCAAGTATTGATAGTATTCTGTCTCATTACTAATTTGTAAATGAGTTCTGTAACCTATCAATTGTCTTACCTTCCTGTTGCCAATTTCTTTCGCGAGCCTATCTGAATCCAAGGTTATCTAATCTGTCATTTTTAGTAAGCCATCAAATATTGGTAATACTGCAAGCAAACCACATTTAATCAGCATCCAATCAGGGTTAGTGGGCTCATCTATAGGTATCCAGCACCCACTGTCATAGCTGTACGTGTAATCTGAATAGGTTAGAAAAGTGGCAGTTCTTCCCAAGTCGCTAGCAATTTCATCCATAATATACTTTCCATTTTTGGATGTTACAGAAGCTGCGATCGCCGCTATAAGCCCAATAAAAACATTGATTGCCTCACGCCACCAGTTCCACCTAGCTATTTCTTTGATCCATTCTTTCCCTTCAGCTGGCGGCGGTATTTTCCAAAAACGAGTGTACGCGATTAAAGCACCAATCTTACAAAGCCAATCCCAAGCATTCCGAATGATATCAACGACACATAATAAAACCTGATTGCTTTCATCAAGCTCCTTTCGCTTCCAACCCAACATCTCTACATTTTCGCAAGTGACTCGCGTGAGTTTTACGAGAATACGCATCAATTGGATATATCCTTTACAAACGTCACAACGCTTTTTATCGTCACCTTGTATCCCTTTCTTCCTTAAAATCCAAGCTACGTTTTCAAATTCCCTGCATGCTAACGGGAGGAAAGTAAAAATATTTTCTTGTCTTTTACTCATAGACTCTAAGGCTAAGCCATCGTTGCTATTCGAAGTAAGCATATCTGAAAAGTTGGACATTGACGTATTACAAGTAACATA
The DNA here is from genome assembly GCF_059777565.1 of Vibrio sp. A37. NCBI lineage: Bacteria > Pseudomonadati > Pseudomonadota > Gammaproteobacteria > Vibrionales > Vibrionaceae > Vibrio > Vibrio sp. A37. Next base: position 60,690 of record NZ_JBLNLI010000013.1, on the reverse strand, counting down.
GGCGACAACCCAGCTGCCTAAACCTAAAGTCCAACCGACAAAATCGGAGAAACTAATATTTTCTTCAAGGTTTACGCCAAATATTTTGAATAAGTCTGTTAGTAAAGGAATTTGCAGGGTTATAAAGTTTGCTTCGAATAGCGCCGGGATGATGCTTGTGTATAACTCAGGTAAATCAATAGCATCTTTGAAGAGTGTAATAAAGTCTTCGGCAGAGTCCATCGTATCGTCACCAATAGACTTTATGGACTTGAGCATATTTCCAGCTAGAGACGCTGGGTCACAAATACTAGTAAAAGCTGCAATTAAAGCCCCTACGACATCAGATATGATCTTATCAATATCCGAATAGATTTTATCTAATATTCCTTCAATACTCGCTATGAATTTCTCGGGGAATGAAAATGAATTCACCAAGATAGGAGTAAGAGCATCATATATGCCGTCTTCTACTTGAGAAAACTTGGCCATGGCTTCTTCAACAAGGTGAAAAACGGGATGAAGAACTTTATTCGTGAGAAAGCTCATCCCTTGTTTTAGTTCGCTCTCAATTTGATCTGATAAATTGGTCGTTACGGGACAGTCATCTATTAGGTTTTGAATCTTATTATCAAAGATTGTTTTACCTTCGTTGACGATACTCGTCGCTTCATTAGCTATGCTATTGATGGTTATGTTCTGCTGTTCGAAGTCGTTGCTAGCTTCGCTAAATATTCCTAAAGCTCCAGAAGGGTAGCTTTTTACAAAGCTAAGCATATCGCCCAAATGAAAGAACATTTCAATAAATCGAATCACCGCTAACATATAGTCAAACCAAGCATTGATGACTAAAAATAACGCTGACAATCCCGGAATTACGCTGAGAACTTTTTCCACTGATAGAACGATGCTTTGTACATCTTTAATTGCAACGCCAATATCCTTTAAAACATCATCTGGAATTTTGGCTAAGTTGTTGAATATATTTTCACCTTCTTGAACAACGCTTTGCCGAATGGATTTTAGATCACTTTTTAATTTGTCATATTGTTTTTCAGCCCAGCTTTCAATTGAGTGCCAAGCATGAGTAATCCAGCCAAAAGGGTTCCAGGTTAAGCCGATCTGATTGGCTGAATTTTTTTGTTCGATAATACAAAGGAATGGGTTGATAAATTTTGTTGAATCAGAATGATATAATCCGTTGGCAATTTCTATATTAACGCCATCTCCTCGAAGCCTGTCATAGTTCAAATTGTCTTTTTGGCTCAATTTAAGAAGTTCGCTTCCAGTTTGCTTAGACAGACTGGACATTTGAGTGTTGCCGTCGGATGTGGAGATATCTGAACGGTATTTGGGTTGCATTGCTCCGACTTGATCGGGTGTTATGTTTGTTTCTAGCCGACCATTTGCTCCTTTACCAATAAAGCAACTAAACCAAGCAGAGGTCGTTGGAGAATCGGCTTCCTGAAGAGGAATGACGGAGCTGCCTAGATTGGGATCGGTCGTATAGTTTGGTAGTGTCGAGTTATCATCATCTACATAATTTCCCATATCGACGCTTCGAATCATTAAATGCGCAGCTAAACTTGAAGCCTGAATTCTAAATCGTAGCGTAGAATGTTTAGTTATCGGGCGAATGACAGCGCCACTATTTCTTGAGGCTTGGTGTGCATAGCCATTGTGGTCGATAATTGTGATGGGATTACTTGAGCGAATCTCATAGTAAAAAGCTTCAGGAGCTGGGCTCTGAGAATCACTATTATCAAAGGGCACGCTGTAGCCATAGTTATTGATAGGTTCGATGGCAACTTGGTGGAATTGCTTACGTTCTGGATCAGGCCTGTTATCATCTGTTATTTGTTTTCGTTGGCTAATCGCTTGGCTAGACCATTGACCAGCTACATGGTTGAAGCTGTATATTTGTGTTGTCAGCTCACCGCTAGTCGCATCACCTTTAACGCTGACATATTCAAAGTCATGGCTGAACTTGTTGTTACAAGCAAGGCTAACGTGTGCATTGCCTAGGAACAGTGCCTGATTTGCCGACATGCTGGTGTCGGTAATGTCTGTTCTAAAGTCTGGTACTTTTGCGTATTCCCACAAGGTAGCCTCAATCGGCCCCATTGCTTTTAAGTGTTCTCTATATCCGTTGGTAGAAAATGGGTTATCAGGTTGTTCTGAATCTTCACTTGATTGGAAGGATTGGCTAATCAATCCAGCACCATTTAATGTATTGATCAGAAAACGCCATCCGCCATATTTAGATTGTCCGCCTCTTAGAAAGTAGACTTTCGTATATCCTAGATAACCCGGAAAGTTTAGTTTTACTGTTGATTGTATTTCCTTCGATATGCTATCAACACCGTATAGTATTACTCTAGAATCCCTATTATTTGTATCTATAGACCACCAAGCTATACCGATGTAGATATCGATATTTCTCTGATTTTTATCTGGTGACGTTAGATTGGTCGCCAACGTATTTCCTAGATAGTGGCTATCAGTGATATCTGTTATGACACGACTATCAGAGTAGTCGGGAGCATTGGGAAGAAACTTAGGAGAATCGATATACGAATCGTTTGGAAGAATTGGGCCATTAACATAATGAAGATTAAAAGCTGTATTGTCAGACAAAGTATCACTTTTGCACTGAAAATTTGAGCTATCAAATTCTAACAACTTATAGTGCCCAGGCTCTCCATCACAATAGCAAGAAAACCAAATTTTGAGTTGATTACTATCGGCTGGATTGTTGGGTGAGTACTCAATATCGTTTATAGAATTAAGATCGTAAGTTGTTTGCGCTGCATACACATTAACACTATCAGGATAGATGAAGCTGTATATGGCATTTTGTTTTCTATTTGACTCGTCTTGAAACCAAAAATGTGTAAAACCATAGCGATCAATAAATCGAGATTTTAAGGTCCAGCTTGCATCATCACCTAACTGACATAGCGGAGCATTAGTATCACTTTTATATTCTATCCACTTACAATTCTCAACGGCAGAAACAATATTACTTCTATCTGGATAAAGAGCTAAATTGTCTAAGCTAATTTTTCTAGAAAGGATAGCGGTATGCCCCTGACACAAGATAAAAACCATCCACATGGCATGAACAGAGCTACCACTACTTACGTCGTTTGTTCCTGGTAGTGTGACTGCAACAACTCTTTCTGGGTTAGATGGAAGGTCTAAAGGCACAATATGTTTGTGTAATCCCTCGGCTGGTACTTCCGAACTTTGAGTATGAACTGGGATATTTTCATAGTGTTCAAATTGCCATCCATTGTTAGGATCTTTTATTACTTGTATGACTTCTGTCGGTCCATAATTTGCAGACTTGTCAATAAACGTTGCTTCGATTGAATCTGAAGTATTGTAGGTTGGCATCGAATACAGCTTACAGTTACCCCAATTAAATCCTTCGATACTATCAACAAGAACAGAAAAGTTAGGTGCGTCGCTATAGGCGGGATAGCTCATTAGCTCGTCAGACACTCGAAAGCTATAGATACCAGGCTCAGCTGCCATTTCACTGTCGGTGATACCGTAGTCTGATGGGTTAGACTCAAAGCCAGAAATGGTTTGTCCCCATGCGGTCGGAACGCAACCTGCGGCGACGAGAGAGGAGAGTGAAGCAACCTTAATACTGCCAGATAAAAATTCTCTTCTTGATACTAAACTATCAAAACAACTGAGTTCTTTTGTTTGTAATTCCGATGAACGAATGATTTGTTTGAGCTTATTAGCCAGCTGAGTCCGCAATTCAGAGAGTGTCATTTTTAATAATAACCAGTTATAAATTATAATGGTCAGCTATTAAAAACAATAACTATGAATATTATATTAAGGATTTATGATTTGATATTAAATTAGTGGTTTACAGTATAAGTCTAGAATATAAAATATATTAGATAGTGAAATTATTTAATAAATACGTTAACAGAAACAGCACAACGATAATATAAATATAACGAGGTGCTGTCTTGTATAATTATAAATATTTAAATATTAGATTAGCCATTATTTACCAATACAAAAAGAAGAGAAGATTCTGCCCAGAAGATCATCTGAACTAAATTCACCGGTAATTTCATTGAGATGTTGCTGAGCGATACGCAGTTCTTCAGCTAATATTTCACCAGCCATATAGCCTTCAAGCTGCTGCTGGCCAATATCTAGATGTTCGGCAGCTCGAGCAAGGGCATCTAAGTGACGTCTGCGAGCCATAAAGCTACCTTCGTGACCACCAGCAAAACCCATACACTCTTTTAAGTGATTGCGCAGTGAGTCTACGCCTTGTCCAGTTTTTGCAGAAAGGCGGATAAGAGTAGGAGAGTTAACATGGCAAATACCTAGGCTTTCACCAGTTTGATCTGCTTTGTTGCGAATAACCGTCATGCCAACATTGCTTGGTAATCTATCAATAAACTCTGGCCAGATTTCTTTTGGATCGCAGGCATCGGTTGTCGTGCCATCCACCATAAACAGAATTCGATCGGCTTGCTCTATTTCTTCCCAAGCTCGTTCAATACCAATTCTTTCTACTGCGTCTGAAGCATCACGTAGGCCAGCTGTATCGATAATATGAAGTGGCATGCCGTCAATGTGAATATGCTCTCTCAGTACGTCACGAGTGGTGCCAGCGATTTCGGTCACGATAGCGGACTCTTTGCCGGAAAGGGCATTCAACAAGCTTGATTTACCCGCATTTGGCCGGCCAGCAATCACCACTTTCATCCCTTCACGCATGATAGCGCCTTGGTTGGCTTCTTTACGTACTAAATCAAGATTATCGATAATTGTTTGCAGATCGCCGGCGACTTTACCGTCTGCCAAAAAGTCGATTTCTTCTTCAGGGAAGTCAATCGCAGCTTCAACATAGATGCGAAGGTGAATGAGTGATTCAACCAAAGTTTGGATGCGATTTGAAAACTGACCTTGCAAGGAGTGCAAGGCCGATTTCGCCGCTTCTTCAGAGCTGGCGTCAATCAAATCAGCAATGGCTTCTGCTTGAGCTAAATCCATTTTGTCGTTTAGGAAAGCTCGTTCTGAAAACTCACCTGGCCTTGCCGCACGTACTCCTGAAATACCTAGTATGCGCTTTATCAGCATATCCATAACAACGGGGCCACCGTGGCCTTGAAGCTCTAAGACATCTTCTCCCGTAAAGGAGTGAGGGTTTGGAAAGTACAAAGCGATACCTTGGTCCAAAGCTAAGCCATTCTCATCTTGGAAGGCTAGGTACTCTGCATAACGAGGTTTGAGCTCTTTGCCCGTTACCTCTAGAGCAACTTGTTTTGCTTTTGGTCCTGATACTCGAATGATTCCAACACCACCTCGGCCCGTTGCGGTTGCTTGAGCTACGATAGTTTCAGTTGTCATAACTATGCCTACTTTAAATAGCGAAGTGCGTTGATGAATGATAAACGCACAGCTTGTTGTCTAAATTAGCTGAATTGTAATCAGCAAAAACAAAAAAGGCGACCTTTGGCCGCCTTTTAACTCAGAGATAATCGTTAACTCTTGGCTTTTTTGCTGTGTAAGCCTTTTTTCTCCAGCTGACGATAAATCAAAGTCTGCTGAATCAGAGTTACGATGTTCGATACTAACCAGTAAAGAACCAAACCTGATGGGAAGAACACGAAGAATACCGTGAAACCAACTGGCATGAACATCATGATCTTCTGCTGCATTGGGTCCGTTACAGTCGTCGGGCTCATCTTCTGGATGAAGAACATACTTACACCCATTAATACAGGTAGGATGTAGTATGGGTCAGCAGCTGACAAATCGTGAATCCAACCAAAGAACGGTGCATGGCGAAGTTCTACAGAACCCATCAATGCCCAGTATAGAGCAAGGAATATTGGCATCTGCAATACGATAGGGAAGCAACCACCGAGAGGGTTTACTTTCTCTTTCTTATACAGCTCCATCATCTCTTGGCTCATACGTTGGCGATCATCGCCAATGCGCTCTTTCATTGCCTGAATCTTAGGCTGCAGCATACGCATCTTAGCCATAGATGTGTATTGAGCTTTTGTCAGCGGGTACATCGCACCACGAACCAAGAAGGTTAGGATGATAATTGCGATACCCCAGTTACCAACGAAACCGTGGATGAAAGCAAGTAGTGAGTGAAGAGGTTTTGCGATAAACCACAACCAACCATAGTCAACAACTAGGTCTAGGTTCGGAGCAACGGCTGCCATTTTGTTTTGCAGCTGTGGACCAACCCAAAGCGTTGCATCGAAAATAGCTTGCTGGCCATTGGCTATAGTTTTGTTTGGTAAACGAACACCAATATCTGCGAAGTTGCCTACTGTACGGCTATAAATGTCAGTACCAGGAGCATTGCGAGGAACCCAAGCAGTCGCGAAATACTGTTGAATCATCGCTACCCAACCTTGACCGTTTTTAAGATCAATGGATAGGTTGCTCTTCTTCATTTCGTCGAACTTGTACTTCTCGTAGCGAGTATCAGCCGTTGAGTATGCGGCACCTGTATAGGCGTGCTCAGTAAAGCCACTGCTCTTATGATTAGCAATATTTTTACGTAGGTGAGCGTACATGCCTAAAGTCGCGTTTTTGCCAGAGTCGTTCTTCACGTCGTATTGAACGTTAACAGCGTAGCTACCGCGTTTTAGGATATAGGTTTTGGTGTAAGTGATGCCATCTTTGGTGTACGTCATTGGTACACGTAGTTCATCTTGGCCTTTGGCTAAAGTGAAGCTATCAGCACTTACTTTGTAATCAGGGCGATCAGCTGTGCTTAGGTCGATACCTTGAGGGCCAACTAAGCCACTTTGTGCGATGTACTGTTTACCTGGTTTATCTTCAAGAAGAACAAACGGTGATTTTGACTTCAACGTTGCATCATACTTGTTCAAATCTGCATTGATGACGTCGCCGCCTACAGTATCGATAGTCAAAGTTAAAACGTCAGTTTTAACTTGAATAGTTTTCCCAGTGCTCTGATGTTGTTGAGCAGGAACGGGGTCCAACGCGTTAGTACCCGTGGTCGTTGGTGGCAAACTGCTTTTTGATGCTGTCTGCTCAACCGCATGTGTTTGTGGTGCTGGGTTCTTCTCTTTTTGCCATTGTGAATAAAGCAAAAAAGAAACCAGAGCCAAGGCGATTAACAGGAAATTACGTTGAGAATCCATTGTTATTTATCTCGGTTTTGTTTCTGGGCAGGAGGGACTGGGTCGAATCCTCCTTCGTTCAAAGGGTGGCATTTTAATAAACGTTTACCTGATAACCAACACCCTTTTACAAAACCGTGAGCTTTCAACGCTTCTATTGCGTATCGAGAGCAGGTTGGTGTAAATCTACAGCGTGGGCCAATTAGCGGACTGATGAGCCATCTATACAGATAGACAAGTCCAATGGCTAACCGCGCGAGGGGCGAGACAGGCGATGCCATAATTTATCAAATAACCTAAACACTTCATCATTGCTCAAACTTTGCGCGCTTTTCTTAGCAATTACAACAAAATCTTTATTGGGAAGTTCATGTTGTTTGTTACGAAAGCTTTCGCGAGCAATTCGTTTGAACCTATTACGGTCAACAGCAGTCTTAATCTGTTTTTTAGGTACAGCTAACCCTAATCTAGGATGATTGAGAGTGTTATTGCGAGCGATGATAGTGAAGTGAGGCGAGCCAGCTCGATGAGCTTGCTGAAAGACGTTTTGATAATGCTCGGGAGTTAACAAACGTAACTCCCGATTGAACGCGTATGTATTCAAAATAATTCAGTGATTATTTTGATAGGCGCGCACGGCCTTTTGCACGACGTGCATTAATAACCTTACGGCCGTTCTTAGTTGCCATGCGAGCACGGAAACCGTGTGTACGCTTGCGCTTTAGAACTGAAGGTTGAAAAGTGCGTTTCATGATAATTACCTTACTGATCAGTAGTTTTAGGTTCTTAGTTAACCCGGCGTGGGTTTTTATTCGTCCAGTTATTAAACATAGACGATTTCCGACGCCTCTCAACAAAGAGGCGGAATTGTAATCACTGTCACTGAAAGTGTCAATGAACAAATTCCAGCCGGGGGGATTATACGAAGTAGAAACAAAATCTCAAGGATCTTTCGCGATCTTTAAACAGTTCCCACTTTACGTAAAAAGCGTTTTAGTCGCTCATCTTGTGGATTGTCAAAGATATCCTGTGGATGACCTTGTTCGACAATATTTCCTTCAGCCATAAAGATCACTCTGTCAGCGACCTCTTTGGCAAATTGCATCTCGTGAGTGACCACCAGCATAGTTTGGTGATCTTTGGCTAGTTTCTTCATTAATGCCAAAACTTCTCCTACCCATTCAGGATCGAGTGCAGATGTTGGCTCATCAAACAATAGCAGTTCTGGAGAAAGCGCCATCGCACGCCCGATGCCCACTCGCTGCTGTTGGCCGCCAGAGAGAGAAATAGGGTAACTGTCAGCTTTATCTCCAAGGCCGATATCAGTAAGTATCTCAATGGCACGGTCGTAAGCTTTCTGTTTCTTCCAGCCTCTTACTGTAATCAAACCCTCTGCGATGTTTTGCTTTGCTGTCATATGAGCAAATAGTGCATAGTTTTGAAAGACAAACCCGGTCTTTTTCCTCAAGGCACGAACTTCGGCATTTGAATGCTTCTGGGTATCTACTTTTACATCATCAATAGATATTGAACCTTGATTGGCATTTTCTAGAAAGTTAATGCAGCGCAGTAGGGTAGATTTCCCTGTACCGCTCGATCCGATCACAACGACGATTTCGCCCTTATTAATGGTGAGATCAATACCTTTTAATACTTCACTGTCGCCGAAAGACTTATGAATATCTTTTATTTCGATCATTTTGTGTACGCCTTATCCAGTTTTGCTTCTACCATGGTTTGTGCTCGAGTGAGCAAGACAACGACAGCCCAGTAAATCAGCGCAGCGGCCGTAAAGGATTCGAAAAAACGAAAACTGGAAGAAGCTTCCATCTGAGCTTTTGCCATCACTTCTGCTACGCCCAAGGTGAAGGCTAGGGAAGTAGACTTAATCAAATCGATGTAATAGTTCATTAATGATGGAAAGGCGATGCGTGTCGCTTGCGGCAAAATAATACGACGCATTGCTTGTGGTGTGGTCATTCCAACAGAAAGACTCGCTTCCATCTGGCTTTTATCTATACCAAGAATTGCTGCGCGTACTGTTTCTGCCATGTACGCTGCATAATGAAGGCTTAAGCCAAACACAGCAGCGTTGAATGCACTCATCCCTTCAAAAAAAGGCACCACTTGCGGCAAACCAAAATAGAAAAGAAATAGCTGCACCAACAAAGGTGTACCGCGAAAGAAGCTGATGTAAATTTGGCTTATTTGATCAAGTACTGGAATTTTGAATATGCGAATATTTGCGATAAGCACCGATAAGATAAGCGCAAATATCATGGCGAGCGTCGCCATTTTCATTGTGACACCAAGATACTTAAACAAGATTGGCAGAAGCCCAATCATATAGTGAAAATCAAAGCCCATAACGTCATCCAAAAAAGAAAGTAAAACCCACTACTAATAAAAGTAGTGGGTAAAATAAAATTAAGTTGTTATACACATTAGCTAAAGTTACTTCAGTACTCGCCACTAGCTTGTTATGTATATTTATGTAAGCAAGTGCTTACTCTTTAGTAATATCTGCTCCGAACCATTTTTCTGAAATTTTAGCTAAAGTGCCATCTTTTCTCATTGACGCAAGAGCTTGGTTTACTTGATTTCTTAGTTTCTTACCTTTGGCATCATTGGCGAAAGGCCAAGCATTTTCGATGGTGGCGAATGGCTTGCCAGCTAGCTTGAAAGGTAGGCCTGTTTTCTTGATAAGTTGTACGACTGACAAACGGTCCATAACAAAAGCATCGGTTGCTCCAATCAATACAGACTGTTCGATACCTGTATCGAAGGTCTTAATGTTGAACTGGTTGTTTTTGTCATGCTTGCGAAGCAACTGTTCAAAGTTAGACCCAAGGTTAACTGCAACGGTTTTGCCTTTTAGATCATCGATGCCATGAATCGTGTTATTGGACTTTTTTACGGCTAATTGAGCACCGTCGATAACATACGGATCGGAGAATAGGTATTTAGCTTTTCTCTCAGGTGTAACCGTAATTTGGTTTGAGATAGTATCGATGTGGCCAGTCTCTAAAAGACCAAACAGACCAGAGAAGTTTGCAGTGACAAATTCCACTTTATAGTCTTCACGCTTACCGATCTCTTTCCACAAATCCACTTCGAAGCCTTGTAGCTTGTCATTCTTTACGAAAGTAAATGGGAAATAGCGGCCAGACATGCCAACTTTAACCACAGTTTCTGCTTGAACGCTGGTGACGGATAGCGCAACTATCGCCAATAGTACTTTAATCCAGTGTTTCATATTGTCACTCCTCAATTAATAGGTGGGCGATACTACATTCTATATAGTTCGCGTAATAAATAATGTTCAGCAATAACCTAGATCTTTAGGGTATAAAGGTGGCGAGGGTACAGTTATCTTTGTTGGTAAATCAAATTGATAGCTAACCTGAATGTTGCTGATTAGGAGTCATTAGCAATAAAGTAATCCACAAAGTTATCACCAACGGCAGGATCTTAATTTTTTTCACTAATCGTAGATTTTGTGGATCAAGGTGTGAGTAAATTTAGGGTGAGCTGTGCGGATCTCGTCAAAACTGCGAAAAAATTGTGAATAAGTTAGATCTTATTCACTGCAACGTCGATCATTTGCTGGCGATCTTGTTTATCAACAGGTAAAATTAACGGTCTTTCCTGATCATTTTTTCTCGTGGGGGCACCGTGTCATCTTCGCTTTGGTTGCAATGTATGCAACAACTTCAAGAAGAGCTACCAGCTACAGAATTCAGTATGTGGGTTCGTCCGTTACAAGCGGAGATTAATGACAATACGTTGACTTTATTTGCTCCAAACCGCTTTGTATTAGATTGGGTTCGCGATAAATACATCAATAGTATTAACCGTTTACTGCTTGAGTATTGTGGTAATGATATTCCTAGCCTGCGTTTCGAAGTAGGCAGCAAGCCCGTAGTCGCACCAAAGCCAGAGCCAGTGAGAACAAAAGCTGACTTAGCGGCTGAATCTTCGGCACCTGCTCAGCTACAAAAAACGTGGGATGATGAAGCAAGCGCCATTGCTAATATTAATCACCGTTCAAACGTAAACCTTAAGCACAAGTTTAATAACTTTGTTGAGGGTAAATCTAACCAACTCGGCCTAGCAGCTGCGCGTCAGGTGGCAGATAATCCTGGTGCGGCGTATAACCCTCTATTTCTATATGGTGGAACGGGTTTAGGTAAGACTCACCTTTTGCATGCAGTAGGAAACGCGATTGTCGATAATAAGCCGAACGCAAAAGTGGTGTACATGCACTCTGAGCGTTTCGTGCAAGATATGGTAAAAGCACTACAAAATAACGCCATTGAAGAGTTTAAGCGTTACTATCGTAGTGTTGACGCGCTGCTTATCGATGACATTCAATTCTTTGCTAACAAAGAGCGTTCTCAAGAAGAGTTTTTCCACACCTTTAATGCACTGCTTGAAGGCAATCAGCAAATTATCCTAACTTCTGACCGATATCCAAAAGAGATCAGCGGAGTAGAAGACAGATTGAAATCTCGCTTTGGTTGGGGACTCACTGTTGCGATTGAACCACCAGAGCTAGAGACTCGTGTGGCAATTTTGATGAAAAAGGCGGAAGATCACCAGATCAACCTTGCTGATGAAGTGGCGTTCTTTATTGCTAAGCGCCTGCGCTCCAACGTTCGTGAACTTGAAGGTGCTCTAAACCGTGTGATTGCCAATGCAAACTTTACTGGTCGCCCAATCACCATTGATTTTGTTCGCGAAGCGCTGCGTGATTTGCTTGCGTTGCAAGAAAAGTTAGTCACTATTGATAATATTCAGAAAACCGTTGCAGAATACTATAAAATCAAAGTGGCAGATTTGTTGTCAAAACGTCGCTCACGTTCTGTTGCGCGTCCTCGTCAATTAGCGATGGCTCTCTCAAAAGAGTTAACTAACCACAGCTTGCCTGAAATTGGTGATGCATTTGGTGGGCGAGACCACACAACTGTTTTGCATGCTTGTCGTAAAATAGAGCAGTTACGTGAAGAGAGCCACGATATCAAGGAAGATTATTCGAATCTGATTCGTACTCTATCTTCTTAAATCTGCATAAGTATTATATCTATCAATATTTGAGCGAACTGTCGGTTTGTTAAGAGCTATATATGAAATTTACTATTGAACGTAGTCACCTGATTAAACCGTTACAACAGGTATCTGGTGCATTGGGTGGAAGACCTACCCTGCCTATTTTAGGTAACCTCCTTCTTAAAGTGGAAGAAGGTGCACTTTCAATGACATCGACGGATTTAGAAATTGAGCTAATCAGTCGAGTCAACTTAGAAGGTGAGTTTGAAGCGGGTGCAATTACCGTTCCTTCACGTAAATTCTTAGATATCTGTCGTGGATTGCCAGACAATTCCAGCATTACCTTTGTATTAGAAGGTGATCGAGTTCAGGTGCGCTCTGGCCGAAGCCGTTTTTCTCTTGCTACTTTACCTGCTAACGACTTTCCAAATATCGAAGATTGGCAAAACGAAGTTGAGATCTCTCTAACGCAGGGTGAATTGCGTGGACTTATCGAAAAAACTCAATTTTCAATGGCCAACCAAGACGTTCGCTACTATCTAAACGGCATGCTGTTTGAAGTTGATGGTACTACTTTAAGATCGGTGGCAACCGATGGTCACCGTATGGCGGTGGCACACACACAATTGAGTAACAATTTTGAACAATCGCAAATCATTGTTCCGCGCAAAGGTGTTCAAGAGCTGGTAAAAGTATTGGACGATCCTGATCAACCCGTGGTGTTGCAAATCGGTAACTCTAATATTCGCGCTGAAGTAAACAACTTCATTTTCACTTCTAAGTTAGTTGATGGCCGCTTTCCAGATTATCGCCGTGTCTTACCTCAAAATACTAACAAAGAGTTGCAAGCTGGGTGCGAAGATTTAAGACAGGCGTTTGCTCGAGCTGCTATTCTTTCTAATGAGAAGTTTCGAGGGGTTAGGGTTAACCTAGAAAACAGTGAAATGCGGATAACCGCAAGTAACCCTGAACAAGAAGAAGCAGAAGAAAATCTAGATGTTACCTTTGACGGCGAGCCAATCGAAATTGGTTTTAACGTCAGCTATGTTCTGGATATTCTCAATACACTTCGCTGTGAACAAGTAAGAGTGTCAATGTCTGAAGCAAATGCTAGTGCATTGATTGAAGACCTTGAAGATGACAGTGCAATGTATGTTGTGATGCCGATTCGCTTATAGGATAAGTGACTTTAAGCTTAAATGCCTCTTACTCGTCTAGTTGTAAAACAATTTAGAAATATTAAAGCCTGTGATATCGAACTATCACCAGGCTTTAACTTTCTTATTGGGCCTAATGGCAGCGGTAAAACCAGTCTACTAGAAGCGATTTATTTGCTTGGCCATGGTCGCTCGTTTCGCAGCTCGCTGACCGGTAGAGTGATTCAAAATGAATTCGATGAGCTGTTTGTTCATGGTCGCTTTTTGAATCCAGATAACTTTGAACTGCCAATCGGTATTAATAAGCAGCGCGATGGCACAACAGAGGTTAAAATAGGCGGCCAATCTGGACAAAAAATAGCAAAATTGGCTAATGTACTGCCTTTGCAATTGATTCACCCAGAAGGTTTCGACCTTTTGACGGCAGGGCCGAAGTCTCGCCGCGCATTTATTGATTGGGGCCTGTTCCACTCAGAGCCTTCTTTTTATGAGGCTTGGGGAAGGTACAAGCGATTAGCCAAGCAGCGCAATGCTTTGTTAAAAACGGCTCGAGATTACGCCGAAGTCAGTTATTGGGATCAAGAGTTAGCAAAGCTGGCCGAGAGTATTAGCCAATGGCGAGAGTCATACGTTAATAACGTAAAGAAAGTGGCAGAGGTGATTTGCCATGAATTCTTACCAGAGTTTGACATCCGTTTGAAGTACTATCGTGGCTGGGACAAAGATACTGCCTACAAGGATATCCTCAGTCAAAACTTCGAACGAGATCAGTCTTTAGGTTACACCTTTAGTGGACCAAATAAGGCTGACTTAAAAATAAAAGTGAATGGGACGCCTGTTGAAGATGTCCTTTCACGTGGTCAATTGAAGTTAATGGTGTGTGCATTGCGCGTCGCGCAGGGGCAGCACTTAACTGAAATGACGGGAAAGCAGTGTATCTACTTGATAGATGATTTTGCTTCCGAGTTAGATAGCCAGCGTCGCCAACGTCTTGCAGACTGTTTAAAAGCGACGGGGGCTCAAGTTTTTGTAAGTTCTATTACCAAAAACCAGATTGCAGATATGCATGACGAGCAAGGTAAGGTGTTTCATGTGGAACACGGAACAATAGAGCACGTATAAATAGAGAGTAACTCATGTCTGAAAATTATGATTCATCGAGTATTAAAGTACTGAAAGGGTTGGATGCGGTACGTAAGCGTCCAGGTATGTACATCGGTGACACTGATGATGGTACCGGATTGCATCACATGGTATTTGAAGTAGTGGACAACTCGATTGATGAAGCGCTAGCTGGCCACTGTAAGGACATTATCGTCACTATTCATGAAGACGATTCAGTATCAGTGAGCGATGATGGACGTGGTATTCCTACAGAAATGCACCCAGAAGAGAACGTGTCGGCAGCAGAAGTTATCATGACGGTACTTCACGCTGGTGGTAAGTTCGATGACAACTCGTACAAAGTTTCTGGTGGATTGCACGGTGTAGGTGTCTCTGTTGTAAACGCGCTGTCTGAAAAAGTCGAACTAGTTATTCATCGTGGTGGCTCGGTTCATACCCAAACTTATCATCATGGTGAGCCTCAATCACCGCTTGAAGTGATAGGTGAGACTGACAAGACAGGAACCTTTATTCGTTTCTGGCCAAGTGCTGAAACCTTCTCGAATATCGAATTCCACTACGACATTTTAGCCAAGCGTCTACGTGAGCTTTCGTTCTTGAACTCGGGCATCTCAATCAAGCTCATTGATGAGCGTGAAGAAGACAAGAATGACCACTTTATGTATGAAGGTGGTATCCAAGCGTTCGTTGAGCACTTGAACACCAACAAAACGCCAATTCACGCTAAAGTTTTCCACTTTGACTTTGAACGTGAAGATGGTATTTCGGTAGAAGTTGCGATGCAATGGAATGACGGTTTCCAAGAGAACATCTACTGCTTTACCAACAATATTCCTCAGCGCGATGGTGGTACTCACTTGGCGGGTTTTAGAGCTGCCTTGACTCGTACCATTAACAGCTTTATGGATAAAGAAGGCTTCTCGAAAAAAGAGAAAACGTCCACTTCTGGCGATGATGCACGTGAAGGTTTGACGGCGGTTGTATCTGTAAAAGTGCCTGATCCAAAATTCTCTAGCCAAACCAAAGACAAGTTAGTCTCTTCTGAAGTGAAATCGGCGGTAGAGTCTGTCATGGGCGAAAAGCTGTCTGAATTCTTGGTTGAAAACCCGAACGAAGCGAAAACAGTCTGTAGCAAAATCATCGATGCTGCTCGTGCTCGTGAAGCGGCTCGTAAAGCTAGAGAAATGACTCGCCGCAAAGGTGCGCTCGATTTAGCTGGTTTACCAGGCAAACTTGCTGATTGCCAAGAAAAAGACCCTGCACTTTCTGAACTATATATTGTGGAGGGTGACTCTGCGGGTGGTTCAGCAAAACAAGGGCGTAACCGTAAAAACCAAGCGATTTTGCCGCTAAAAGGTAAAATCCTAAACGTTGAGAAAGCGCGCTTTGACAAGATGCTTTCGTCACAAGAGGTTGCTACGCTAATCACGGCTCTTGGTTGTGGTATTGGTCGCGATGAGTACAACCCAGATAAACTGCGTTATCACAACATCATCATCATGACCGATGCGGATGTCGATGGTTCGCACATCCGTACTCTACTTTTGACCTTCTTCTACCGTCAAATGCCTGAGCTTATCGAACGTGGCTATATCTATATCGCTCAGCCACCTTTATACAAAGTGAAGAAAGGTAAGCAAGAGCAATATATTAAAGACGAAGATGCGATGAATCAGTATCAAGTCTCTTTGGCTTTGGATAATGCTTCTTTGCATGTAAACCCAGAAGCACCTGCGATGTCTGGAGAAGCTTTAGAAGACCTAGTTAGACAATACAACGCTGGCATGAAGCTGGTCGGTCGTATGAGCCGCCGTTATCCGCAAGCTTTGGTTGAAGAGTTGATATATGTGCCGCGATTAACTGCCGAACAGTGCCAAGACTTATCTGCAGTTGAAACATGGGGAAATCAGCTAGTTACTCAATTAAACGAGAAAGAAGTGGGTGCGAGCCAATATAGCTTGGAAGTTGAACAACACGAAGAGCTTGGCTTGAATCTACCGAAAGTGATGGTGCGTACTCACGGTGTTAGTCACGAGCATGTATTAACGGTAGATCTACTTAACTCAAAAGAGTACAACAAACTGGCGACGCTCTCTGAAGCACTAGAAGGTCTGATTGAAGATGGTGCCTACGTGAAACGTGGTGAGCGTACTATCCCAGTTGCTAGCTTTGCTGAAGCGTTAACTTGGCTGCTAAAAGAGTCGAAGCGTGGCCTAAGCCTTCAACGTTATAAAGGGTTAGGTGAGATGAACCCTGAGCAGCTTTGGGAAACCACAATGGATCCTGAAACTCGCCGCATGATGCAAGTAACGATTGAAGATGCAGTTGGAGCCGATCAGCTATTTACCACATTGATGGGCGATCACGTTGAACCTCGTCGTAACTTCATTGAAGAAAACGCATTGAAAGTGGCAAACCTCGACGTTTAACATTCAATCTAAGTTTTCACCTATAAGGCGAACCTAGTGTTCGCCTTTGTTTTGTCTAGCGATATACAAATGTGCATATAAATATTATTTATACTATTCAATGACAAACGGGCTATTACGCCTAATACTCTTCAATTTCTACAGTCATTCATTTTAGTTAGATTCGGCGAAACGCCAGTAGTGTGATTTTTTGAGTAGTGTCACATTATTTAATGTCACTACTAACTCACGGTATAATTCAACCTCAATTTTTATTAGGTCTTTAGGTTGGGCAATGTTGGCTGCATTTAAGCGAAACACACTATTCTCATCGTTACTATTTTTGATTGTTGGGCTATTTTCTTTTTCAGCTATGGCGAGCCAAACGATAATCGATCAGACAGGCCACAAAGTTGTACTGCCCGATCATATTAAGCGTGCGGTCATCTTAGAGCACCACACCTTAGATGTGGCTGTTGAGCTTGGAGCCACGTCGCAAATTGTTGGAGTGGTGCGTGATTGGCAATCTCTGCTAGGTTCAGACTTTGCGCGTTTAGCGCCGCAGATTGTTCACCTACCGACTCCGGGCGATCTGACTTCGGTCAATTTAGAAGAGCTCCTCAGTTTGCACCCTGATGTGGTCTTTATGAGTAACTACGCACCCGAACAAATGGTGAAGCAAGTACAGAGCGTAGGGATACCTGTTGTCCGAATGAGTTTTTTCGTCAGCAAAGCCAGTCAAAGAACCAGTTTCAACCCAGAGATCACCAATGGGCCAAAAGCGTATTGGCAAGGAATGAAGCAAGGTATCACCTTGCTTGGCAAAATATTTGGCAAAGAAAAGCAAGCCAGCGCGCTTGAGCATCAGATGGATGTCACCAAGCAGATCATTAATAGTCGTATTGACGGCTTAACTTCAGCACAAAAAACGCGTTTGTACATGGCTAACCCAGATATGAACACTTATGGTTCTGGCAAATTTACCGGTGTCATGATGGCTGAGTCAGGTGGCTTTAACGTAGCGCATACTATCCATGGATATGGTGAAGTGTCTATGGAGCAGGTACTAGCTTGGAACCCTCAAGTTATTTTCGTACAGAGCCGCTATCGCGATATTGTTGCGGGCATTCAATCCGATCCTGCTTGGCAAAAAGTTGATGCAGTAAAAAATCATCGTCTGTTTATTTCTCCAGAGTACGTTAAGCCTTGGGGTCACCCAGCACCAGAAAGCTTTATCCTTGGCGAACTTTGGATGGCGAAAAAGCTTCATCCTAAGTTGTTTGCTGACGTAAATCTAAACCAACGCGTTGACGAGTTTTATCGTCAGTTTTACCACACGACCTATAAGCCAGAGCAGTAATAATGACTCGGCTGCCTTTCCAACGCTTAATGATAGGGCTGATTGCCAGCACAGTGATTATTGTGCTGGTGGCTGCGTGCCTTGGGCGATATATGATCTCCCCAGAGGCCATGTTGCGTGCACTGGTGAATCATTGGCAGGGGAAGGCTGGTCACAATATGGTATACACCGTACTCTCAGACGTGCGTTTTCCGCGAGTAGCGATGGCTTTTTTGGTTGGCGCGAACCTTTCTTGCAGCGGTGTCTGTTACCAAAGCATGTTTCGCAACCCTTTAGTTAGCCCATTTATTTTGGGTATTTCAGGGGGGGCAGGCTTTGGGGCTGCCATAGCCATTTTGCTTTTGGGTGGCAGTTATTGGATATATATCAGTGCGTTTGGCTTTGCAGTCATTGCGGTTTTGCTGTCAATGTTGCTGGGTGGCAAAGAAGGCCAACGTTCAACTTTAGTGCTGGTGCTTTCAGGAATTGTTGTCGGCTCAGTATTTACCGCTTTGTTGGCGTTGCTTAAATACACTGCTGATCCAGACAACAAACTGCCAATCATCGAATACTGGCTAATGGGCTCGCTAAGTGATAGCCGACCTGACCTGCTGGCAACTTATAGCTTGTTTACGCTACCAGCAATGGCGCTGCTGTGGTGGTTCCGTTGGCGATTAAATTTACTGTCGAACAGTGACGATATATCTCAATCTTTAGGTATTAACGTAAAACTTGAGCGCGGTCTTTTCATCGCTTTAGCAACAGTGTTAGCTTCGGCATCGGTTGCCGTTAGTGGGATTATTGGTTGGGTGGGTTTAGTTATTCCGCATTTAGCTAGGTTGCTTGTCGGCCCCTGCCATCGCAAATTGGTTCCTGTGAGCTTTTTCCTTGGTGGTGCCTTTTTGCTGGTGTGCGATACGGTGGCGCGCTCTAGTGCCAGTTATGAAATTCCACTAGGGGTGATTACTGCTCTTTTAGGTGCGCCAATATTTGCTGTTCTATTGCGTCGAGGTAGGCAGTCATGGAACTAACCGTTAATGATTTGAGCTTTCAGCACAAAGACGCAAAGAATCCGGTATTTGAACGCCTTAATATCCATGTGGCAAGCGGCGACATTTTATCTATCCTAGGGCCGAACGGGGTAGGCAAGTCAACCTTATTACGCTGCATTTCTGGACTGCTTACGCCTAGCTCTGGAGAAGTGCGAATAGCCGGTCAGAATATCGCGGCTATGAGTTTTGGCCAGCGCGCGCGCAACTTGGCACTCGTTTCTCAAAGCGAGTCATGTACTTTCAATTACCAAGTCCTTGATGTGGTACTGACAGGATTTGCATCTCAGCTTGGATTTTTGAAAAAGCCAGGGCAGAACGAGATAGCTGAAGCTAAGCAAGCTCTATCGTTGTTAGGTATCGAGTCTTTTTCTGAGCGAGACTACAGTAAACTCAGCGGTGGTCAGCAACAGTTGGTGCGTATTGCCCGTGCGATTGTGCAAAAAAGCAAAATATTGCTGTTTGATGAGCCGACCGCTCACCTCGATCTCGCTTTTCAGCAGCAGGTTTTAAAAGCGATTGTCTCTTTAAAAGAGCAAGGCTTTACCATTGTGATGACGACTCACTCTCCCGATCATGCCCACTATTGTGGTGGCAATGTTCTACTACTGGGCCCGCAGCAATCTCAATATGGCAGTTGCCAAGAAATGTTGACTAAACAAAACCTCAGTAGTATTTATCAGGTAGATTTGGAAGTATTCTCTAGCCCTACCGGCAGTCTTGTTTGTATTCCTAGTTATCAAAAATAAATCAAATTAATTTTGACTATTCCCTTGAATCTAATTTTTCCATCCCTATATCTAGTTATGAAGAGGATGCCAAATGGGCCTCTGACTAGCGCTAAATTGAACTTTGCTCAGGAGAGGAAGTGCAGCTTAGCAAACTAAAATTCGATTCTCTCTGACGTCCGCAAGGAGCATGAGATGAATCTCGTTGCCACCTATGGCAACACTATTGCTTATTAAAGAGGATAGTATTATGCGTAATGTAGATTTCTCACCTTTATACCGTAACGCGATTGGTTTTGACCGTCTGTTTAACTTGATGGAAGCGAACAACGCGAAAAATGGTTCTTCTGGTTACCCTCCATACAACATCGAACAGCAAGACGAAAATAAATACCGTATTACCATGGCGGTAGCAGGCTTCGCTGAAGATCAGCTTGAAATTACTCAGAAAGAGAACATGCTGTTGGTACGTGGAGAGCAAAAAGCGGCAGAAGAGAAGAACTATGTTTACCAAGGTATTGCTGAACGTGATTTCGAACGTAAATTCCAATTAGCAGATTATGTAAAAGTGATCGGCGCTGAGATGGAAAATGGCTTACTTCATGTTGATTTAGAGCGTGAAATTCCAGAAGCCATGAAACCACGTAAAATCGCAATCAATGGTAGCAAGCTAATCGACAATAGCTAAACAATTCCATCATAAGGTAGAGAAAGAGCGCTAATAAGCGCTCTTTTAGTATTCGCAGTATTTAAGTGAAACAAGCTTCCACAAACCGCTCAAGACATCCATGTTCGCTTAAACATGGGCATCCATGCCCATGTATGTTTGTTCCAGCTTATTCCACTAAGATGAGCAAAGTTTTCAAGATTGAAATTAACCTTGAGCGTAAGCTTTTTCGATCTCTTCGGCGATAATACTAATGCCTTTTTGCATCACGTCTTCTGGCTGTACGTAGTTCATGCGTAGACACTGATGACCGTGATCCCAGCCGTCTTCTTGGCCGAAGAAGAAGTATTCTCCCGGAACGATTAATACCCCTCTTGCCTTCAAACGCTTATAAAGTTCCATTGTCGTGATCGGCAATTCATCAAACCATAACCAAAGGAATATCGCCCCTTCTGGTTTGTGAATGCGGAAGCGAGAGTCTGGAATCGCTTCTTGCAGTAAGTTGACTGCCAGCTGCGACTTTTCTTTGTAGTAAGGTTTGATTACTTGACGGCTCATCTTAAGCAAATCGCCTTTTTCAATCATGTGATTGACGATGGCGGGCCCCATGCTACCCGGCGCTAGGCTAATGACTCCATTAAGGTTGGTTAGAGCCTTAGTAATTTCTTCATTCGCGATGATGATACCGCAGCGCAGGCCCGGTAAGCCTAGCTTTGATAGGCTTTTGCACAGGATCGTGTTTTCATTCCAGAAAGGCTTAACGTCTTCAAAGATAATACTTGGGAAAGGTACACCATAGGCATTATCAATGATGAGTGGAATATTGTTGACGCGAGCAAGCTTATCCAGCTTTTGTACTTCTTCATCTGTCAGTACATTGCCGGTTGGGTTAGTTGGACGTGATGCGCAGATCGCAGCAACAGAGTCGTCTACTTCCAGCTTTTCAAAATCAACGTGGTACTTAAACTGTCTGTCGCCAAGTAGCTCAATTTCTGGGTGGTAAGAGACAAAAATATCGTCGTCGATGCCTGCATCTGCGTAGCCGATATATTCTGGTGCCAGTGGCAGCAAAATTTTCTTGGTTGACCCATCAGCTTGCTTACCAGCTAGTAGGTTAAATAGGTAGAAAAAGCCGCTTTGGCTACCGTTGGTTAAGGTAATGTTTTTTTCGCTGATATCCCAACCGTACGTGTCTTTTAAAAGAGCGGCTAGCGATTTAATAAAAGCATTTTTGCCTTGCGGGCCATCATAGTTGGTCATGGAAGCGATGAGTTCACCGCTTTGCAACATTTCTTCACTGGTTTGGCGAAAGTACTCGAGCATTTCTGGTATTGCGGCTGGATTGCCGCCTCCGAGCATGATGGCTCCTGGAGTACGCAGACCATCGTTTAGGTCATCCATTAACTGTGTAATACCTGAATAGCGATTAAATTTTTCACCAAAGTTAGAAAATTGCATTTTTTATTATACCTAGTGTGTTGTATTTACTTTTTATGGGCCCGTTTGCGAAAAAGCCGGAACCGTTGAACATACCCTAATGTCATCACCTGTCATAGTAATTATCGGTGACTTTTTATAAAAATACTGCTTATAAAAAAACCCAGCTTTATAGCTGGGCTTCGTTTAGCTGAAGGTTACCCGACAATCACTTTTGCAGGAGAGAAATATCCGCTGTTTTTAGGAATAGATTTCTTAGCTGGCTAAGTAGAGTGAGTCGGTTTTTCTTAAGCGCTTCATCATCAGCCATTACCATTACGTTGTCGAAGAACGCATCGACAGGTTCACGTAGGTCAGCTAGCTGAGTAAGAGCTTGTTGGTAGTTACCTGTCTCAAATGCAGGCTCTAGCGCTTCTGTCATGATCTCAACATTTTCTGCTAGTGCTTTTTCAGCGTCTTCTTGCAGCAATGCTAAATCAATTTCGTTAGCAAGCTCGCCATCGAATTTTGCCAAGATATTACCGACACGCTTATTCGCAGCAGCAAGAGATTCGGCAGCTTCTAGGCTGCGGAAGTGTGATACCGCTTTAACACGCTGATCGAAGTCTGCGGGCTTGGTTGGGCGGCGAGCTAATACCGCTTGAATCGTATCAATGCTAAAGCCAGCATCTTGATACCAAGCTCTGAAGCGGCCTAGCATGAATTCGATAACGTCAGACTCTACCTTGTCGTTAGTGAGCTTATCATCGAATAGTGATTTTGCTTTGCTGATCAAATCAGTTAAATCTAACTGGTAGCCATTTTCAACGATGATACGAAGTACACCAAGTGAAGCGCGGCGAAGTGCAAACGGGTCGCTGCCCTTTGGAGCTTGGCCAATACCGAAGATACCTACGATAGTGTCTAGCTTGTCTGCCATTGCAACAGCAGAGGAGATACCGCTGCTTGGTAAGTCATCACCCGCGAAGCGAGGCATGTACTGTTCGTTTAGTGCGACTGCAACTTGTTCGTCTTCACCGTCATGGCGAGCATAGTGCATACCCATCACGCCTTGAGTGTCAGTGAACTCGAATACCATCGAGGTCATTAAGTCACATTTCGCAAGTAGCGCTGCACGTTTTGATTTCTCGATGTCTGCACCGATTTTCTCTGCGATGTAACCCGCTAGTTCAGTGATGCGGTCGGTTTTATCCTTGATTGTACCTAACTGCTTCTGGAAGATAGCTGTTTCTAGCTCTGGTAGACGGTCAAGCAAAGGACGCTTGCGGTCGGTGTTAAAGAAGAACTCAGCGTCAGCTAGACGAGGGCGAACCACTTTCTCGTTACCTTCGATAACGTATCTTGGCTCTTTCGATTCAATGTTAGATACGAAGATAAAGTTCGGCAGAAGCCTTTTGTTTTCGTCGTAAACTGGGAAGTACTTTTGGTCGCCTTTCATGGTATAAACCAACGCTTCAGAAGGCACTTTTAGGAACTCTTCTTCAAACTTAGCGGTTAGCACAACTGGCCATTCAACCAAAGAAGTCACTTCTTCTACTAGGTCATCTTCAAGATCAGCAATACCGCCAACCGCTTGTGCAGCTTGTTGTGCGTCAGCTAAGATGATCGCTTTACGTGCTTCATAATCAGCCATGACTTTACCACGCTCTAGCAAGAGCTCTGGGTATTGATCTGCAGACTCAATAGCAAATTCCTGCTCACCCATAAAGCGGTGACCACGGATAGTGCGACCAGAAGCAACACCAAGGATTTCACCTTCGATCAGCTCGTCGCCAAACAGTACAGTTAGTGTTTTAACTGGACGGATGAATTGAGTTTCTTTGTCACCCCAACGCATAGGTTTCGGGATTGGAAGATTAGCCAGTGCCTTTGCCGCAAGGTCGATAACAATTTCTTTAACTGGTTTGCCAGCGACTTCTTGTTTGAACAGTAACCATTCGCCCTTGTCAGTCACTAGGCGATCGGCTTGTTCAATAGTGATCCCGTTGCCGCGAGCCCAGCCTTGAGCGGCTTTGGTTGGGTTACCGTCTGCATCAAATGCAACAGAAATTGCAGGGCCGCGTTTTTCAACCACTTTGTCGGCTTGAGAATCAGCAAGCTCAGCCACTTTAAGTGCAAGGCGACGTGGTGCTGCGTACCATTTCACACCTTGGTGAGAAAGCTCTGCACTTTTTAGCTCAGCTTCAAAGTTGTTAGCAAAGGCTTCAGCTAGAGTGCGTAGTGCCGTTGGTGGTAGCTCTTCCGTACCTAATTCAATTAGAAAATTCTTAGCCATGATTACTTCTCCTCGCTTTTTTCTTGGTTACGACACATCGGGAAACCAAGTGCTTCACGGGATGCGTAGTAGGCTTCAGCAACCGCTTTGGTTAGGTTGCGAATGCGGAGAATGTAACGTTGACGCTCAGTTACCGAAATAGCTTTACGAGCATCTAGCAAGTTGAACGCATGAGCGGCTTTTAGAATGCGCTCGTAAGCTGGCAGTGGAAGAGGCTTTTCAAGCTCAAGCAGCTCTTTCGATTCTTTTTCACATTGGTCGAAGAACGAGAATAGGAAATCAACATCTGCGTGTTCGAAGTTGTAAGTCGACTGCTCAACTTCGTTTTGGTGGAAAATGTCACCGTAAGTCACAACGCCTTGCGGGCCTTTGTTCCACACCAAATCGTAAACAGAATCCACTTCCTGAATATACATAGCTAAACGCTCGATACCATAAGTGATTTCACCAGTGACTGGCTTACACTCAAGGCCACCTACTTGTTGGAAGTAAGTAAACTGAGTGATTTCCATACCGTTTAACCAGACTTCCCAGCCAAGGCCCCAAGCGCCAAGTGTTGGGTTTTCCCAGTTGTCTTCAACGAAACGGATGTCGTGGACAAGTGGGTCGATACCAAGTACTTCCAGTGAACCTAAATACAGCTCTTGAATATTGTCCGGAGACGGCTTCAAAGCGACTTGAAATTGGTAGTAGTGCTGCAGACGGTTTGGGTTTTCACCATAACGGCCATCAGTTGGACGACGAGATGGTTGCACGTAAGCCGTCGACATTGGCTCAGGACCTAGTGCTCGAAGGCAAGTCATTGGGTGTGAAGTACCCGCACCCACTTCCATGTCTAGCGGTTGCACAATAGTACAGCCATTTTGAGCCCAATAATCCTGCAGCGCGAGGATCATTCCCTGGAAAGTTTTGATATCGTATTTTTGCATAGTCAGGTTCGCGCGAAATTGATAAATAATTCGATAAAAATTAGCGGCCCAGTATACCCATATAACGGGTGCTGTAGTAGGGGTAATCGTGCTTAATTAATAAACTAAAGCGAAAATGTCGTTGAATGAGGCGCTAAATTAACGTGATCGTGTCGATTTGTTGCTTTCAACAGCAAAGTTCAATAGAATTTGCCTGTCTTTGGGGAGTAGCTTAGTGAATTCAAACCTAAGAATTCGCTTCGTTCGTCAACATAATTGGTGCCAAATCACCATGGCGTTCGAGACTAAAAGCCTTTTTAGTTTAGCAAGACCTTAGGCAAGCACCATGAACCGAGGCGGGGCATGGGGTTTGTCTATGGTTAAATATTATAACCCCTGCCTCATATGAGTGCATTGTGAGCGTATTAGCAACTTCCATTACTAGTATCACCTTGGCTGAAATCGGCGATAAAACCCAACTTCTTTCTTTGCTGCTGATTAGTCGCTATCGAAAACCTACCGCGATTATTTTTGGCATATTGTTCGCCACACTATTAAATCACCTTGTCGCTGCTTGGTTGGGTGTGGTCATTGCTGACTGGCTTTCTCCAGTAGTACTAAAATGGCTGGTGGTGCTAAGTTTTGTGTCTATGGCTTTGTGGGTATTAGTGCCCGATAAAATAGATTTTGATCAGAAGTTTGCCAACCGAGGTCCTTTTTGGGCTAGTTTCATCGCATTTTCTATTGCTGAAATAGGCGATAAAACGCAAATTGCTACTTCTATACTTGGTGCTCAATATTCTCACGCGTTGGGTTGGGTGGTGATCGGAACAACGATAGGCATGATGCTTGCCAATGTGCCGGTCATCATTATCGGTCAAATGTCTGCGGATAAAATACCGATGGCATGGGTTCGCAAGGCCAGTGCTGGCGTGTTTGTGATAATGGCGATCATTGCTTGGTTGTCTTTGTAATTAGGATTCGTGGTGGCATTTATATTTGCTTAAACTTTTGCCTAAAATTCGCCTGATATCGTGATAGTTGGCAAATTTGTCTCGCTTAGCTCATGCTAACTTAGAGACAGATCACCAGCGAATGAGGGCGATACTATGCTTACACGTTATACGGGCATGACAGCAAAGAATCAGAGCTATTTATTCACGTTTGGTTTTATTTTGACGGTACTCGGGATGGGGCTAACTGATTTATGGTTACCTATGGTGGTGGGCGCTATCTTGATGGCCGCACTGATGGTTGAATCGTGGATTCGGGTGGCTCACATTATTCCAATGCACAGAGAAATGCGCAATTTGAAGCATCAGTTAGAACGATTACAGCAAGATAGCCGCTCACAAGAAGAAAGGCTGTAATCTACTTTGCTTAATCGGTGCCTTTTTTTATGAGGTACTGAAAGGGAGGCTCTTCTGTTTGCGAATCAATCAGCTGATGATCCATAAAACGACAGAAGCTCGGAATATCACGAGTAGTGGATGGGTCGTCAGCTTCAACTAGCAGCACTTCACCATCTTTCATCTTTCTAATGGTTTTTCTCACCATCATAACAGGCTCAGGGCAGCGTAAGCCTTGTGCGTCTAAAGTCTGATTGGCAAGTTTTGAGTCTACTGTCATAGTGTAATCTGCGTTCAAAAATCCAAAGCGTAGAGGATACAGGGAGTAAAAAAATATTCAATAACCTCTTGGCAAAGCAAAGTTTTTCCTTTAACTTATTTAACAGTTTTTTAACAACAACTAAAGGAAGCAACGTGACAGCAATGGATAGGCTCACCGTTTATTCTGTTCTTTGTTTGGTTTCATTTTGCGCTTTAGTGTTTCGTAGCTCTGCAGATATATCATTCCTTCCACTCATTGGGTTAAGCGCCACTATTATTGGTATGTGCTTAGAGATGTATCGTTGGCACGAACCTAACGATGAATAGGCTCACTTTTCATTTTTGGTTGTTAGATAATTGTAAGGTTACACATTCCGACACTATCCCAATTTTCTTGGGCTTCCCCGCCGAAAGGCGGGATTTTTTTATCTAATTTTTATTTCAGTGGATCGTCATCCGGTAAGGCGTTATGTATCCAGCGTGCTAGTCGTTTTTTGATGTTGGCACCGTCGAGCTTGTCGTCGGGGAGTGGCGTGATTTGGTTTACTTCAACTAAGAACAAGTAGACGGCTTTTGTTTTAATTGGCTGGGAAGAGTTTGGTAACTCAAATCCTTGCATTTTTGCCATTTTGAAACCGACTTCTATCGCTTTTTTTACCAGTTTATCTTCGTTTAGGATCTTCGCGGTTTTAGACATGTTGTCACCATCTTCGGCATCGATTGAGCATTGAGTATATCAAACGCAAAACCCTTCACAAATCACGTTGCTGGATAAGTGATTAAGGTTTTATTTCAGGTGCTTATGGGGTTGTTTGCCCTCGTTTTACAAATGGTTACGTTAGGACACGAATATCAGCAAATTCGGTGTGACAGCTTTGCTCTCTGTGACTTGCTATACAGAAAGTACAGTAGATTTTATTTAGCCTGAGCGCGTAAAGGAATGAAGAAGGTATGAGTTATGAACTATCAATACTACGTGGCAACAACCAATAAATGTGAAACTGTGATGTCTCACTTTGGTACTCGCGGACACATGGAAGCGTTAAATAAATCGGGTTTGGATTATAGTGAATTAGTGGCGCTGCAACCTATCGATCCCCAATTTGAATCCAAAAAGTCATCTCCAGAAATTGTAGTCTGTAAGTGGACGGCTAAACTAGAAAAAGAGGTCGACAGTCAGGATATTCAAGCCAACATTATTCAATTGTTAGCAAAGCAGCCTGATGCATTAATCTACGTGAATTGAACAAGAAACGCACTTTAAAGGTATTATATCCTGTCCTATGACAGGATTTTTTTTTACCGAATGGGTACACTTGCTCACTGTGTATCCTAAAGAAAAATCGTCGTGGAAATTGAAGAAGTGTATCGCAGGGACCTGAACCTGCTGGTAGCGCTGCGAGTCTTGATTGAAGAGTCAAGTGTTACAGAAGCCGCAAATAGGCTGAACTTAAGTCAGTCTGCGATGAGCCGCACTCTTGGTCGTCTGAGAAATATGCTTGATGATCCGTTGTTTACACGCCAAGGTCAGCATTTGATCCCAACAGAAAAGGCGATTGAAATAGACAATTTGTTTTCAGATCCGATTGAGTCGCTCTGTCGGTTACTATCTCCAATAGAGTTTGAACCCGAGAATTGCTGCAAAAAATTTGTAATAGCAACGACTGATTATGCAATGCAGACCATTTTACCTTATGCCCTACCAAGGATTTATCAAGAAGCGCCAAATGTCTCTTTTGATTTTGTTCCGATACAACAACACAGGCTCGCGGACCAACTGGCGTATGGTGAGGCTGATTTAGCGATTTGTCGAGCGGCTGAACCCTTAGACATACTGCATTGCGAAGGTTTGGGTAAAGTGGGCATTTCGTGTTTACTATCAAAAAAACATGCGCTAGCAAACGAGGATCTATCGCTTAAGGAGTACCTTAAGTTTCCTCAAGCTATGATAGCAATAAGTGAAGGGGTAAAAGCCTTAATTGATCATGCCCTTGAGGGCGCTCCTCAACCAAAAGTTGTTTTATCCACTTATCATTTGGAAACGGCATTGGCGATAGTCGATAGCATTCCATTAATTATCAATGTGCCTGCAGATTTAGCGTACTTGGTGGCTAAACGCTATGACTTAGTTGTGAAGGAATTACCGTTTGAATTTACTACGGTCAATTATTCGATGATTTGGCATCCGCGTTGTGAGCATTCAGTGGTTCAGAGCTGGTTAAGGAACGTATTTAAGGAAGAATGTTCTCGCCTTATTACTCAACGAATGGAAGATATTGAGCGAGCGAGAACAAACGAGTAGCAAAACCTAGAGCGTTACTGTAACTACGGCTATGGTTTTACGACGATACGTCCGGTGACTTGCCCTTTGGTGATAGCCTCTGCAAAGTAAGGTACTTCTTCTAGCTCAATCTCGTTGCAGGCTTGTTCAAAGTAACTATCTGGCAGTAAACTTGCGAGCGCTTCCC
The DNA here is from genome assembly GCF_059777565.1 of Vibrio sp. A37. Classification (NCBI taxonomy): domain Bacteria; kingdom Pseudomonadati; phylum Pseudomonadota; class Gammaproteobacteria; order Vibrionales; family Vibrionaceae; genus Vibrio; species Vibrio sp. A37. The sequence continues at coordinate 31,334 of NZ_JBLNLI010000013.1, read as the reverse complement.
ATGCGACAATACGCTTCTCTATTGGGCAAGAGACGGAATCGACACCTTGTAGCCTCACATTACGTAGAATAAATGGCATAACAGTTGTGGGAAGATCAGAACTACCAGCCAAGCCACAAGCAGCTACGGTACTACCATAATCCATTTGCGATAGCACTTTTGCTAACATGCTACCACCAACGGTATCTATTGCTCCTGCCCATTGTTGTTTCTCAAGTGGGCGCAACGGCTGTTCAAATTCTTCTCGAGCAATAACTCGGTTCGCCCCAAGTTGTTTGAGCAATGGTCCATTTTTATTTACTCGACCTGTAACGGCGGCAACGTTATAGCCAAGCTGTGACAGCAAACAGACAGCAACAGAACCAACACCACCACTTGCGCCAGTGACCAGTATTTCTCCAGTACTCGGTTCAAGATCCATATCAGTAAATGCCTCAACGCAAAGCATAGCGGTCAACCCTGCGGTCCCGATCATCATGGCCTTTTTACTATCAAGTGTTTCAGGAAGTGGTACTAGCCAATCAGCTTTGAGTCTGGCTTTTTCAGCCATGCCGCCCCAATGTTTTTCGCCAACACCCCAGCCCGTCAGTATGACTTTATCGCCAATTTTATATCGGGAATCATCCGAATGAGCGACGGTGCCGACCAGATCTATTCCCGGAATCATAGGGAAGTTGCGAACAACTTTTTCTTTTCCTGTGATGGCCAAACCATCTTTATAGTTGAGCGACGAGTAGTCTACGTTTACTAGAACTTCTCCTTCAGGCAGGGTCAATTCATTGAGTGAATTAATACTGGCTATAGTGTTTTTTTCCACTTGGTTTAACACGAGTGCTTTAAACATTGAAATCTCCAGACAAAGCAAGCAACTTAATCATTAGGGAGTGTATGTTGTTAAAGGCTGTGAAAAAAATGAAACTTTAGCATAGTATTCATGACTTATATGCATTTCAATGGGTGAGAAAAAGGTAGCCTCACTTATTTACGTGATTAGGCTTTAACATCAAGCTGCTATTTTGTTTATATAACAGCTTGATATAAAAGGGCATGTAATAGGATCTATTAAAGCTTAATGACGACTCGCCCTGTGACCTGGCCATTGGTGATATCTTCGGCATATTGAGTCGCTTGCTGCAAAGTTATCTCGGTACAAGCTTGCTCAAAATAGCTCTCTGGCAGCAGCTTAGTGAGAGTTTCCCAAGCTTGAATTCGTTTATCTACAGGGCAAGAAACCGAATCGATCCCTTGTAGGCGTACATTGCGCAAAATAAATGGCATCACTGTCGTTGGCAAATCAAAGCCACCAGCCAAGCCACAAGCCGCAACAGTGCCGTTGTAATCCATTTGTGCTAGAACTTTTGCTAACACCTTGCTGCCAACAGTATCAATGGCTCCAGCCCAGATCTGCTTTTCCAGTGGTCGACTCGGCTCTTCAAATTCCGATCGATCGATAATGCGAGCAGCGCCTAATTGGGTAAGTAAAGGTCCATTTTGTTCTACACGTCCTGTAACAGCAGCAACTTTATATCCCAGTTGAGACAAAAGAGTGACTGCGACAGAGCCAACACCACCGCTTGCGCCTGTGATTAATATTTCTCCAGCGTCTGGTTTGATATCTGAGTCTAGGATAGCTTGAACACACAGCATAGCAGTAAAGCCCGCTGTACCGACCATCATTGCTTTTTTGCTATCTAACCCTTGTGGTAGCGGGACTAACCAATCAGCTTTCAAGCGCGCTTTTTCAGCCATGCCACCCCAGTGATTTTCTCCTACTCCCCAACCTGTGAGAACGACGTCATCGCCAGCTTTATAGCGCGAGTCTTCAGAGCTGATGACTTTACCTGCTAAATCGATTCCAGGTACCATTGGAAAATTACGAATGATTTTACCTTTTCCAGTGATTGCTAGTCCGTCTTTATAGTTTAAAGATGAGTACTGCACCTCAATTAACACCTCACCTTCTGGTAGGGCAGACTCCTCCAAACGCTCGATGTTGGCGAGAGTTTTTTTATCGACTTGATTGAGTACTAGGGCATTAAACATACATGACTCCATGCTTTTAAGGCTTTGATAAATAATGAAATGAAACATTACGAAAGAGATTAAACAGTCGTCACTATAGCACTTTGTTTCAGGCTAAAGTATAGGGCTAAATCAAACGGAGAAATGATGGCCAGAACTTTATTCTGGCCAAGATATTAAGAAAGGAAAAATTGGTAGGATGGATTATCTGTTTCGTCTTTGCATTGATAGCCAAGCTCCCTTAGATGCGCAGAGAAGCGAGTCAAGTCAGACTCTTGTAACTCGAAACCACACAAAACACGCCCGTAGTCTGCGCCATGGTTTCGATAGTTAAATAAGCTGATATTCCAATGCGTTCCTAACGTACTCAAGAACTTTAACAGTGCGCCGGGGTATTCTGGAAATTCAAAGCTATACAGTCTTTCTTGAAGAGGCTTGGATGGCTTGCCACCAATCATATAGCGGATGTGCAGCTTTGCCATTTCATCATCAGAGAGATCAACTACGGGATACCCACCATCTCGCAAATCTTGGATGATATTGTCGAGTTCAACTTGACCATCTTGCAGACGAACACCGACAAAAATATTTGCCAATTGGTCGTCGTTGTAGCGATAGTTAAACTCAGTAACGGCACGCCCACCAATCAGATTGCAGAACTCAAAGAATGCGCCTTGACGCTCAGGAATGGTGACCGCCAGTAAACCTTCACGTTTTTCACCTAGCTCTGAGCGTTCTGAAACATAACGTAATCCATGGAAGTTAGTGTTTGCGCCAGAAAGGACGGTGCCAAGCTTTTTATCTTTGAGGTTGTTTTGTTCAACATATTTCTTCAGGCCTGCTAATGCGAGTGCACCTGAAGGCTCGGCAATGGCGCGAGTATCTTCAAAAATGTCTTTTACCGCAGAACAGATCTCATCGCTGCTGACTGCAACATGGTCGTCGATATATTGTTGGCAAAGACGGAAGGTTTCGCTGCCGATCTGTTTTACCGCAACGCCATCAGCGAACATACTAATCTGATCGAGTACGACCGGCTCTCCAGCGTCTAGAGCCGCTTTAAGGCAAGAAGAATCTTCCGGCTCGACAGCAATAACTTTTACTTCTGGCATTAGTTGCTTTACCAAAACTGCGACGCCAGCCGCTAAACCACCTCCGCCGACTGGCATAAAGATGCAGTCTAAGTGACCATTTTGCTGTAGCATTTCCATGCCGATGGTTCCTTGTCCAGCAATGACCAATGGGTGGTCAAAAGGTGGAACAAAAGTATAGCCGTATTGCTTAGCTAAGCGTTCCGCTTCAGCTTTGGCTTCATCGAAGTTGTTGCCATGCAACACCACCTGTCCACCGAAATCTCTAACGGCATCCACTTTGATATCTGGCGTAGTTTTTGGCATCACAATGGTGGTTTTGATACCTAGCTTGCTACCAGAAAGAGCCATGCCTTGCGCGTGATTACCTGCGGATGCTGCAATCACACCAGCACTTTTTTGCTGCTCAGTTAAATTGGACACCATGTTGTAGGCGCCGCGTAACTTAAAAGAGTGGACGGGTTGGCGATCTTCGCGCTTGATTTGAACTTGATTGCCGATGCGTTTGGACAATCTAGGCATGTCTTGAAGTGGCGTTACAGTGGCGACTTCATAAACAGGAGCTCGGAGTATTTGGCGCAGATAATCTGCGCCAGTTTGGTTGGTCAATGTCATACTAGTCCTCAAGCATAGATTTGTCTCTTACTGCGCCTTTATCTGCGCTGGTTGCCATGCTTGCGTATGCTTTGAGAGCAAAGGAGACTTCACGTTGACGATCAACTGGTTTCCAGCCTTGAGCACTCTTTGCATCACGGCGAGCTTTTAGCTCTTCTTCACTCACATCAAGAGTGATAGAGCGATTTGGAATGTCGATAGTAATACTATCGCCCGGCTCGACAAGACCAATGGTTCCGCCATTGGCCGCTTCTGGAGAAACGTGGCCGATTGAAAGGCCTGATGTGCCGCCAGAGAAACGTCCGTCTGTAAGTAGTGCACACTCTTTGCCCAAACCCATCGATTTCAGGTAAGTGGTTGGATAGAGCATTTCTTGCATGCCAGGGCCGCCTTTTGGACCCTCATAGCGAATGACGACAACATCGCCAGACTTAACCTTACCACCGAGAATACCTTCAACCGCATCTTCTTGGCTTTCAAAAACCACGGCTGGGCCTTGGAACTTAAGGATACTCTCGTCAACACCTGCCGTTTTGACAATGCAGCCATCCAGTGCAATGTTACCACTCAGAACAGCCAGTCCACCATCTTGGCTATAAGCGTTGGATTTCTCACGAATACAGCCTTCTTGACGATCATCGTCTAGCGTGTCCCAGCGACACTCTTGAGAAAAGGCTTCTGTCGTACGAATGCCCGCAGGACCCGCGCGGTAGAAATCTTTCACTTCATCTGAGTTGGTTTGCTTGATGTCATACTCTGCAAGTTGCTCTTCAAACGTCATGCCAAGTACGGTATTCACTTGGTTGTTGAGCAGCCCTGCGCGGTTAAGCTCACCTAAGATCCCCATAACGCCACCTGCTCGGTGAACATCTTCCATGTGATATTTTTGGGTGGAAGGTGCCACTTTACAGAGGTGTGGGACTTGACGGGACATGCGGTCAATGTCGCTCATGTCAAAGTCCACTTCGCCTTCTTGGGCTGCAGCGAGCAGGTGCAGAACGGTATTGGTTGAACCGCCCATAGCAATATCAAGCGCCATGGCATTTTCAAATGCGGATTTGTTAGCGATATTGCGTGGTAGGGCCGTTGTATCATCTTGCTCGTAGTAGCGTTTAGTCAGTTCTACAATGCGTTTACCCGCGTTAACGAACAGCTGCTTGCGATCCGCGTGCGTTGCCAGCATAGAGCCATTGCCCGGTTGAGAAAGACCAAGAGCTTCGGTTAAGCAGTTCATCGAGTTTGCGGTAAACATGCCAGAGCAACTACCACATGTTGGGCAAGCGGAACGTTCAATTTGCTCGCTTTGCTCGTCAGAAACACTTGGATCAGCACTTTGCATCATTGCATCAACCAAATCGAGTTTGATGATCTGATCAGAAAGCTTAGTTTTGCCCGCTTCCATTGGCCCACCTGAAACAAAAATTACAGGGATGTTGAGGCGCATAGAGGCCATCAGCATTCCCGGAGTAATTTTGTCGCAGTTAGAGATACATACCATCGCATCCGCACAATGAGCATTAACCATGTACTCAACAGAGTCAGCGATTAGCTCACGTGAAGGCAGAGAATACAGCATTCCACCGTGGCCCATCGCGATGCCATCATCCACAGCGATAGTGTTGAACTCTTTCGCGATGCCACCAGCGGCTTCGATTTCTTTGGCAACCAGTTGCCCTAAATCTTTTAAATGAACATGGCCGGGAACAAATTGGGTGAAAGAGTTAACGACGGCAATGATCGGCTTGCCGAAATCTTCATCTCTTACTCCAGTTGCTCGCCATAAAGCGCGAGCCCCTGCCATGTTACGACCGTGTGTTGTGGTTGCTGAACGATACTTCGGCATTTTATTTTTTTCCTTTATTTTTTAGGTGCTTGGTCTGGATAGACGTAATCTAACCAGCCCCACTTATCTTCTGTGGTTCCGTTAAATAGACCGAAGTATGCTGCTTGGAGCTCTTCGGTGATAGGTCCGCGTTTACCAGAACCGACTTCAATCTTGTCTACGCTGCGCACAGGAACGATCTCTGCTGCAGTGCCCGTCATGAATATTTCATCTGCTAGATAAAGTGCTTCTCGTGCAATATTTGCTTCTTGAACTTGGTAACCTCTGTCTCTTGCTAGCACCATAATTGAATCGCGAGTGATGCCAGGCAAAATTGCGCTGGTGGCTGGAGGTGTGGTTAGAATGCCGTCTTTGATAACAAAGATGTTTTCACCAGCACCTTCGGATAGATAACCATCGACGCTAAGAGCAATGCCTTCATCATAACCATGACGGCGTGCTTCACCACCAACCAGCAGTGAAGATAGGTAGTTTCCACCTGCTTTTGCTGCTGTTGGAATGGTATTTGGTGCTGCGCGGTTCCAGCTAGAAATCATTGCATCAACACCATTTTCTAATGCTTCTTCGCCTAGATAGGCACCCCATGGGAATGCTGCGACGATAACATCCATTTCAGTACCCACAGGAGGACACACACCAAGACCCACATTGCCGACAAAACCAAGTGGACGAATATAGGCAGAAGTCAGCTTGTTGACGCGCAGTGTTTCTCTGGTCGCTTCCATAATTTCTTCGACAGAGTATGGAATAGGAAAACGATATATTTTTGCAGAGTTATGCAAGCGCTGTGCATGTTCTTGATGGCGGAAAACAATCGGTCCATTTGGCGTGTCATAGCATCTGACACCTTCAAATACAGAGGTCCCATAGTGCATTGCGTGTGTTAATACATGCACATTTGCATCTTCCCATGGAACCATTTCACCGTTGAACCAGATGTAGTCTGCTGTTTTCTTAGCCATTTATCGTTTTCCTTTATGCACAAATATTTTGTTGGAGGTTATTGTTGGGTAGTTCATTGTTATTGATTGCTGTTACTTCGACACTGCGCACGTCCCAAAGTTTTTCAATTTGATTGGTTAAAAATGAAATTGGACGGTCGCTGTCGACAATGATCTCTACACTAGCGACTTTGCTTTCATGATTTTGTGTCGCAGCTATCTGTTTGATGATAAATCCACGATGGCGAATGACGCGTAGGATTCGTTCAACCAATACGGGCTTGTCTTGCGCTTTGATGTCTACTAAATATCTATCCACCGGTCTCTCCTAAGTATTTTCTAACATATCGTTGTTTGAGGCACCTGGTGGCACCAAAGGCCATACATTTTCTTCTTCATCAATGACAACGTGCAGCATATAAGAAGTTTTGCTCGCAAGCATTTCTTTTAGCGCTGGCTCTACTTCTTCTTTCTTTGTGATGGTTTTCCCTGGAATATCAAATGCTCTCGCTAGGGTCACGAAATCTGGGTTGTCATCTAGAATCGTTTCACTGTGACGACCATCAAAGAACAGCGATTGCCACTGACGAACCATGCCAAGACGTTGGTTGTTTAGCAATACGATTTTGACTGGAATTTGACGACGCTTCAAAGTGCCTAATTCTTGCACATTCATCATAAATGATCCGTCACCTGTAATTAGGATTGACTGATCGTCGGGTCTTCCAACGGCTGCCCCCATTGCTGCTGGTAGACCAAACCCCATTGTGCCAAGGCCCGCAGAAGTGATGAAGTTTTGTGGATCTCTGGGTTGAATATGTTGAGCTGCCCACATTTGATGTTGGCCAACATCGGTAGAAACAATACTGCTATCAGGCATCATGTCTGAAAGTTGTTTAAGTAGTAGCGGGGCGAAGATAAGCTCGCCAGGATGGTCGTAGCGCCATTTGAACGCAGTACGCAGGCTCTCACAATGATGCACCCATGGCGAAATGTCGTGACTCATTTCTAGCTTCGGCAGGATGGTATTGATATCGCCACGAAGTGGCGCATGTGCATGGCGGAGTTTGTTGATTTCAGCCGCATCAATATCGATATGGACAACTTTGGCGTTCGGAGCAAAGGTATCTAACTTGCCCGTCACGCGGTCATCAAATCGCGCACCAACCACAATCAGTAGGTCGCTTTCTTGAACGACTAAGTTGGCCGCTTTTGTGCCGTGCATGCCTAGCATGCCTAGGTAGTGTGGATCGTGACGTTCAATAGTACCTAAACCCTTCAGCGTGCTGACACACGGCATTGGGTTCAAGCGAAGAAATTCCCTAACAGACTCTGTCGCGTAAGCTAATTGAACACCACCACCGACATAAAGGACTGGACGAGAGCTTTCTGCCATCACTTGTTGTGCTGCTGCAAAATCTTCATCACTAGGGACTGGCATTGTTGGTGCATCGAACTCAGGTAAGAACGAGTCAGGCACCTCCGCTAACTGAACGTCTTTTGCTATATCAACGATCACAGGACCAGGCCGGCCTGTTTGAGCAACTTCAAATGCTTCTGCTAATGTTGGAGCGAGCTCATTGATATCAGTGACGAGGTAGCTATGTTTGGTACAGGAGAGGGACATACCGATAACATCCATTTCTTGAAAAGCATCAGTACCGATATGAGAAGTAGCGACTTGGCCAGTGATTGCGACGAGGGGAATGGAATCAAGGAAAGCATCAGCGAGGCCAGTGACGAGGTTAGTTGCTCCAGGGCCGGAAGTCGCCATACACACTCCCACCTCTTGGGTTGCTCTGGCCATACCGATTGCAGCCATTGCAGCACCTTGTTCGTGTCGGCAGAGAATATGTTCTACTTCTGCGTCATAAAGTGCGTCGTATATTGGCATGATTGCGCCGCCGGGATAACCAAAAACGGTTTTAATTCCCTTTTGTTTTAGCGCTGCGACAACAAGTTCGGCTCCTTTCATTGGAAATTCCCTCTCTGTCGTGATGGCTTATCGCAGCTTCTGCGGTAATTCGATGTCATGTTTGCTCCCGTTCTTCCTGCTTATCTGATTATAGTTGTGTTATTTTTAATCAGATTTTGCGCTTATTTTTGTTAAATTTAGTTGTAAAAAAACCCCCGGACTTTTCAGTGCGGGGGTTTTTGCAAATATGTGGGTTATCTTTCGCCCACTCGCCCCCGCGCGGTGCTAATAATGACCACGATAATCAGGACAACGAGAGTGTTAATGCGAGTGACTAAATTCATCTGATTTCTGTAATGATTAAAAAATTTATGTACCAAACCCTTTGTGCCTTTAGTGGTAACATACAAATCCGTTAATTGACAAGCAAAATTTCATTCTTTTTTCATCAACTGAGCATGTTCAGCTGAGATATATAAGTAACTTTGATGGCGAAAATTAGATTTTGTCGCCATTGGTTGTTTTGTATTTGTAGCATATGAATAAGGCAGAACATGGCGCTAGCAATCATAAATAGCCGAGCTTGTATCGGTGTGGAGTCTCCCCAAGTTACCGTCGAAGTGCATATCAGTAATGGGATGCCAGGCTTTTGTTTGGTTGGCCTGCCGGAAACAACGGTAAAAGAATCTCGCGATAGAGTTCGTAGCGCCATCATCAATTCGCGCTTCGAATTTCCAGCTAAAAGAATCACGGTGAATTTGGCACCTGCTGATTTGCCCAAAGAAGGAGGACGTTTTGATTTACCTATTGCTTTAGGGGTATTGATTGCTTCGGGTCAGATCCCTGCAACTTCTATTGAAGATAAAGAGTTTATTGGTGAGCTTGCTCTTTCTGGTGAGTTGCGTTCGGTGAAGGGTGTGCTTCCTGCCGCCCTTGCAGCAAATGTGTCAAAAAGAAGCTTGATAGTACCCCATCAAAATGGCGATCAAGCCGCATTGGTTGGTCGAGAGAAACACAAGTCAGCACAATCATTATTAGAAGTCTGCGCAGCTCTCTGCGGTCAAGAAACCTTGGGCCTATTTGAAAGTTCAGGGACATCACCTTTGCCTACTTCTCATCGAGACTTACGAGATATTATCGGTCAGCAACAGGGAAAGAGAGCGCTAGAAATTGCTGCGGCAGGTAATCATAACTTGCTTTTTCTCGGTCCTCCGGGAACAGGCAAAACGATGTTGGCTTCTCGGCTTTGCGATTTGTTACCAGAAATGAGCGATGACGAGGCACTAGAAACGGCTTCCATTGCCTCTTTAACCCAGCAAGAAATTAATCATCACAATTGGAAACATAGACCTTTTCGTTCTCCTCATCACTCTAGCTCAATGGCCGCTTTGGTGGGAGGGGGCACGGTGCCAAGGCCAGGAGAAATATCTCTAGCTCACAATGGCTTGTTATTTTTGGACGAGCTGCCGGAATTTGAGAGAAAAGTGCTGGATTCGCTACGCCAGCCTTTAGAGTCAGGAGAGATTATCATTTCTCGAGCGCAAGGAAAAACCCGTTTTCCTGCTCGTTTTCAATTGGTTGGGGCGTTAAATCCTAGCCCTACCGGTTACTACGAAGGTAATCAAGCTAGAGCTAACCCGCAGAATATGTTGCGTTATCTAAGTCGCCTTTCTGGCCCCTTGCTAGACCGCTTTGATATGTCGATAGAAATACCAGCTCTGCCAAAAGGGATGTTGTCTGAGGGTGGGGACAGAGGTGAAACAACCTTGATGGTGAAGGGAAGGGTAGAGCAGGCAAGAGGGCTGATGCTAGCGAGAAATGGGAAGGCAAATGCACTGTTAGGAAGTCGAGAGATAGATGAGTATTGCCCGTTGGCCAAAGTTGATGCTGAGTTTTTAGAGAATGCTTTGCATCGGCTTGGTTTGTCGATACGGGCGTATCACCGAATCATCAAGGTCGCACGTACAATCGCAGATTTGGCTGGCGCGAATGATATTAATCGCACGCACTTATCAGAAGCCCTGGGGTATCGCGCAATGGACAGGCTACTGCAGAGGTTGACAGAAAACTCAGTCGTGAATTAAGAAGCGATTGTTCAACAAGTGATTTTATCTAGCTAGTTATTCCAATGTGTAGAAGGAATTGTATAATGACGAGCTGCTTTTTTAGGCTAAAATTAGGCCACTAAAGGGCTCAAACGGATTTATCAATTCTCAATCATTGTTGTTATTAAATATGTTGGCTTATTTATTACTTGTGCTGAATGTTTCTTTAGTCATTCTCAATTCAGCTTTTTGTTCGATTATTATTTGTATTATCGCACTGTTTAAAGTGCTGCTTCCTACCGCTTCACTCAAATCATTGGCGACTCGCTTGGCAAATAAAGCAATGTGGCTATGGGCGACCATCAATTCTTGGATTTTGTCTGCTTCAAACAAAGTTGATTGGGATATTGAAGGAGGAGAAGGGCTAAGAAAAGATGGTTGGTATTTGATGATAAGTAACCATCTGAGTTGGACTGATATTGTCGTTCTGTGCTGCGTGTTTAAAGACAAAGTGCCCATGCCTAAATTCTTTCTAAAGCAGCAACTACTTTACGTTCCGTTTATTGGTATGGCGTGCTGGGCGCTGGATATGCCTTTTATGCGTCGTTATTCCAGAGAATATTTAATTCGCCATCCAGAAAAACGGGGCCAAGACCTAGCGACAACACGCCGATCTTGCGCTAAGTTTCAGCATACACCTACAACGGTCGTTAACTATGTTGAAGGTACTCGGTTTTGTCACAGTAAAAAGAAAGCGAATGGCTATTCATATTTGTTGCAGCCTAAATCTGGTGGTATTGCTTATACATTGGCAGCTATGGGCGAACAGTTTGATAGTATTGTAGATGTGACGCTCGCTTATCCAGAAAATTTAGATAAGCCGTTTAAGGATATGCTGATGGGGCGAATGACGAAAATAGTAGTGAGAAGTCGAACTTTACCAGTCAATGAAGAGGTCACGGGTGATTACTTTAATGACAAGCCATATAAGAGGCAGTTTCAGCAGTGGCTATCCGATGTTTGGCATGAGAAAGATGAGTTGCTAAAGGATATTCATAAGTAAACGATTAACGGGGTAGCAATGAGCGACCCCGTTTTATTAATGACTTAGAAACTTTAGTTAATTATTTAACTTGTTGCTTCTGTTGTGCTCTTAGTGACTGTTTCACTGTCTTTATGTTGTTTATCTGCTTTAGAGCTTTTATCTGACTTGTCGTCACCTTTCGGTTTATGCCCTGGGTTTCCTTTCAATAGGTACTTAACCAAGTCCATATACTCATCGATGGATTTAATAGATTGCGTTCTAACAATATATTTGTTGTTGATGATAACCGTTGGAACACCGGAGATACCAGCATCACGGAAGTCTTTGTCGTAACGGCGAACCATTGAGTCGACAGCGAAACTATTAAAGACGGAGTTAAACTGCTCTTCACTTACGCCTGCATTTTCAAAAATATCGCGCAGCTGGTCGATATTTTGAGGTGGCTTGTTTAATTTATGGATTTGATTAAACATGATTGGCACCATTTTCTTCTGAATACCTAGCTCTACCATTGTTGCGTAGGCCTTACTCATGTTTTCACCCATAGAGCCGCCCATAAATGAGACGTGTTCTTTCTTAAAGATGACATTTTTCGGTAACTCGCTTTGCAGTTTCTCGATAATTGGTTCGAACTGATAACAGTGCGGGCAATAAAAAGAGAAAAACTCCGTAACAGTAGGCTTTGCTGACGAGGCGAGTTTGAGTGTTGTGTAATTAACGCCTTCTTTAAACACTGTCGGTGTTGTAGGCTGGGCAGCGTATGCAGAAACACTCAGCAATAAGGTTGCAGCCAGTGCAAACAGCTTTTTCATATAAACTCCATTCTATGTAATAATCGGTGACTCTTTACCATTGAGGTGAAAGCGACAGCGGTGGTTCACCCAAAGCCGCTATTTGTTCTTTAAACGACAAAACCTGATTTTCCCAATATTTTGCATCTGCAAACCAAGGGAACGCAATCGGAAAGGCTGGGTCATTCCATCTTTTCGCAAGCCATGCCATATAATGTACCATTCTCAGACCACGTAATGGCTCAATCAGTTTCAATTCCGTGGACTTAAATTGATAAAATTCCTCGTAAGCTTCTAAAATAACGTCTAGCTGGGCAAGTTTGTCGTGCTTTTCACCACTCAGAAGCATCCATATATCCTGAATAGATGGACCATTTCTAGAGTCATCGAGGTCGACAAACATCGGGCCATCACGCCACAAAATGTTGCCTGGATGGCAATCGCCGTGCAGGCGAATATTGGTGTGTCCATCCGTCCATAGGGTGCTGAGCTCATTAATTAACAGATCGAGATCGTTAAAAAATGCACTCTCCAAATGGCTAGGGATAAAAGACGAGTTTTGCAATAAATCTCTGGGCTGATAGAGATATTCTTCAAGACTAATTGTTGGCCGATGTTCGAAGGGTTTCGTACTGCCTACTTTGTGGATACGACCTAAGAATCGGCCCACGCCTTCAAGTTGATCAAAATTATCGACTTCGAACTGTCTGCCTCCGACGCTTTCGAATAGGGCAAACATATAGCCTTGGTAGTGGTGTAATGATTCGCCATTAATTATCGCAGGAGGAGCAACAGGGATATCAGCCTCCAAGAGATCAAAGGTAAAAGCGTGTTCTTCTATGATTTGTTCTTGGCTCCATCGCTGTGGACGATAAAATTTAACCACGTACCTTGTACGCTCTTCATCAGTAAATTGATATACGCGATTTTCATAACTGTTGAGCGCCAGAAGTCCAGACTCTGCTCTAACCCCGATACTCTCTAATGCATACCACATGAAGTCTGGTGTCAGCGCATCAAAATTAAACGCTTGCTGTGTCATAGCTTACAAGGTTCATTACTGAACCCGGATCCTTCGTTGTGCCAAATCTGTCGAGGCTATAGTTTTTGGATAAACCGGCTTTCGACTTCAATGGTGAAATGATTACTGTCCGACAGTATAAACTGAATCTTGGAAACAGGTGAACGGAGATTTTCTGGGTCAACACCGAGTGTCATTGGTAAGTTGAGAACTTCTCCTGGTTGTACCCAAACTTGCTGTTTCCCGTACCATGATGCTTGATTTAGCCCTTCAACACTAAGCTGATACAACTGTGGTTTTTGCGTTTTATTAAGGATTTTTAGTAGGTAAGTATTTTCAACTTCGCCTGAGCTGTTTATGCGATACAGTTGACTTCTGTCTCTTAAAACCGATAGTCCGGCAGGATCTACAGTGCTGATCTGTGCGAAAAATAGCCCGATCATTATTAACATGACTAGGCCATAACCAATCAATTTAGGCCTAAATATATTGGTAGAATGTCCCTCAAGCTTGTGTTCTGTCGTGTAGCTAATGAGTCCTCTGTCGTAGCCCATTCGATCCATGGTTTTGTTACAGGCATCTATGCAAGCACCGCAGTTAATGCATTCGTATTGAAGCCCTTCGCGAATATCGATACCAGTTGGGCAAACTTGGACACATAAGTCGCAGTCCACACAGTCACCTAAACCTAATTTTTTAGGGTCGGCTTTTCTAGAGCGGGGCCCTCGCTGTTCACCGCGCTGGTTATCGTAGCCCACAATGAAGGTGTCTTTGTCGAACATAGCCGATTGAAATCGAGCATAAGGGCACATATGAATGCACATAATGGAACGCATCCACCCCGCATTGCCGTAAGTGCAGGCTGCAAAAAACAGCACCCAAAATGCGGGCCAGAAACTCAAATTTAGAGTAAAGGAGTCAATCATTAAGGATTTAATTGGCACAAAGTAACCGACAAACGTTAGCCCGGTTGCCAGTGCTATAGCCCACCATGCGAAGTGTTTGAGTAGTTTTTTGTATATTAGCGAGGACGTAAACTTTTGTGAGTCTTGTTTGCGACGTTTGTTCGCGCTGCCTTCCAGCTTTTCCTCGAACCAAATATACATGAAGGTCCAAACTGTTTGCGGGCATAAGTAACCGCACCAAACTCGACCTAAAAATGTGGTGAGGAAAAACAACCCAAAAGCAGCGATGACAAAAAGTACCGCGAGCAGAGTGAGATCTTGCGGATAAAGAGTCGTGCCGAAAAAGTTAAATCGTTGGTTACCGATATCAAGTAAGATGGCTTGATGGCCTTCAAAACTCAACCATGGAGTTAAGGTAAACAGAGCTAGGAAAAACCAACCACCGTATCGACGTAGCTTTTGAAACGTGCCCTTACTTTCTCGCACGTAGATACGATTACTAGGATTAAACCTATCACCATTTTTAGTGGATTTATTTTGTGGTGATTTAGGCTTGTTGTTCGTTGGAGAGATGTCCTTGACGTCAATTTTATCTTGACTCATATGAAGGTCCTTCTTCAAACGCTAGCACTAAACTCCAATCAGATATGCTAGCGAATATTTGCCCACTTTAAGCGGGCATTTTAACCAGTAGATACGCGAGTGTCCCTTCTTGCGATCATAAATTGAATGTCATGTGCGATCTGGTGAGATTGATAACTAAGAAATTATCCCTCTTGCTTTCAAGATAGCAGTTTTAAAATCTTCTTCGTGATCTTTCTTTAGACCAGGGATCTGTTCTTGGTTGTCACTGCTACGCATTTTTAAATGATAAATGAGTACGTCATCAGTCAATTTGGACAGTTCACCCTTATAACCTGCTTCTTGAGCGAGTTTAGCGATAAATTCGAGTAGGTTTAAATCCGAGTCTTTTAGCCAATCAGATTTAAGCAGTTCAAGAAGTTCATTGATTCTATGTTGATTCATGGTCGTTTCCTAGCAGCTTTACTTCTCAGCATAAAATATCAAACTGGCTTCGAAATACCAATGAGCATTGTGTGGGTATTTAATATAAGGAAGCAAATATAAAAAAGCGCAGACTGTCACTGCGCTTTAACCTTTAGGTACTACATTATAATTATGTACTACTTTTTCTTGGCGACTGGAATCGTAGCGAAGCCACTACGACGCGCAGCACTTCGACTATTGTGTGCAAATCTAATAGGCGTGTGATGCATTGGTTTACCTAACTATCCGACAATCCATTGTCAATTTATAGGCCTGAATAATAATGAGTTGAACTTCTACAGCAAAATGAAGGGTGGCTCTTCTGGCTTCGGCCAATCCAAATCACTATTCAGGTACACTTGATATACGAAAACATATATCACGCGGATGGTAGCATTTAATTCGGTATTGATCGATAGTTAAACAATTAATCTTTTGTAAAGATACTAAAATAGTGAAATAGGTCCATTGAGTTTCGATAGTAAACCGGATTAATATGAATATTCCAAATGGAGGTGTACATGTCGTTTATAAATAAGACCCTCTCAAGCTTCGGAATTGGCTCGGTCAAAGTCGACTCTGTATTGCGCCAAGATGTTCTTTTCCCAGGACAAAAAGCTAATATCACCGTTCATTTATATGGTGGCGGTGAGCAGCAAGAAATTGAAAACATTCATCTAAGGTTGTGTTGTCGTTATATCAAAGAAGTTGTGGACAAAAGCTCCAATAAACTTCAACGCGATCACGAGAATTACACCTTGTTGACTTGGGAGTTGCCGTACTCTTTTACCCTTGAGCCACGTGAAACGCGTGACTTTGACGTTGAGCTCGATATACCTTGGAATACCCCAATCACAATCGGTGATACCAAAGTATGGGTTCAGACCGATGTAGATATCGCTAAGGCTCCAGACCCAACTGACAAAGACATATTGACGGTTCGTCCTGATGTTTTAATGGATGGCATTTTTTCTGCTTTAGAAAATAAAGGTTTGAGTATCAGACAAGTAGAATGTGAAGCGGTAGATGGTTTCCCATTGCCTTACGTACAAGAGTTTGAGTTCGTGCCTATCGATGGTCCTTATCATGGCTGTTGGAGAGAGTTAGAGCTGGTTTGCCATTACACGGAAAATGATGTTCAGATGTGGTTTGAGATTGATAGAAACCGCAAGGGCACAAAAGGCATGTTAGCAAGTTTACTGAGCAAAGATAAGTTAACGCATCACCTTTCGATTCCTTTTGCTGCCACGGCAGAGCAAGCTGGCGATATGGTAATAAGCTACTTGGAAGAGACCTACCTCTAGCTTAAAGTTTAACTTACACGTGTAAGCTAAATGTGTGATACTGAACTCTAATTTTGGCTGAAGAGGTGCGCTATGGGTTCGGTAGCAAGCAGGTACACACCTAGAGAAGAGTTATTCAATGCATTAACTCATGGTGTGGGTTTGGTTTTCAGCATTGTAGGGTTAATATTACTGCTGATTAAAGCCAACCTTCACCATGCCGACTCTTTGGCTGTTGCGAGTTATGCAATATACGGCGCGAGCATGGTGTTGCTTTTTCTGGCCTCTACTCTTTACCATTCAATTCCTTTTCCTAACGCAAAGCGTTGGCTCAAGACATTTGATCACAGCGCCATTTTCCTACTTATCGCGGGTAGCTATACCCCATTTATGCTGGTGAGTTTGCGTACGCCTCTCGCAATTGGATTGATGATTGTCATTTGGTTATTAGCGATCGTTGGCGTGATTATTAAGATGATATTTGTCTATCGATTTAAAAAAGTGTCGTTAGCAACGTATTTAGTGATGGGGTGGCTGTCTTTAATCGTCATCTATCAGCTTGTGTTGCACTTACAATTAAACGGCATCATCTTATTGGCCGCTGGTGGAGTGGTCTATTCGCTGGGCGCTATTTTTTATGCGGCTAAAAGGTTGCCTTACAATCATGCGATTTGGCACCTGTTTGTTTTGGGAGGTAGTGTTTGTCACTACCTCGCGATATACCTGTACGTAACGCCTGTCTAGCGCGTTACTACTTGGGTAATCGTTGCTGTTATCTTGTATTGCTTCAACGCTTTCACATCCAATGCAATACTTTTACCTGTCTTTTGGCTTTGAGGTCTCAGGTAGGTGTCAGCCAGCCTTTTAATCGACTCCCAGACGTTGACGGTTTGATTCGCGAGAACCTTACCGTGAGTATCTGAAATGGTGACGTCAAGCGTAACCAATATGACTGACTCACTGCCTTGGTTAGTGATTGATGTGGGTATAGTGAGAGTGCCTGATTGATACTGCAAAGCTCCGAGCAGCACATCAACACCTGATTTAGACAGTTGAAGTGTCGGTTTGTGTGCGCCAACAGCGGCGAGGGTGCTGACGGCTTGCGACACTACAATAGGAATTATTGGTGTGGTAGTTGTATGTTTGTCACTTGAAACGTTGTGAGCACTCGCCTCGACATATTGCCAAGTGAAGTTGTCGTTAAGTTGAACTTTACGTCCATCTTTTAGAGTGACAACTTCCGCTGCGTAGCTAAATGGTGTGATAAATATCAATAGGGTTAATAAAAGCTTTTTCATAATCAACAGTGGCAGTAGTGTCTACTAGCGTCTCCAAAATGCTGGGAAGAAGAGTACCAATAACGTCAAAATTTCGAGCCTGCCCATTAACATACCTAGGCTTAATGCCCATTTCGCTGCATCTGGTAATGGAGCAAAGTTACCAGTCGGGCCAATGATTGGCCCCATACCAGGTCCAACGTTTGCGACGGCGGTTATTGAACCTGAAATACTGGTCACTGGGTCTAAACCAAGCGCGCTGAGAAATGCTGCGAGCCCAATAATAGTAATAAAATACATTAATGTGAATGCAACCAGTGAGCGAACAATATCATCTGTCACTGGGCGATTATTATATTTTTGTACAAATACGCCTGATGGGTGAATGAGCTTTAGCATTTGTTTTTTAAGTAGGGTCATGGCTATCTGAAAGCGGAAAATTTTAATACCGCCAGCGGTAGAGCCAGAGCAAGCGCCTATCATGAGTAACACAGCAAAAATCGTGGTTGGCAGTGCGCCCCATGCAGTAAAATCCCCAAGACCATATCCGGTTGTAGTAAGGACCGACACTACATTAAACATAGATAGCCTCAGGGCATCTAACGGTTGATAACCATCCCTTAAGGTCATCCATATCGCAATGGTGAAACTTGCGACTAATACCAAGTAGGTGAATCCTTTTACTTGTTCGTCATACAACAAAGCTTTTAGCTTGCGCTTCCTCATTGCGGTGACGAATAGTAAAAAGGGCAGGCCACCTAGGAACATAAAGAGAGTTCCAACCCAGTCAGCGGAGTGCGAAAAGTGGTTCATCGAGCTGTCTGTGGTTGAATAGCCTCCAGTTGATAGAGTCGTAAAAGCATGATTAATGGCGTCAAAAAGGCTCATTCCCGCCAATCTATAGCCCAAAATACAGAGCGCGGTGAGCACTAAATAGACTATTACAATATTTTTAGCTACGGTTTTTGCTCTAGGGCTACTTTTATCTGACCAGTCGGAAGATTCGGTTTGGAACAACTTCATACCACCAACGTTTAGCATAGGTAAGATGGCCACGGCCATGACGATAAATCCTACCCCGCCAATCCACTGCAATATTGAGCGCCACAATATGACGCTGGGAGGCATTTTATCCAAGCCACTGAGTACCGTTGAACCTGTGGTTGTGATGCCAGACATCGTCTCGAAGTAGGCGTCAGTGAAGCTAATATGGTTAATGAAGACAAAAGGCAGCGCAGCAAATGCGCTGGTGATCATCCAAACTAAGCTGGTGATCAAAAACATATCGCGCACATTAAGCTTGAACGACTTGGTTTTGCCAAATGATAGGCAAATCAACGACACGATGTGAGTGATAATGACAGCTTTGGCAAATTCGATGAATCCGCCTGTTCCGGTAAAAAATGCCACAACAGTCGGGACGTACATAAATAAAGCTAGTTTAGATAAAACCAGCCCTATCACAAACAGTACTGGGCGAAAGTTGACCATAGTAGTTACAACCTAAAGGAAAAACGGGCTTGGTTGGAATAAGGCTTCTACATCGGGTACGTACTTTTTGTCGACCAAGAACATCACTACATGATCGTCTTGTTCGATCACTGTTCTATCATGGGCTATTAAAACCTCTTCGCCACGAACAATTGCACCAATGGTTGTGCCTGGTGGTAACTTAATGTCACTGATCGCTCGTCCAACCACTTTGGATGTTGTTTCATCCCCGTGAGCAATCGCTTCTATGGCTTCTGCCGCGCCTCGGCGAAGTGAAGATACATTGACGATATCGGCTCGGCGAACATGGGTTAGAAGAGCAGAAATAGTCGCTTGTTGTGGAGAAATAGCCACATCAATCGCGCCTCCTTGTACCAAGTCAACATAAGCGCCACGCTGGATAAGAACCATTACTTTTTTTGCGCCCATGCGTTTAGCGAGCATTGCCGACATGATGTTGGTTTCATCTTCATTGGTTAACGCGATAAAGACATCGACTTGGTCGATATTCTCTTCCGTGAGAAGTTCTTGGTCGGCTGCATCGCCGCAAAAAACGATGGTATCTTCGAGTTCCTCAGAAAGCTTTTCGGCGCGTTGGTAGTTGCGTTCAATAAGCTTGACGCTGTACGACTCTTCAAGTCTTTTCGCTAAGCTCGCACCAATGTTACCGCCACCAACAATCATGATGCGCCGATAAGGCCGTTCAAGGCGTTGTAATTCACTGATAACAGAGCGGATATGATTACTTGCTGCGACGAAGAATACTTCGTCATCGGCTTCAATAACCGTGGTGCCTTGAGGGCGAATCGCTCTACCTTGGCGGAAGATGGCAGCTACGCGAGTGTCGATATGTGGCATGTGCTCGCGAAGCGCTGAAAGCGCATTGCCCACCAAGGGGCCACCATAATAAGCCTTTACCGCCACTAGGCTGACTCTTTCTTCGGCAAAGCTAACAACTTGCAGCGCGCCGGGATATTGAATTAGTCTTTCAATATAGCTGGTAACGAGTTCTTCTGGCGCAATAAGGTGGTCTACTGGGATTGCCCCCGACTTAAATAAAGCCTCTTTCTCAACTAAATATTCAGGAGATCGAATTCGTGCGACACGGTTTGGCGTGTTGAAAAGAGAGAAAGCAACTTGGCAGGCGGCCATATTGGTTTCATCCATGTTGGTGACAGCTACCAACATATCTGCATCTTGAGCGCCAGCATCCAGAAGAACTTGCGGGTGGCTGGCGTAACCATTCACAACTCGTAAATCATATTTATCTTGCAGTTCGCGTAGTCGCTCGTTGTTTTTATCAACAATGGTTATGTCATTGTTTTCACCCACTAGGTTTTCTGCGAGGGTTCCACCGACCTGACCTGCACCAAGAATGATGATCTTCATACTGAATTCTCTAGTTAATCCTGAATTTTCGTGAGTCTTATTAATGAGTTTATTTAATTACTATTGCTTCTCGATAACAGCATAATAGAACCCGTCCATATCGTCTTCTCCAGGTAAGATTTGTCTTCCAGGGTTAGACCTCTCACTACCTATTAACTCAGCTTCAGGTGTTCTCGCTAAGAAGGTCTTTACTTGCTCTGCATTTTCTTGTGGGCTGATAGAGCAGGTCGCGTAAACCAAAGTTCCACCCACTTTTAGCTGTTGCCACATGGCATCCATGATCTCGCTCTGCAAGCTAGCAAGCGCTGCAATGTCTTCACTGCGGCGTAGCCATTTGATGTCAGGGTGTCTGCGAACAACCCCTAATGCTGAACAAGGAGCGTCCAGTAGGATACGGTCAAACTTATCGCCACTCCACCAATCTTGTGGATTTCTTGCATCGCCACAGATCACTTGTGCTTTTAAGTTTAAACGCTGTAGGTTTTCCTGTACGCGTTTTAAGCGAGCTTCATCGCAATCTAGCGCGACAACACTCACGTTGTTACTGCGCTCTAGGATATGCGCCGTTTTTCCACCCGGTGCTGCGCAGCAATCTAAAATGAGTTCACCATCTTGTGGCTGGAGATATTCTACCGATAATTGAGCAGCCGCATCTTGTACAGAGACCCAACCTTTCTCAAATCCTGGTAGCTTAGTTACATCACAAGCACTAGCTAACTTTATTGCATCTTGGGCTTCATGGTGAGCTTCACCTTCAATGCCTTGCTCTTTTAGCTTCGAGAGGTATTCATCTCGGGTGTGATGTTGCCGATTTACTCTTAACCACATCGGCGCTTTGAGGTTATTGGCTTCAATGATGCTTTGCCATTGATCTGGATAGCTTTGTTCTAGCAGTTTAATTAGCCAGCTGGGATGGGCGTATTTTCCAGCGTTATGGCTGACTGAAAACTGATCCAGCTCTTGCTGTTGGCGCTGATAGTTTCTTAATACCGCGTTTATCAGTCCTCTCAAGCGAGGGCCTTTTAAGGTTTTGGTCGCTTCAACGGTTTCCGCTACTGCTGCGTGAGCAGGAATTCGCATAAAGCTAAGCTGGTAAATGCCCACCAGAATCAAGTGATGAAATACTCGCTGTTTTCCCCGCAATGGTTTATCCATTAGTTTTCCGCTGATCGATTCAAGGCGTGGTAAATAACGCAGCGCACCGTAGCATATCTCTTGTAAAAGCGCGTGATCTCTTGGTTTGATGGATTGTTGTGCGGTGGGAAGAGCTGAAGATAGAGAAACACCTTTATCTACAACTTGATATAAAACGTTGGCAGCGGCAGCGCGAACATTCATAGCTGTTACCTTAAAGTAGAGGACATCTCTGCCCTGAAATGAAGGCCTGTCGAATTCATCTTTCGGCAGGCTCTAGACTAGTTTAGTTGAGTACCGACTGCAAACCAGTCTGAACGTGAGTTCAAAATATCTTGTACTGACATAGCTTTCTTACCTGGAACCTGAAGTGATTCTAGTACTAAAACCGATTCACCAGTGGCTATATAGATCCCGGTCTTGTCTGCTTGGATAATGGTGCCAGGCGCTTTATCCGAAGCCATATCTTCCACGCGGCTTTTCCAAACCTTAATATTGTTCTCTGCAACAGCAAAGTGGCTCATTGGCCAAGGGTTGAAAGCGCGCACGCAGCGTTCAATATGTTCCGCTTTGTCATTCCAATCGATTTTCGCTTCTTGCTTAGATAGCTTTTGCGCGTAATTGGCAAGGTCGTCATCTTGTTTGACAGGTTTAGCTTGGCCTAATGCGATGTCAGATAGAGTGCTAACCAAAGCTGTTGGGCCAAGTTCTGCAAGTTTCTCATACATAGAAGCGCTGGTGTCATCAGCTTCAATAGGCAAGGTTGCAATGTGCAGCATGTCACCAGTATCTAGGCCGATATCCATTTGCATAATGGTCACGCCAGTTTCTTTGTCGCCAGCCCAAATTGAACGCTGTATTGGCGCTGCACCGCGCCAGCGAGGCAGGATAGAGCCATGTACGTTGATGCAACCAAGTTTTGGGGTATCTAGCACGACTTGAGGCAATAGTAGCCCGTAAGCGACCACCACCATAATATCGGCGTTAAGTTCTGCCAAGTCTTGCTTCGCTGCATCAGATTTGAAGTTCTCTGGCTGATAGACTGGAATATCATACTCCAACGCTAGGCTTTTAACTGGACTAGCCGTGAGTTTCTTTCCTCGACCAGCAGGACGGTCGGGTTGAGTATAAACAGCGATAACTTCATGCTGTGAAGACAATAACGCCGCCAAATGTCTGGCGGCGAAATCAGGAGTACCTGCAAATACAATTTTTAAAGACGAACTCAAGGTGGGCTTCCTTCTAACTAAAGGGTAAACAGTTACCCTTTGTTGGCTTGTTTTTCGTTGTAGCGCTTGATTTTGGCAAGTTTCTCTTGGATGCGCTTACGTTTGAGTGGCGATAGATAGTCGACGAAAAGCTTACCTTCTAAATGGTCCAACTCATGTTGAACACAGATTGCCAATAGGTCGTCAGCATCAAAAGTAAACTCTTTTCCATCACGGTCCAGCGCTTTTACAGAAACTTCTGCAGCTCTAGGTACCAGTGCTCGAGCGCCTGGGACAGATAAGCAGCCTTCTTCGATACCGTCTTCGCCACGTTTTTCAGTAATCTCTGGGTTAATTAAAACCATCGGTTCATTGCGAGACTCAGACACGTCAATCACGACGATTCTTTGATGAAAGTCGACTTGGGTTGCTGCCAAACCAATACCTTCTTCGTCGTACATCGTTTCGATCATATCGTCGATAAATTTCTGAAGTTCTGGGGTCACTTCTTTGACCGGTTTAGCGACAGTGCGTAGGCGATCGTCGGGAAACGTTAATACTTCTAATACAGACATATACACTCAAATAATTGAATTGTGCCGAAACGGCGTAAAAATAATTGGGTCAATTCTAGACATTCTATCAGTCAAATGACAGCATGCCAAAAGTATAATTTTTCGCTTCTGTGTCCATATTGCAGAGAAAGAGGACCAAAACGTTTACATTTGTCTTAATTTTAGGAAGATAGGTTGAACGACGATTATTTATTAGCCTGGTTAGCGCTCGCATTAACTCCGAGACTCGGAGCGAAATCTTTAGCCAAACTTGCCACAATTGACGAAATAGAAAATATCGTTGGTTATGATAGCTGCGCTTTGAGTGATATAGGCTTTAACCAAGAGCAGATTAACTACCTTCATAACATCGCCCCAATGGAGGTAGAGAACTGCCTAGAATGGGGGAATAGTTCAACCAACAACCATATATTGGTTCCTGCAGCGCCGAATTACCCCTCTCTTCTTAACCAAACCCATTCCCCGCCACCAATACTATTCGTTAAAGGTCAGTTAGAGGTACTCGACATGCCTCAGATAGCTATGGTTGGAAGCCGAAATGCCAGTCGAGATGCTTTGCAATCGGCGTTTGCTTTTGCCAAAGATTTTGTTGTGCAAGGTTTGGTGGTAACAAGTGGGCTAGCGTTGGGAATTGACGGCTACGCCCATGATGGTGCTTTAAAAGGTGGTGGTTCGACGATCGCCGTTTTAGGCTCAGGATTGGAGCAAGTGTACCCGAGCAGACATAAAGCTTTATCGCAGCGCATTACTGAGCAAGGTGGTGCATTGGTTTCAGAGTTCTTGCCACAGGCAAAAGCGAGATCAAATCATTTCCCCAGAAGAAATCGTATTATCAGTGGGCTTTCTGTCGGAGTCTTAGTTGTGGAGGCCGCAGAGCGAAGTGGTTCCTTGATTACTGCTCGATATGCCGCTGAACAAGGACGAGAAGTTTTTGCCATTCCTGGCTCGATTCATAACCCTTCTAGCCGTGGGGCTAACCAGCTAATTAAATCAGGTGCTTGCTTAGTACAAAATACCCAAGATGTCCTAAATGAAATTGAAATATTAGTAAACTGGTCGATAAATAATAATAAAAGCGTGAAAGCGGTACTTTTTGATGAAAATGATGCACAAGAAGAATTGCCATTTGCTGATCTGTTAGCTAACGTAGGAGTAGAGGCTACGCCAGTTGATATTTTAGCGGACAGGACCAATATTCCTGTACATGAAGTCATGATGCAGCTCTTGGAGTTAGAACTTCTCGGGCATGTTGTTGCAGTTTCCGGTGGCTATATTCGAAAGGGGAGGGGCGAGCTATGATGATGGACATACTTATGTATTTGTTCGAGACGTACATCCATAGTGATGCGGAGTTACAGGTCAATCAAGACGAGCTCGAAGATGAATTGTTAAGAGCAGGTTTTCACCAAGAAGATATCTACAAGGCCCTCCACTGGTTAGAGGGGTTAGCAGCGTTACAACAAAGCGATACACACTCAGCAATTGCAACCAGTGCAGCCACATCTACACGTATTTACACACGCACCGAAATGTCGAGGCTCGATTTAGAATGTCGCGGCTTTCTGATGTTTTTGGAGCAAATTAAAGTTCTCACAACTGAGATTCGCGAGATGGTAATCGACCGAGTTATGGGTCTTGAAACCAGCGAATTTGAATTAGATGATCTGAAATGGATTATTCTAATGGTGCTGTTTAATGTGCCAGGTAATGAGAACGCCTACACGCTAATGGAAGAGCTGTTGTACACCAAAGAGCAAGGGATATTACATTAAAGATAGACGGCCCTAAAGCTCAAGAAGTTTATGAGTAGTAAAATCGATCATCAGCTTTTCAGTGCTCACGAGCACGCGTTAGAAAGCGAAAATTGCCCTCAATGTGGAGGGCAATTACAAATGAAATATGGTAAGCGAGGCGGTTTTCTCGGTTGTAATCATTATCCAGAATGCGATTACATGCGTCCGATACATCAAAACGATGGCCATGTGGTGAAAGCGTTGGGTGTTGCTTGTCCTGAATGTGGGCAAGAGCTGGTGCTTAGACAAGGCCGATATGGAATGTTTATTGGTTGTAGTCACTACCCTGAGTGCCACCACATAGAAAGTCTAGAAAATCATCACTCGCAAAACCAACAAGCCGAACTTTCCTGCCCTGAATGTCGTAAAGGGCATATCGTGGAGCGCAATAATCGCTTTGGCAAAGTGTTTTATTCTTGCGACAACTACCCAAAATGTCGATTTGCTATCAATCAACAGCCAGTAGCCGGTTCGTGTGAGGCTTGCGGTTTTCCGTTACTAATGAAGAAAAAGTTAGCCAGCGGAGAAAAGTATCAGTGTGCCGATAAGAAATGCCATCATATACAAAAAGAAAAGGTGTCTTAGCGACACCTTTTTCAGTTTTTATCACTATTGATTGAAGCGTTGCATTGCGGGAAATGCTTTTTTGTCTAAAACGGTGGCAAGTTGTGCGAGTTTTCTGTCTAGCTCTGCGGTGTACTCTGCGCTTACATTGATGTGACCCATCTTGCGCCCTGTACGTTTTTCTTTTCCGTACCAGTGAATATGACAGCCCTCAAGCTTTAGCAGCTCTTCTGGCAATGTGTCCTCACCCAGAACATTGATCATGCAAGTTGGTCTAACTAGCTTTGTGCTTCCTAAAGGCAAACCACAAACAGCGCGTAGGTGGTTCTCAAACTGGCAAGTTTCCGCGCCTTGTTGTGTCCAGTGTCCTGAATTATGAACGCGTGGAGCCAGTTCATTAACGAGCAACTCACCATTAACATCAAAAAATTCAATTGCCAAAACACCCACGTAATCCATTGTTTCAGCGACAGCAGTGAACATCTGCTTGGCTTTGTCTTGCAACTCTATATCGTTGATCGGTGTCGATAGGCTTAAAACGCCGTCGGTATGGACGTTTTCTGCGAGCGGGTAAACAGCAATTTCACCGTTAGCATTGCGTGCGCCAACAAGAGAAACCTCCCGATTGAATGGGACAAATTCTTCAGCGACGATAGCCTGCTTTGAATCTGCTAAACATGACTCCATTTCTTGCCATATTGCATCTGCATTCGCCAAGTCCTTAAGTCGCCATTGTCCTTTGCCGTCGTAGCCGCCCAAAGCCGTTTTCAATACCATTGGCACACCGACATATTCAATGGCTGCTTCGAAGTCCGCTTTGCTTTCGATGACATGGTATTTAGCGTTTTTTACCTGAGCTTTATCTAGCAGGGCTTTTTCTATTCTTCTGTCACCGCCGGTGAGAATCGCTTGCATACCAGGGAGAAACTTACCGCTCTTTTCGCAAACTTCAAGAACGTCAGCGGGAATGTGTTCGAATTCAGCAGTGACAACATCCGCTTGTGCAATCGCATTTTCTAGGCCGTCGCCAATGTGAGCCTGAGTTAAAGGGTGAACGATTTTTCCGCTAGCAACATCGAAAGCGGTAATGGAAAGATTGAGAGGTGCACCGGCTAATGACATCATCCTTGCTAGTTGTCCCGCACCCAATACTAAGACTCGCATTTGTTTAGTCCTCTGCTGGGTTTGGGTTGGCTAATACCGTTTCAGTTTGCTCGGCGCGGAAAGCTTCGACTTTTTCCATCACGCTTTCATTATGCGTACCGATGATTTGCGCCGCTAGAATGCCAGCGTTTGCTGCACCTGCTTCACCAATCGCTAGAGTACCAACCGCAATACCTTTTGGCATTTGCGCGATGGATAGCAAAGAATCCATGCCGTTTAGAGCTCGAGATTGTACAGGAACACCCAGAACAGGAAGGCTAGTGAAAGCCGCAGTCATACCAGGTAAATGCGCCGCGCCACCTGCTCCAGCAATAATAACCTTAATGCCGCGCTCTTTGGCACTGGTTGCGTAGTCTGCAAGAAGTTGAGGGGTACGGTGAGCCGAAACTACTTTTGTTTCGTAGGAAACACCAAATTGGTCTAGCATATCCGCAGCTAGTTTCATTGTTGGCCAGTCAGATTTAGAACCCATGATAATACCGACAGTCATCTCGAACTCCTTCGTTTTTGGTAATAGGCGAGCTGATAGTTTGAGCGCATTATACGGCGAAATAAATTCTAAGCAAACGTTTGCTTTTTTCGTTGAGCCAGTTTTGTCCGAATGCTGCAAAATTAAACTTTCGCCTGTTCGCTTTTTGTCGTTAAACTTAGCGCTATTAGAACGAATTATACAAACAGTGAAGGTGAATCAGTGTCCGATCTTCAACAGGCTGTACAAGCTCTGCAGCAAGGAAAAGTCATCGCGTATCCAACAGAAGGTGTATTTGGGGTTGGTTGCGATCCTGATAACTCTCAAGCTATCCAGCAATTGCTTTCAATTAAGCAGAGGCCAGTAGAAAAAGGCCTGATTTTAATTGCAGGCAACTTCGAGCAATTGGTGCCATACATCGATTTGAGCCAATTGAAAGCTGTACAGCTAGAGAAGGCGATGGAGACTTGGCCAGGGCCGGTTACTTGGATTATGCCAGCCAGTGAGAAGGTCACCCAATGGGTCTCTGGAGAGTTTTCGACGATTGCTGTTCGTGTAACTGATCACCCACTGGTGCAAGAGTTAACGAATGCTTTTGGTAAGCCTATCACTTCAACCAGCGCTAACTTGTCTGGTCTGCCTCCATGTAAAACAACAGAAGAAGTGATGGAACAGCTGGGTGAACAACCGCTTGTCGTCTTGGCTGGAGAAACAGGTGGCCGTGAAAATCCTAGTGAAATAAGAGATATCAAAACGTCTAAGGTATTGCGCCAAGGTTAGGACTGAAAAGGATTAATAATGACTTCGATAAACAAACAGGCAGTAAAGCAGTTTTTACTCGATTTACAAGATTCCATCTGCCAACAATTAGAGCAAGTTGATGGTCAGGCAACGTTTGAAGAAGATGCTTGGCAACGTGAACCCGGAGAAAAGCTGGGCGGCGGCGGCCGCTCGCGCATCATGAATAAAGGTAACGTGTTTGAGCAAGGTGGCGTGAACTTCTCTCATGTAGAAGGAAAGCAGATGCCTGCCTCAGCGACCGCTCACCGACCTGAATTGGCGGGGAGAAGGTTTGAGGCTATGGGTGTCTCTTTGGTCATGCACCCAAATAACCCTTATGTTCCCACCTCTCACGCCAACGTTCGATTTTTTATCGCAGAAAAAGACGATGAAGAGCCAATCTGGTGGTTTGGTGGAGGCTTTGACCTAACTCCTTTCTATCCTTTTGAAGAAGACTGTCAGCATTGGCATGATGTATCCAAACAACTTTGTGCGCCTTTTGGTGAAGAGGTTTACTCAGAACATAAAGCTTGGTGTGACAAATATTTTTACTTGCCACACCGTGAAGAAACACGCGGTGTTGGTGGGTTATTCTTCGACGATTTAAATCACTGGGAATTTGAAAAGTGCTTTGATTACATTAAAGCCGTTGGCGAAGGTTACACTAAAGCCTATGTTCCAATTGTTGAACGTCGAAAGGATACGTCATTTGGTGAAAGAGAGCGCCAATTCCAGCTCTATCGCAGAGGCCGCTATGTTGAGTTCAATCTCGTTTACGACCGTGGGACTTTGTTTGGTCTGCAAAGTGGCGGCAGAACTGAGTCGATACTGATGTCTATGCCACCTCTAGCTCGCTGGGAATACAATTATCAAGTTGAAGATGGCTCGCCAGAAGCGGAGTTGTATCAGCATTATTTGCAACCAAGAGATTGGTAAAAATTTCTCTAGTTCTTAGCTCAACTATTGAACAAATGAATAACATTGAGACTGGTTTGCGATAGTGATAGTTTGCTAACTTAATCCAGTCCGAGGAAGTAAGATGACTCAGCATACAGACCGTTATGTGGTATTCGGTAACCCGATAAGCCAAAGTAAATCTCCAGCGATTCACACTCTTTTTGCTCAGCAGACACAGCAAAATATTGCCTATACTGCTGAATTGGCACCAGAGGATGGGTTTAAGAAATCGGCTGAGGCGTTTTTTAGTAGAGGTGGTAAAGGTTGTAATATCACTATGCCATTTAAAGGCGATGCTTATCAGTTTGCGGATGAATTGACGCAACGGGCGGAGCTTGCAGGCGCAGTTAATACCCTGAAGAAACTGGATAATGGCCAAATCCTTGGTGATAACACCGATGGTGAAGGCTTAGTTCAAGATCTACTCCAGAACGGAGCGTCATTTGAAGGCAAAACTGTTCTATTGATTGGTGCGGGCGGTGCCGCGCGTGGAGTTTTAAAACCTCTACTCGATCAAAAGCCAAGTCAAATTGTCATTGCGAATCGTACTGTAGAAAAAGCACAGCAGTTAGCGGATAGGTTTCAGGACTATGGTGACCTAAAAGCTTCTAGCTTCGATGACCTTGCTGGCGGGTTTGATATTGTTATTAACTCGACGTCGACAAGTTGGTCTGGCGACTTACCAAATGTTTCGTCAGTGATATTTGAGGGCTGTGAAGTTTGCTATGACATGGTATACAAAGCAGAGCAGACGTCATTTAATTGCTGGGCAAAGGAAAACGGTGTGCCAAAGGCTCTTGATGGTCTGGGCATGCTCGTCGGCCAAGCTGCTGAGAGTTTTATGGTATGGCGAGGCGTTCGGCCTGACACCCAAGCGGTCGAAGAGACATTACGAGAAGAGCTACAAGGCCAATGAATCAATCAATAATTTTCCCAGATGAACAGAGTTGGAGCCACGAGCTTCAAGCCGTTGTCTTTCCTTCACAAGTCTCTGGGATGCTTGTTGACTGTATCGTGAAAATTGAAGACTTAGCGCGGATGTCAGGAGAAAACCTAGATTCACCTTCTCAGGCTTTAGCCTGTTTTGAAAGGTTACGGTTTGATCTTGAAGAGCTCGCCGAGCAGGCTATCGAAGAAGAGGAGTATGACTCCTCTGGACGTATACAAATATAGTGTGCGTTTAAACAGGCTTTACTTGATGTAGATAGTCTTCTTTGTTTTGCACATAGTTGTCAGAAGACTTTTGTAGAAAGGCGCGCTCTTTATCCGTTAATGGACGCGCTTTTTTAGCTGGGCTTCCAACATATAGATAACCACTTTCAAGTACCTTATTGGGTGCGACTAAGCTACCTGCACCGATCATCACCTCATCTTCTACTATTGCACCGTCAAGAACGATTGCTCCCATTCCCACCAAAACGCGATTTTTAATAATACAGCCATGAAGAGTGACTTTGTGGCCTACTGTTACATCATCGCCTATGATGAGTGGATACCCCTCCGGGTTCTCCTTATTCTTGTGAGTAACATGCAACACGCTACCGTCTTGGATATTACTACGTTGACCTATTGTTATAGAGTTTACATCTCCTCTAGCAGCGACAAGTGGCCAAATACTAGAATCATCGCCGACAGTGATATCACCGACGATAACAGCGCTACTGTCTATATACACGCGCTTACCGATTTTTGGCTCAATGCCCTTATAGCTACGAATAGAGCTCATAAAGATTCCTTTAGTTTGTGATGTTAGGACTATATAGGAGTAAAAGAGTAAGAAAAATAGCCGTTTTTGACCAGAAAATAATCAGATCTAAAAAATATTAAAAAAACTGAAAAAAACACTTGCCAATGTGAAGGGGATCTCTATAATGCCCCCTCGCTGACACGGGATGGCTTCAAACAAGCCAAGCACCCAGTTAGCAAGGTCTCCTAGCTAAGCCAAGTGCTTAAAAAAGTTTTGAAAAAG
>NZ_JBLNLI010000012.1:0-114603 GCF_059777565.1 Vibrio sp. A37 | reverse complement strand
CTACTGTTCCATATTCCATAGTGCGCCCTGCGTACATGACCAGCACTTTGTCACACGAGCCCGCCACCACACCTAAGTCGTGGGTGATCATGATAATCGCGGTATTGAACTCACTTTTGAGCTCGTTCAACAGTTCCATGATTTGCGCTTGTACTGTTACGTCTAGTGCCGTCGTCGGCTCATCGGCAATCAGCAGTTTTGGACGGCACAATAGCGCCATCGCTATCATCACCCTTTGACGCATCCCGCCTGAAAACTCATGCGGGTACATGGTAATACGCTTGCGGGCTTCGGGAATTTTTACCGCTTCTAGCATGCGCACCGATTCTTCAAACGCTTCCGATTTACCCATGCCTTTGTGCAGCATCAGCACTTCCATCAACTGGTCGCTGACTTTCATGTAGGGATTCAGCGAGGTCATAGGATCTTGGAAAATCATTGCAATTTGCTCAGCGCGCACTTTGTTGAGCGCTTTCTCAGGCAAGTTGAGGATTTCATTGCCTTCAAACTTGGCACTGCCACTGATTTTGCCGTTCTTAGCTAACAGGCCCATCAAAGCAAACACGGTTTGCGATTTACCTGAGCCCGACTCACCCACAATACCCAAGGTTTCCCCTTGGTTGAGGGCGAAATTTAAATCGTTCACTGCGGTGACAATACCATCGTGAGTGGTAAACTCGACACGCAGATCGTTGACATCTAATAAACTCATCATTCTTTCCTTTATCGATTATCTGTCTTTTGGATCCAGCGCATCGCGCAGGCCATCACCAACATAGTTAAAGCAGAATAGCGTCACAATCATAAAGGCAGCAGGGAAAGCCAATTGCCAAATAGCGACTTCCATCGTATTTGCCCCTTCCTGTAGTAACGCTCCCCAACTGGTCATTGGCTCTTGAACACCTAGACCAAGGAAAGAAAGGAATGATTCAGTCAGTATCATGCTCGGTACCAACAGAGTTGAGTAAACCGCAACGATACCTAAGACGTTTGGCACAATATGACGAGTGATGATCCGCCACTTGCTCACACCACACACATGGGCCGCTTCGATAAATTCTTTGCTACGCAAGCTCAATGTTTGACCACGCACAATTCGCGCCATATCCAGCCACGCAATTGCACCAATCGCAACAAAGATAAGGATGATATTTCGACCAAAGAAGGTCACCAATACGATCACCAAGAACATAAATGGGATCGCATAAAGGATTTCTAGAATACGCATCATCACGCGGTCAGTACGACCACCAATAAAGCCGGATGCTGCGCCGTAAAGTGTACCAATCACCACCGCAACCAATGCGCCCAATACACCCACCATCATTGAAATTCGGCCACCCACCAAGGTACGCACATAAAGGTCACGACCTAAGCTATCCGTGCCAAAGTAGTGTTCCAGAGATGGCGCTGCGTGCATGGCATACCAGTCAGTATCTTCATAGGTATAAGGTGCAATCATCGGCAGGAAGATGACCGCAAGTGTCATTAGCACCAAAATAAACAAACTGACCATCGCAGCTTTGTTACGCATAAAACGAATGCGCGCATCTTGCCACAGGCTACGACCTTCAATTTCTAAGCTCTCTGAGAATTTCTCAATCGCTTCTAAGTTTTCTTTTTTCGTTAACATATTCAACACCTCAACCTAGTAGCGAATCTTAGGATCGATATATGCCAACAGCACATCTACAATGGCGTTAAACATAATGAACAAGAAGCCGATCAGAATAGTGACCCCCATTACTAACGAGTAGTCACGGTTAAAGGCTGCGTTGACGAACAGTTTACCAATTCCCGGCAAACCAAATATGGTTTCGATAACAACAGAACCAGTGATAATGCCAACAAAAGCTGGGCCCATATAAGAGACCACAGGTAGAAGTGCTGGTTTAAGCGCGTGTCTCATAATGATGTAGGGATAATTCAGCCCTTTCGCTCGCGCAGTTCGAATAAAGTTACTATTTAGCGTTTCAATCATCGAACCACGGGTAATACGCGCGAAAGTTGCTACATAGAGCAATGACATACCTAGAACGGGTAGCGCCATGTATTTAAATGAACCATCCATCCAGCCCCCTGCGGGGAACCAACCAAGATTGATAGAAAAAACATAGATGAGTACAGGTGCCAACACAAAGGATGGCATTACCACCCCGAGCATGGCGGTGGACATAATTGAATAATCGAGCCAAGTATTCTGTTTAAGCGCAGCGATTGTGCCAACAGATACCCCCATGATTACGGTAAAAATGAACGCAGCAAAGCCAATTTTCGCGGAGACTGGTAGTGCCGTCGAGATAAGCTCGTTTACTGTGTAGTCTTTGTATTTAAATGAAGGACCAAAATCGCCTTGAACGATATTGGTTAAATAAGTCGCGTATTGCTGCCATACGGGCTTATCAAGGCCATATTTGGCATTAATGTTTGCCATTACTTCTGGTGGAAGTGGACGCTCACTTGAGAATGGATTACCTGGCGCGAAACGCATTAAAAAGAACGATATGGTAATCAATACCAACATGGTCGGTATTGCTTCCAGTATTCTTTTGGCTATGAATTTAAGCATAAACTCACTCTTTCAGTCTGTGACATAAAAATTATTAATGAGGCTCTGCATGCGTAAAACATGCAGGCCTTTATTTAATTTATTATTGCTTTAAGAATTGTTGTGTTTAGTTGGCTTTGATATATAAGTCTTTCGAATAAACTTTATCTTCAGCATTGTGCATTGGATAACCACCAACGGTTGGTGACACTAAGCGAACTCGAACATATTGATAAATTGGTGCGATTGGCATATCACGAGCAAGCAGAGCTTCAGCATCGTTATACAGCGCATCACGCTCTTTATCACTCGTCACTTCCATTGCTTTGTTCAGATCTGCATCATACTGCTTATTGAAGTACTTAGAGTCGTTGTTGCCGTTGTTCGACATCATCAAGTTTAGAAAAGTAGACGCTTCGTTATAATCCCCGCACCAACCCGCGCGAGTCACATCGAAATTGCCTTCACGACGAGTATCTAGGAAAGTCTTCCACTCTTGGTTTTCTAACGT
Source organism: Vibrio sp. A37 (assembly GCF_059777565.1). Lineage (NCBI taxonomy): Bacteria > Pseudomonadati > Pseudomonadota > Gammaproteobacteria > Vibrionales > Vibrionaceae > Vibrio > Vibrio sp. A37. The sequence continues at coordinate 111,544 of NZ_JBLNLI010000012.1, read as the reverse complement.
AACGTTCACACCTAGAGACTTCTTCCACATAGATTGTATAGCAGTAGCAATCTTCTTGTGGTTTTCAGATGTGTTATATAACAAGCTGAATGAGAGAGGATGAGACTTGTCGTAACCTGCTTCTTTTAACAGCTCTTTCGCTTTTTCGATACGCTCTTTTTGAGTCCATTTGCTGTATTCAGGTGGGATTGGAGTAAAACCTGCGACTATATCAGGTGTAAAATTATAAGCTGGCAATTGACCTTGCCCCATTATCGCATTGGCAATAATGTTACGATCAATAGCATAAGATAGAGCCTTACGGACTCTGACGTCATCAAATGGTTTCTTCGCGGTATTAAAACCGTAGTAATAAGAACAAAGGTTACCCGTGATCTTTAGATCTTCTGGATGCTCTTTTTTCAGACGTCTAAAGTGTTCGATTGGCACCTCGTAAGTCATCTGAAGCTCGCCTGCCAAGAAACGGTTCATCTCTGCGACTTGGTTTTCAATTGGCAAGTATGTCACTTTATCAAGTACGGTATGCTCGTTATCCCAATAGTTTGGGTTGCGCTTAAGCACTAAGCGCTCGTTCACAACCCACTTCTCTGGTACAAATGCGCCATTACCAACAAAGTGTTCTGGCTTGGTCCACTCCTCACCCCATTTCTCAACCGTTGCACGGTGGACAGGCTTCACAGTGGTGTGACCCATCATCTTAACGAAATATGGTAGCGCTGACTCTAGGTCAATTTGTAGTGTGTGATCATCAATGGCTTTAACACCTAAAGTGCTTTTATCTTTTTTACCAGCAATGATGTCTGCGGCGTTGACCATAGTGGTCATTTCTAGATACCAAGAATATGGCGAAGCTGTGTTTGGATCGACAGCACGTTGGAATGTATAGACGAAATCTTCAGCAGTAACTGGATCACCGTTAGACCATTTCGCATTTTCGCGTAGGTGGAAGATGTAGGTTTTGTTGTCTTTGGTTTCCCAGCTTTCGGCTACACCTGGAATAGTGTTGCCATCGGCATCTTGGTTTACTAATCCTTCAAGAAGGTCACGAATCACGTTTGACTCAGGTACCCCTTCCGTTTTTTGAGGGTCAATAGAAGCAACTTCTGCTCCATTACCACGAACAAGTTCCTGTACTTTTGCGAGCTGCGTTCCTGCTGGAACATTTGCCGCAAATGACGCCGTCGATGCGGCTGCCACTGCAAAGCTAGCTCCTAACAGGAGAGCTTTAGTAATTTTATTTTTATACATACTTTTTTAACTCCAGTCTTATGTATTGCATCCATGAATTCTTTGGCTATTTTTATCAGCAAGGACTACTAGAACGGCTCCAGTGATTTAGATTTATTTAGAGCTAAAAATAAGCATAAAAATCTAAAAATCCGCAAAGATGACGGCAAACGTTACCAATCATCGAACAAATTTGCCATAAAAATGTAGTAAAAAGATGCATAATTCCACGTAATTTGAAACAAACGAGTAAAAAACACCATTCGAAATGAAAAATTTAGTAACATAATCTAAAAAAATATTTCATATCGGTTTTTAGTTTCATTTAGTCTACAAATATATCAAAAAACAATACTTTAAACCAAGCTACAACCTTTTATTAACATTAAAAACTAGCAAAATTCATTGCTGTGGCGGCTCTCACCTAAAGAATTGTCATTTTTTGGTTTAGATCAAACAGAACATTATCCTGTATGTGGTTTTTTAATTTCGTCTATTCTTACGACCGAAAAAATGGATCTGTTTCCATCATCAGGAACAGCAGAAGCGTTCAGATAAAAACTAGGATAACTTGGGATAAAATGAGATATGCTCGCTTTGTTGGTGGACCAACAAATTGTCAGAAAATGAAATAGCCAGAATTAGGAAAGATATCCCCACCCCTATAAGCTCAGAAGTATTTGGGGCAAACTACACTAGACGTAATGGGTAGCAAAACAAGGTAGCGGGACGTAAAATCTAGCTAGAAAGTTTTGATGTTATGACCTCACTATAGAGTGAAACAAAAAAGCCCGCTGAACAAAGCAACGGGCTCTCGTTAGTAAAGAGAACTCATCTATGCGGATGAGGAAGGTGTGACTGGAAGCGATGGCTCGTCATCTTCATCCTGTTTCTTCATCGGTTTTTTCAGCTTTTGCATCATGAGATAGACACAAGGCACCACAAACAACGGGTCAACAATGCCAATTGCCATACCCGAAATAATAATAATACCTAACGATCCCATTGAGACTGCTCCTGGCCCCGTTTCAACAATCAACGGCACAGCACCTAATATCATGGTCAATGACGTCATGAGTATCGGTCGCAATCGAGTTTTCGTCGCTGTTAGGATAGCTTCCCTTGGTGGCTTGCCTTCCCGTCGCAGCTCATTAGCAAACTCGGTAATCAATATACCGTGCTTACATATCAGACCAATTAAAGTCACCAGCCCTATTTCGGAATAGACATTTAAGGTGTAGTCACTAAAGTACAGCACCCAAAGAGCAGCAGATAACGTAATTGGAAGTGACAACATCACAACGAACGCATCGACAATACTTTCAAATTGAGCACTCAGTACCATGTAGATGAATATTAACGCAGCAGCAAAAACAAATAGCATTTGGTGGTTGGTCTGCAAATACTGCTCTGCGTCGTTTACATAATGATAGCTTGCCCCCTCAGGCATGATTTGAGGAAGCAATTTATTGACTTCATCAATCCCCTGTCCCATGCTCACATCATTGGCTAATCGAATAGACAATGACGCCGACGTTGCCCTGTCATATTGCTCAATCGAACGCGGCCCAACTTGACTTTTTATACTAATTAATTGACCTAAAGGAATTAACTTACCATCATCATTTTTGATTTTCAGATTCTTCAATGACGTTGGTATTTCGGTATAGCTTTTTAGCATTTGTACATAAAGAGAGTAGTTAACGCCTTGATAGCTCATATCGTTATCAAAACTTTTGCCACTCAAAGATACTTTCAGTACATCTTGAATATCTTTCATTGGCACACCGTATTGTGAGGCCGCAACACGATTAATTTTTATCTGAAACTGGTTCTCATCAAATTTCAAAGCATCACGTACATGAGAGAACATGGGTGATTGTTCAAGCTTGCGAGCAACTAACGCCATCTGCTTGGATAACGTTTGGTAGCTAGCCGAGCTAGTGACATTAATATCGATACCACCACTATTACCCTTACTACCGCTCCCTGTATCCACTGCTGGGATCACACCTGTAAAGACAACGTTACCGCCTTGACGCAACGCCACATCAATCATTTGACTGATTTGTTTCGCACTATGTTTTCTCTCACTCCACGGCTTTAACGTAATAAACCCACGAATGAAGTCGGTGCTGGCTAATACCGCCACATGCTCAATCCCCGGGATCTTACTCAGTCGTTTACTCATGCTATCGATCATTTTCTCTTCAGAAGCGTCATCACTTCCACCGGATAATGGTTGAAACATAAATATTTGGCCTGAGTCTTCAGCAGGTATCATCTCTGATGGACTACGAGTAAGCGGCCAGTAACTGGTTGCGAAAATGGCGATCAGTAAGACCAGAGTCGTCTTTCGATAGTCAATGCTATAACGCAATACTCGATGATAAACTTCTGCCAGCTGATCCAGTTTGTCATTGATCCATACTTCAAATCGACCTGCGGGTTTGTGATTGAGCATGTTGCTACACATCATTGGCGACAAGGTAAGCGCCACCATTCCTGAAATGATCACTGTCCCCGCTAGTGTAAAGGCAAACTGCTTGAACAACTCACCGGTAATACCATCAACTAATCCAACTGGTATGTATACTGCTGCTAGCGTTAGCGTTGTCGCAATAATAGCGAAGCCTATTTGTCGGCAGGCTATAATTGTCGCTTTCCGTATAGAAGACTGATATTTCATCTGTCGATGAACGTTCTCTGTGACCACGATGGCATCATCAACCACTAAGCCAACTGCAAGTAGCATTGCGAGCAAAGTCAATGAGTTGATACTAAACCCTGCTAACTTCATGATAATAAATGAGCACGCCAAACAAACAGGTATCGTCACAACTGGAATTAACGCGATTCTCAAGTTACCCAAGAATAGCCAAATGACCCCCGCAACAAGTATTACAGCCAGTCCAATTGCAAGGTAAACATCATGCAATGAGCTTTTAATGAAATCCGACTTATCAAGCAAAACACTGGCTTTCATTCCACTTGGTAGTTGCATACTGTTCAATAGTGAGTGCACTTGGTTGGAAAGGACTAAAGCATTCGCCGTTGCGGTATACTGTGGATTCAATACGAAGAGCATTGAGCGTTTTTTTGAAAAGTCGACCAGCGGCTCGATGTCAGGCTGGTTGCCTGGCGTTCCGATCGTCACTTTCGCAATTTCCGACAAACGAACAGGTTGAGCATCGTATTGGGCGACCACGATATCACGAATGCTATTTAGGCTGTCGATAGCCCCACTTGAAATAAGCTGATATTGACTCTTTGAACCAGAGGTGGTTCCACTGATCGCAGTAATATCATCCATATCACTGATCTTATCGATAATAGTGTTCAGATCTAATCCATAACGCTGAATTTTGTCTGGGTTTAGCGTGATCAATACGGATTGAGATGAGCTAGGAGCCACATCTACCGAGCCCGCAGATGGTAATTGCTCTAGCCTTGGTAGCAAAGTGTTGATTCCATATTGACGGAATTCGTACTGCGGCTGGTTTGGACCTGGCGTCAAACCGATCAGCATTGCGGGCATACCTTTGTCGTCGGATTTGCTTACTTTCGGCTCGATATTGTCTGGCAGTTTGCTAGAAATATTTGAGATATCGTTGTGGATTTCACTGACTAAAGTGTCAATGCCAGCATCGCTAACACCGTCAGCGACATCAATGGTAATTTCGCCTTTGCCGCGCCTAGCTGTTGCAGTCATATGCGCGATACCTTCGGTTCCCGCAATCTCATCCTGTATAGGGATGAGCACTTCAGTCATCATATTTTGCGCGGCAAGTGCACTGTCTCTAGCTGATATCTGTACTTTTGACTGTGCTAACTGGGGAGTGTAGCGCAATGACAGTTTTTGGCTGATCAAAATCCCGATAAACACTGGGATCAACCATAACACCGTACATAAAACAGGACGGCGTATACATAACTCCGTCAGTTTCATTTTTTCACTCCAGATTCTTTGCTGTTTTTAGTCAGAATTTGGCCACTATTGTTCACTATCACTTTTTCATCGGAATGAAGGTAATTCTGTCCATTGGTGACTAATGCTTCACCCACTTTCAAACCAGACAGAATTTGAACATAACCGTTGTAATAATTGCCGACTTTTACATTTCGCAGTACTGCTTTACCGTTTTCAACAATAAATGCTTGGGTGCCTTCTAGGTTGGTCAGTAAGCTCCCCGTTGGGATAATCACTTGATCCTTAAGTACCTTAGTTTGCTGGACCACTTTCACATTTTGACCCGGCTTGAAGCTAGAACCAACATTGACAGCCGCTTTCAGTGTTATTAGTCCAGTATCTATACTTGGCGCTACGTAAATAACTTTGCCTTCTGCTTTACTATCTGAGTTCAGCTCGGACTCGATAGTCACGAGCTGGCCGACTTTATAGTCTGACCGAGCCGAAGCTGGAAGTTGATATTGGACGGTGAGATGAATTGGATCGTACAACGTGGCAATACTACTACCAGCATCTAATAAATCGCCAACATGGTAGTCAGTCGTACTAATAACACCAGAAAATGGCGCTTTGATGGTTAACTCGGATAGCACAGCTGTATCTTGTTCTAGCAGTGCTTTTGCTTGTTTATAGCTACTATAGGCATCGTCATAAGAGCTTTGAGAAATTAGGCCTTTTTTGCGCAGGTTCTCCTGACGCTGCCACTCATTTTTCGCTTGAGTCAGCTGAGCTTGATCCTGTGCCACCTGAGCTTTTGCGGTACGAGTATCTTGGGTAAGTAATACTTGGCCTTTGGATACGGTTTCGCCACCATAAAACTTTATCCCAGTAATACGATTGGTTTGAAGGCTTTTAAGAGTAACGTAGTCTTTTGAATAGATGTTGCCATAACCATATTCTTGGTCAGACAAAGTACGGGTCGTGATAGGTTGCGTTTCAACTTGCGTGGGAGCAAATTCTCTCTTATGAGTTGTCTCCCCGAGATAAAAATAACTAGCGCCAGCCGCTGCCAATATAACAATGGCACTTAAACTAATGGCAAGCTTTTTGTGTCTCATATTGAAAAATCCCAAAAAATAAGAAGTCGATGACAAGTAAACTCGGAGCCACTTACCTCAGCTCGCTACACCGGCAGTTTACGGCAAGGGATTATCGCATTTTGTAATTAATTTTCTCTCTTTTTTACTTTCATTTACATTTGTTTGACCCGAGACCGACTCTGCACTTACTTCTCGTTTAACTTTCAGCTAGATACACTGTGGAACACCATGAATTGCTGACATTGTTTTTGCTTTTCTAATTTATGCTAATGTAATACTGTAACATTTGCTTCCACCCAACTTTTTGGTGTCACTTGTACTTATCGTCTGGAGAAAGCCTTTAAATGAGGACAATCCTTTTTCAATGCGCAGGTCTTGCTAAAGAAAAACCGGCCAAAACCTCAATACCTTGTATTAAAACTTTATTGGCTTTTGCAATAACGTTGCTGCCTTTTGCTAGCAATGCTCACCCACATTCATGGGTAAGCATGAAAACCTACGTTCAAGGCGCGAAAAATACCATCACGGGTTTCAAACAAGAATGGACCTTCGATCCGATGACAACAGCTTACATGTTTGATGGTGAAGATATGAGTCCTGCTCACAAGAAAGCAACGATGCAAAAAGTGGCGGATTCTGTGATGAAAAACCTTTTAAATAGCCACTACTACACTTATTTTTACGACAAAAATACTCCAATAAAGTATTTAGTTGCTAAAGATGGCACCCTTTCGCAGAAAGGCCCAAAAGCGACCCTGACATTCGAATTACCACTTGCTCATCCTAAAAAAGTAACCGCTGACTCAATTGTTTTACGGGTATTTGAACCAACCTACTATATGGATATGACGTGGGATAATGCCAGCGACATTAAATTATCGCCAGAGCTAGCAAAAACATGTTCTTTTAAACTTATTCCTGCTCATCCAACCCCAGAAGAAGTTAGCTATGCAATGTCACTCCCACCGGATGCCGATCCTGACAATACATTAGGTCAATTATTCACCCAGACCATAAAGTTCCATTGCAACGTTCCAAAAGCCTCTAATAATAAAGCTCAGGAGAAAGTTAATGAGCAACCAAAATAGCATGAGATCAAACTCTCGTGTCCGTTACTACCTAAGCGCTGCCATCGCCTTGATGATCCTCGGCAGTATTGGTTACATGCTATTAAACGCCTGGCCCGTGATTTTGCTCAGCAGCATCAAATGGCAACGTGAAATAAATATGCAATTGACCGACTTACTTTATCAAGCCAAAGCTCATAGTGTGACAGCTGGATTATATTTGGCAGGGTTCAGTTTTTTGTATGGCGCATTACATTCGATTGGGCCTGGGCATGGCAAAATGATTGTCACTACTTATCTCGCAACCCATCCCACCAAAGTGAAAGTCAGCCTCGTACTGACGGTTTTGTCTGCTTTCCTTCAAGCAATCGTAGCAATAGTGCTGGTAACAGTTTTATTGATGGCATTTAATTCAACGATGAGGGAAGTCAACAGTGAAGCTAACCGATTCATTAGTCTTAGCTTTTACGCTATGTCAATTTTGGGTGCGATCATTATTTATCGTAGTGCAAAACAGCTTTGGCAAAGGTTTAAAGTTAAATTTCAGCCTGCTGATTTAGCGGTTGAAAGCGGCCCATATCAGTCATTCCAAAAATTAGAAGCCAAAGCAGAACATGGTCTTCAACTGCTCAAAGCTCCTAACTTCAACTCTGCTAAAAATCATGTACATCAACATGATGAAAATGGTCACTGTGGCTGCGGACATACTCACTTTGCCAGCGCTGAAGCAATTAACAAGGCTTCCAGTATGCGTGAGTATATCGGCATTATTATAAGCATCGGTATTCGCCCTTGTACTGGCGCAATCTTGGCTCTGTTATTTGCCAATGTTGTGGGGGCATATTGGCTAGGTGTCGTAAGTGCTTTTGTGATGTCAATTGGTACTGCACTAACCACGTCAACCATTGCTTTAATGACGATATCCGGAAAGAAGGTGGTATCTAAATACCTTGGAGCAAGCACTCATTCGACTTCTACAGCTGCGGTGGTTTTACAACTGCTAGGCGGCTCATTGCTTGTATTATTTGGGGTTTTGCTTATGCAGGTGCCTGTGTATGGGATGTCACCCATTCTGTCGTAACAGAATGACAATAAGAGGCGCTTTACGCGCCTCTCATGACTTCATCTATTATCTCGGTACTCGTATTCCGCCTTCGACGCCATTTTTACTAAATAACACCTGCCAAAGCTGAATATTTCTAGCTCTAAATGCGCCTGCGCATGAACTTAAATAGTAGTTGAACATTCGGTAGAACCTAGGCGAGTAATTATCTTTAATCTCTGGCCAACTCTCTTTAAACTTCTCTTTCCATGCCATCAATGTTCTATCGTAATCTGGGCCAAAGTTATGCCAGTCCTCCATCACCAACGATTTCTGACTGATATGACTGATTTGTTCAACAGAAGGTAAAACGCCATTTGGGAAGATATATTTATTGATCCAAGGGTCAACGTTAACCATTGTTTGATTGCTACCAATAGTATGCAGTAAGAAAAGACCTTCAGGCTTAAGACAACGTGATACTACGTCAAAATAAGCTTGATAATTTTTCGGCCCAACGTGCTCAAACATACCAACTGAGACAATTTTATCGAATTGTTCATTTAGGTCTCGGTAATCACACAGGCGAAGATCAACAGGTAAGTCTTTACAACGTAGCATGCCATATTGCTGCTGCTCTTTAGAGATGGTGACACCTGTGACTTTTACACCATAGTATTTTGCCGCAAATTCACTGAGACCACCCCAACCACAACCGATATCCAACAGTGTTTCACCAGGCTTAAGCTGTAGCTTTTCACAAATGAGTTTGAGTTTATCTTCTTGCGCTGTAGCCAAGTCTTCAGCGGTTTTCCAGTAACCACAGGAATACTGCATATAAGGGTCAAGCATTCTCTCATAAAGATCATTGCCTAAATCATAGTGCTCTTCGCCAACAATCCAAGCCCGTTTTTTAGTTTGCATATTGAAAAGGCGAGATCTTAGTACAAACATGATGTCGCTAAACCTATCTGGGCGCTTTTCATCAATCTGGTACTTAAGTAGGTAATAGAACATCTGGTCAAGATCCGCACATTGCCACCAGCCGTCCATATAGCTTTCACCTAAACCGATTGAACCTTCTACGAGAACACGTTTGTAAAAGTCTGGGTTAAGTACCTGAATATCATAGTTTCGAGAGCCGTTGAGCTGAATAGGTGAGTGAGACAAAAGATCTGAAATGACACTTTCCCACTTGCTGATTGGTAAATCGAGCGTACTTGTCGTCATATTGGCTTTACCTTAACAATGTTATCATTGTATTTATTTGATTTATGATATCAACTTTAGAGGCGTAGCATTTCAACTTCCCAATACTTTAGACATTCCTTTTATTTCTATCTAGTGCGTTAAATAAGTATTACTATATTCATATAATTATTAAAAACGAGCTTAGATAAAGTTTGCTATGCGCTATATAAGTATATTTTCTATATTTGCATCTAAGTAGCATATATTGAGAGTAAGCTTACCAAATCAGTCACCTTAGGATAAACCGCATAAATGGAAAACAGCTTTCGAGTACTTGCAACAATAGAAATTTTGTTAATTTAGACGACCGCAGAACAATAATAGCTTACATTACAGTAAATTACTCTTCAGTCAGCAGCCGGATAACAATATATTATATAGGGATGTATGATTTAGAGTAGTTATTAAAACTTGAAGATTTGTAAGTACAATTGACAAGTAAATTTATTATATCAAAGTTATGAATACATATATAAGCCCCATAATAGTCTCAAGTGGTAAAGAACTAAAATAACCAGAAGCTATTTTAGTTCTACGTTTTCTAAATTAAATTGATACTTTTTCATGTCTGGGTTATATACTCTAGAAAATTGCTTAAAGTCTATTTTATCCCAATCGTTGGTACCAAAATTTTGCATGTAAGGTCCAATATTATTCTCATCTAGAGCACTCATCTTAGTTTTAATCTGCAATCCAAGTAACGGCTCAAAGTCTTTTCCATGATGGTAATCATGCAGTAGTACGAGGGCCCACCCCCCTTCCATAAAGTGCCCACCTACCGTTGCAGCCATTTTATGATTCAAGACTGCTTGCTGGCCTTCATTTGTCCAATCAATCCCACCCGATATAACGCGACCACTTGACTCTCCAGTCTGCTCTTGTACACCAGACAAAGCACCAAAAGATAAAAAGTCACTCGCAGCCCACACCACGCTAATGTTTGGGTAACGTCTCATCAGAGAGGCCGTTTTCTGAGCGGCCATCGTAGAGCTCCAATCTGTGTACACAACTTGTACTAATTTCGATTGAGAAGACTCTTCGATAGCTTCCCTTAAACCGTTAACTCTTTGCTCAGCCACCGCTGTTGCTCTACCACCAGTAACTGCTATCACTTCTACTTTCTTACCAGAGCCATCTATTTTCTTCTCGGCTTGCTCAAGCAGTTTTTTGCCCAAAAGATATCCCGCATAACGATCATCAGGATGCATTTTGCCGATCCAATTTTTATATTTGCCTCTGGGTTTGCCTATCTCAGTATTATCGTTTTCAGAAACATCGGTATTGATTGTAAATACCTTGACTCCATTCTCTTGGGCAGATTTGAGCATCCAAGGACCAATCCTATTCAATAAAATGGCGACAAAATAATCCGGCTTATCTTCTGACTCCATCTCTTTTTTAGCCAGCTCTAAGTAATAGAACCGATCTTGAGATCTCGAATTGATAACCTTCAGTTCGATATTTAGATCTTTAGCAGCAGCCTGCATAAAAGAAACCACTTGATCCCAGAATGGATCGCCCGGAGGATCAGGATTTAACATAGTAACTTTAATCGGTTCCGAGGCCCACGCGGAACTGCCCACTATAAGTAACAAACACCCAACAAGTGTCTTAGCTTTCTTTATTAGTACGGTAATCGCACGTTTACAAAGAAACAAAAGATAATGTGAGTCCATTCTCTTACCCTTTTCTCTTATCGATACTTTTAACTATAGATAGAGATTAGAGTAGTTATACAGCACTAAATAAGAATTATTGAAATTGAGAATTCGATACAAAAACTATGAAGAACGGACAAAAGTCGTCAAATAGGTTAGTGATCTGATTGCTAGCGCTACAAATCGTTAACCTAAAAACAACCTAGCTTTGCTGACAAGCTCTTTGCTGAGGTCTGCTTTATCAATAACAATGTCAGCACCTAAGGAATCAGCAACTTTGAGTACAGATTGCGAGTCTGCGTTTCTAAACCCTGCTGACATGGCGATTATCGGCAAATCATAACTTCTACGAAGGTTTTCTATTAGCTCAAACCCATCGAGTTCAGGCATCATCACATCAGTAATGACAAGGTTATACGACTGGCTTTCGAGCAGTTCCAATGCTTCTTTGCCGTTACAGCACATAGCAACAGATAGCTGCTCACCAAACTCTTTATTCAAAAGCGTGTTTACAAATTGACGGATGTACTGGTCATCATCTACAACTAACGCTTGTTGCGTCATTCTTTTCCCCTATCATTGATATGCAGGATATTTTATATAGGTCCAACAAGTATAGGTAAGTTTTCATATAAGTGTGTACTATGCAATGGATTGGGGAGCAACGTTAGGCCCAAAAATCTAGTGCAACCCTCTAACCTAATTGAAAATTTTTGATGGAGCCGACTTTAACTCTCATCATGTAATTGCTAGTGTTACTGGTAATTCTCCATTCGGTGGAAAAATTCATATTGCTTAAGTTATGTAACCCGTAGCAACTTTAAACATTGCGCATTCATGATACAAATGCAGCAATAAGAGCACCAACTTATATAAGCGTAAATGCACATGCGTTATATATTAATACATGATTGCATCGTACTCATTCATTTCAGCACCATTACTAAATATTGTTTATTTGTTTAGTTTCATAATCTAAGGAAAAGAAAGTGAATACATCAGGTATATATGATAGACAGCTAAACATAGATACGAAGACACTTGCTTTAGTGTTTAAAAATGTTGATATCGCCGTCATTATTGCTAACGCAGAAAGAAAAATAGTCAATCTCAATAAAGCGGCGGAAGCACTCTTTGATTACAAAAATGAAGATATCAATGGTAAATATATCCATGCTTTATACGCACAAGAGCCTGAATTTAAGTCAGATCAAGAGCCACTACTGAATGAACGAGCAGACTACTCAGAAGATTCATATGTAGTCGAGTATCAAACTCGATTAGGCCATGTTTTTCATGGTGTCTCGACTGGAGGTGCAATCAAAAATTCGCAAGGCAAGACTCAATACTATGTCACTATGGTTAAAGATGAGTCGTCTCGCATTTCAGCTGAAGATACACTCAATAAACTACATGTTATAACTTCTGACCGCCAACTAAACTTTCAACAACGTGTGGACGCTATTTTACGCTTAGGCTGCGAGCATTTTGGGCTCCCTATCGGTATTTTTAGCAAAATTGAAGAGCAAGAATACATTGTCCAGAGAGCAGTTCATCCGGATGATGCCCTTGAGCCAGGAATGAAGTTTGACCTTGGTATCACCTACTGCGTACATGTATTTAACGCCAACGATGTACAAGGCTTTCATCATGTATCCAACAGCTCTATCGCCAGACATCCGTGCTTCGAAAATTTTGGCCTAGAAGCCTATTTGGGCTCACCTATTTTCGTTGATGGTGAACGCTATGGAACACTAAACTTTTCCAGCCCTCACCCCACTCGTAACTACATACGTCAAGATATTGAACTGGTGCGATTATTTGCCGAATGGGTTGGCCACGAAATCGCAAGAGAGAGAGACTTAGCCGCACTTGAAGACGCCCGTTCTCGGTTGGAAATCATGGCTAATACCGATGCACTGACTGGTCTATACAACCGGGGCTGCCTAGAAAAAGTGCTCACAGAACAAATCAGTACCTGTCTTCGATACAACCGCGATCTTGTCATAGCACTATTAGATTTTGACCATTTCAAATCCATCAATGACAACTTTGGTCATGATGTCGGTGACGAAGCCCTCAAATTGTTTGCACTCGTTGTAGAAAATGTAGGCCGAAAAGGGGACGTTTATGGGCGCTGGGGTGGAGAAGAGTTTCTCGCAGTATTCCCAAAAACATCTGCCAACGAATCTACTTATGTCTTAGACCGACTAATCGATGGCATTCGATCTCTAAAGCTAAAGAGCAACGGTAAACCAGTACCGCTTACTGTGAGTGTTGGTGTTACCTCGATAAAAGAAGGCGACAATATCGACAGCATGCTAAAGAGAGTAGATGCCCTTCTTTATAAAGCTAAAGAAAACGGTCGCGATCGAGTGGAAATGGACGTTGAAGACTAGGGCAGCGCTTGTCGCTCCCTTCTACGGCGTCAGTGCTGATTTGTGTAGGTGACTACACGGCACCACCACTTCCTTGTAGAAACAAGCGACAAACTGCTGCAAAAATCATCGCAAAAGACCAACACGCCCTAAGCTGATGCGAGCCATATACCAACACCTATCATTAGTGTGCCAGCTATTCTATTAATGAATCTTACGTTACCACTTTGATGTAAGAATTGGCTGAGGTAACGTCCTCCTATGGCATAAAGCAACAAGCAGGTAAATTCTAGAATCAATATGATTCCAACTAAGCTCATTACTTGAGGAACAACATGAGAAGCCGTACTGATGAATGGAGGCAGTAAGGCTATAAAAAACGCCCAGCCTTTAGGGTTTGTTGTTGCCGTCATGAACCCTTGTAACGCCAATTCATAACGTGACTTTACGATACTGGACGTATTATCGGCAGATACCGCCATTTTTCCTTTAGAACGCCAGAGCTGAACTCCTAGGTATAGGAGATAAATACCCCCTAAAACCTTCATAAAAGTAAACACTATTGGGTAAAGCAACATAACCGTCGCAGCGCCAGAAACAGCTGCGATTGCAACCAAGCCTACACCAATTAATTCTCCAAACATCATCCACATTGCGCGCCTAACACCTACCGACATACCCAGTGTCATCGACAACGTCATACACATTCCGGGAGTGGCAGAGACGAAAAAGAATGTCGGAATAAATATACCAAGTGTGGATGCGCTGACAAACATAAGTGATCCCCAGTTAAAGCGTGCACGACTGACGTTATTGCAGATATTTATTTAATTAGTATTAAAACATCTCATTTTCTGCTTAATTAGATGGTCATTTTACTGAGCTCATCAATCTGCACTGGAATAGTATCTAAAATGTAATAAAAACATCAAGAGATAGTTAATGAGAATTATTCAAAATATAAATTGACAATAAAGACTAGGCAGTTTTATCTTCTAACTGCCTTATTATTTACTAATAACCATACGTTATGCTTCAAAACTCTTATTTAATCGGATTATTTATACTTACTGCCATCGCGGAAATAATTGGCTGCTACCTCCCCTACTTATGGCTCAATCAAAATAAATCTGTTTGGTTACTGTTGCCAGCAGGGTTGAGCTTGATGATATTTTCTTGGCTACTCACTCTTCATCCAGATGATGCAGGTAGAACTTATGCAATGTATGGCGGGATATACGTGGTTACTGCGATCTTTTGGCTATGGGGAGTTGAACGGGTCATGCCCACAAGATGGGACGTATCAGGTGCCATGGTCATTTTGTTGGGAGTCGGAATTATCTTTTTTGGAAATAAATAAAAAATATGCGGTAAGCGAATTAGGGGGGAGGTTCGCTTACCGCATCTGCAATAACACAACATAATTTTCTACAGGAGTTGAGTCTAAACTCTATATTCATATTGATGCTCAAACAATGTGTATTGTTTAAGACAATGCGTCAATTTGTAAAAGTGTGTAACACCAACTAGAGAAAAGGCCAAAATCATATTAAAAATCAAAGCACTATACTCTCCTCTTTCGCTGCTTATAGTTGGCTATAAATCGCTTGTACAACTTTATTCTGCAACTGCCTAGCCTTATGTATATCACTCGATTGATTGATCAAAATTGAATAGACAATTTTGTGATTTTTGAACGTTGTAACGACACCCGATAGGCTTGATACACCTGAGCGTTCCATACTTCCTGTTTTTGCATAAGCGTTATCTTTAATATCTTGTGAACACATTCGCTTCCAGAGCGTTCCATCAGTGCATGCGATAGGCAACAGTGGTTTGTAAACAGAAGCGAGATCTTGGTTATTTAAAATATTAAATAGCACATGAGTAATTTGAGCAGGTTGTAACCTGTCGTAGATAGATAGCCCAGCGCCATCAGCAAAGTCTTTACTGTTTAAACTCAGATTTGTGTTCGAGTTTATGGTACGAACCAAGGCGTCAATACCATTGGTAAAATTGCCATTTTCACCGTTATTTTTATACACCTGTCCCATTTTTTTCAATATGGCGTTTATGTACAAGTTATCCGAGTTTTTGAGTGCATATTTTAGAATGCTTTGCAGATCTTCTGAGCTATGAGTACTCAAAGTGTCAAGCCCCTGTGGCATCTGATGGACATATAAGATATGACCGCTAAAGTCTATGCCGTTATCAGTAAAAACCTTTGCTAACACATTACGTAAATACTCCCTACTATTCTGGATTGATAGCTTAAGTTTGTAGGGTTTAGCACTAGCCCGAGCACAGCCTTCTAACGTTGAATGGTTAACATAATTGATATCAACACTGGCTGGGCAATCCGCATAGGTCTGCGTACTAACCTCTCCTTTGAGATTATGAATAAAGTCGTCGCCAACTTGCAGTTGCGCTGGTTGGCCTATCGTATTTGAAGGAGTGATTGTCACAGAAAACTGATTTTCATTAAGAATGAAACCGTTGACCGGCGACGCATAGCCCCACATAAGATCATCACTAGTTGCTCCAGGCGGAACCGTCATACCATCGTAGGGGTTTACTACGTATATATTTCCAGTGATCTTTTTAATATTTGACTGTTTAATTAAGTCTTGTAGTTGTTCAACCGTCAACGTTGGATCACCGCTAAAAGAAAGGTAATAGTCTCCGCTTAATACTTTATTGTGGATAAGCTTTTTATCAGCAAGGACTTGAGTCGTGAACTCAAAATCAGGGCCCAACATATATAGAGACGCCGCCGAAGTTAATATCTTCATGTTGCTGGCGGGAACAAAATAATCATAAGCATTGTGGCTGTATACAGGCTTACCGGATTTCAAGTCCAGTATTGAGATGCCAATATCTCTGTTATTACTGGTCTTTAGAATTTGCTCTAACTCGCTTGAGAATCCCTGACAAAACCCATATCCAAAAGGCATGAATGTCATCAGTACCAATAACCATTTTGAAGCTTTCATTGCTCTAACCTGTCATGGAAAGTGCTTGATCTTTAGCACTTTGTACGACTCTCTTCAAGTTAGATTTGTTATGGTTCAGTTAAAATAGTGCGTAATCAATTTTAACCTCTTGACGTTGAGTTTCGTTGTTAGCCTAAAGTTTTTAATCTGCCACTTAGCTCAGCTAAATCGGTAACATTTCCCCGCAAATTATGCTAATTTGCCACCCGATATATGAGCCGGCTGAACGCCTGTTTTACAATGCCAAACTGATAAAGCTCTTAAAGGTATACCCATGGATTATTCTAAGAATTTAGGTAAAAAAACCGAGTATGTTTCTACTTACTCCCCAAGCCTACTCGACCCTATCCCTAGAGCCGGAGGCAGGAGCAATATCAAGCAGTTTAGTGATAGAGGTTTAACTGGATACGACTTGTGGACGGGTTATGAGCTTTCTTGGCTAAATTCAAAAGGAAAACCAATGGTTGCCGTCGCTGAATTTAAGATTCCTGCGAGCAGCCCAAACCTTATTGAATCAAAGTCATTTAAACTATATTTGAATTCATTCAACCAATCGAAATTCAACACTGCACAGCAAGTTACAGAAGCACTGACATCTGACCTAAGTCAAGCGGCTGGAGGTGCTGTGGCAATAAAGCTACACGACGTGACTGAAGCCTTTCAGATGCAAGATAGTAATGCAGGATTTCAGTGCATCGATGACTTAGATATAGAAGTAAGTTGCTATGAATATAATGAAGACAGTTTGCTAAACAACACGTCGGAAAATATTGTAGAAGAAAACATATGCTCGCATTTACTAAAATCCAACTGTCTAGTTACCAACCAGCCAGACTGGGGTAGCGTATACATAAAATATACTGGCCCTGCTATAGATAAAGAAGCTTTGTTGAGATACGTCATCTCATTTAGAGATCACAACGAGTTTCATGAGCAATGTGTCGAACGTATTTACAGTGATATCAAGCGTTGCTGTAACCCAGAAAAATTGACCGTTTTCGCTCGTTATACTCGCCGTGGTGGCTTGGACATCAACCCTTTCCGCAGTGACTTTGAACAAACCATGTCTGTTGACCGCATTTTAAGACAATAACTCAGCCCCACATAAATAGTGCTCATTAAAAATGAGCACTATTTATGTTCAATCCCTAAAGTCGAATAGACTAAGTTGCTAGTTTACTCGTTGCGTAAGCGTATAAACTGTTTGCTACTTTCATTAAAGCTTCAGCTTGCTGTTTACTTACGTTTAACTGGGTATACTTTGTATTCTTAAATTGCTGAATCATGCCTTCAAGCACTTTAAGCTCCATATTCACACCTAAAGTAGTCCTGCGCGCTTTATCAAACCAACTTGAGTTCATATGCTTTTGCACACCTTTTAGTATGTCGACATTTGTAACGGTAAAAGCTCGACTCGTATCTTTTGTTGTTCGTAAAATCTCATAAATAACATGCTCTTGCTCTTTTGCTTCCGCCATTACGCCAGTGTTTAACTGTAGCTCAGCAATAGTTTTAGAATTCGGCATTTGTATAAAGAACTTGATGTCTCGATAGCCAGAATCTTGAGCGCCAACATTGAATTTCTCCAAATCACCGGAGCCAGAATCATAGCGGTCTTTTAATGCTTTTTGATGATTCTGAACAGCTTGAAAGGCTGGAGATTTAACAACATCATTCTTTGCTCGAATAAGATCCGCCGTTGTTTTAAAAATAATGGTCGCTCGCGCGCAGTCTTTTAAATTTCCTATGTCGGAGCTTCGCTCACGGATAGTCACTTTTTGCAGTGCTCCTTTAAAAGACTTAGTGCCTTGGAAAGCTCCGGGAGGTTGAACTACTGTCCCATCGCTGATACTGGCTATTTTATCCGCAAACGACAATAGCTCTATTTGAGCCTCGATGAACTTTTTATATAGAATGAATAGTTGCTTGGTTTTAAAACGAACGTTGTTAAGTTGCCTCCTAGCCCCATAGCTGAGTTTGCCAGTACTGTTCTTAATTTCTTCTTGGTATGTTTTATCCAGATATTGGGTGAGATGAGCATCACTTTTGAGACAGTTAAACATAATTTCCAATGTATCGTCTTCCCCCTTATTTAAGGGAGCATTGGCACGATACTCATTGTAGAAACTTTTCGCATTTTTAAGCTTTTCTTTGCTAACAAGGTTGAACCCTTGTGACAACCCTCCTCCTAGGTTTTTGATTTGCCCTAAGACTTTAGACATATTCTGTTTAGCCGCTTGTTCAGTATCATTTAGAAAGCGAGCTTTCTTTGCTGCTTCCGCTGCTAACTTTTTATATTTTTGTTTTTGAAGTCTTTTATTAGATTTTTTCTTAAATGATTCAAAAGTCGGTACATTTAAAGATTCATAAATTTTGTTTTCAAAAAAGGAAATTCTATCTTGTATACTGCCCATAAATACGCCTCACTCTCTTCAACAGGAAGGGTTTAGCAAACTAAACAATACGAACTGACTCCTAATAAATTTGCTACAAAATATCTGTCTAAGAACCGTCTCGAAGTACTAAAAAGCGAACGTGTTTTATACAAATATTTCCTCTCCCTATGCTTAATTTGCCCTAATTGCAATTTAAATGAACAGTTTATAAAACCAAAGGCATATGAATATTCCTCTGGGGAATATTCATATAAATCAGTTAATTAAAAATAGAGAGAAATATAAATATTAAATCTAGAGGAAAGTGTTTTAAGAATTAGATAGCAGTAGAGAAAACTAGCTACGCATTACAAAGAATTAAATGACTTAAGATTGGAGAGTTTCTATATGGAAGAATGCATTCTTTTCATATGTCCTTTAAGCACCTCATGTGCTTCGTTTGCTTCCTCCAAAAGCTTTCGGTTCCGGTATAATACGGCCTCACTTTGTTTGAAGTTACGGTTGCTTGAAGTAACCCAAGCCTCGACTTCGATCAATAATGAATGCCAAGCTTCCTCTTCTGTTTTAAAGTGGGTGTTGTTATATATTTCATATCCATCAGAATCCATAGCTGGATATTTGCTACTTGGACAATCTACTAACACCACATTCCAATTAATTCTATCTGCCCTATACAGCTGCGACGACATAGTAAACCTCGTATTGGATATATTTCATGTTCGATGGCAATCTATATGAAGTAACAATAAATTAAAAAGAATATGGGTATTCCACCAAGGAATGCGAATAGAAAACAAATGGTTATATATTGGGACGTAGTAAAAAAGAGAGAGCAATTAGCAGGAAATAAAAAACCTCTGCTCAAAAAGCAGAGGTTTTTCGATATAAAGAAAAGCAGGCTTATCTTCTGCGCTGGCTTGTTAGCTCAACCACTCGCAACTGTGCAAGCGCTTTCGCTAGCTCTAGCTGCGCTTGAGCGAAGTTGATATCACCATCGTGACGGTTGATATTTTCAAGAGCCATCTGACGTGCAGCTTCCGCTCTTGCTTTATCAATCTCTTCACCATGCAATACCGTATCAGCCATTACAGTGACAACTTCAGGCTGAACTTCCACTAAGCCACCAGAGACGTATAGTACTTCTTCTGGTTGCTTTAAGTCAGCGACAAAGCTAGCAACACCCGGTTTGATCTTACTGATCAACGGAGAGTGACCTGGACGAATACCCAATTCACCATCCGCACCAGAAATCGCTAAAGCGTGGGCGGGACCAGAGAAAATCACCCCTTCTGCACTGACTATTTGAAGGTCAAATGTGTTCTCACTTACACCTATAGCCATGTTACCTCCCCGCTGTTAAGCTTTTTTCGCGTTTTCTAGTACTTCGTCAATTGAACCACAGTACATGAAAGATTGCTCTGGGATATCATCATAATCACCCGCTAGCAGACCTTTAAAGCCACGTAGTGTTTCTTTTAGAGGTACGTATACGCCTGGGTCACCAGTAAAGACTTCTGCTACGTGGTAAGGCTGAGTTAAGAAACGCTCAATCTTACGTGCACGAGATACCACTTGCTTATCTTCTTCAGATAGCTCATCCATACCTAGGATAGCGATGATATCTTTTAGCTCTTTATAACGTTGCAGTGTTTGCTGTACGCCACGAGCAATGTCATAGTGCTCTTGACCAACAACTAGAGGGTCAAGCTGACGAGACGTTGAATCTAGCGGGTCGATCGCTGGGTATAGACCCATAGCGGCGATGTTACGGTTAAGTACAACTGTTGCATCCAAGTGAGCAAACGTTGTTGCTGGAGACGGGTCAGTCAAGTCATCCGCAGGTACGTATACCGCCTGTACAGACGTGATAGAACCAGAACGAGTTGACGTGATACGCTCCTGAAGTACACCCATCTCTTCTGCAAGAGTTGGCTGGTAACCTACCGCTGATGGCATACGGCCTAACAGCGCTGATACCTCAGTACCCGCAAGTGTATAACGATAGATGTTATCGATGAACAGTAGTACGTCACGACCTTCGTCACGGAACTTCTCAGCCATTGTTAGACCAGTCAAAGCAACACGTAGACGGTTACCCGGTGGCTCGTTCATCTGACCGTAAACCATCGCTACTTTTGATTCTTCAGGCTTCTCAACGTTTACAACGCCCGCTTCCTGCATCTCGTAGTAGAAATCGTTACCTTCACGAGTACGCTCACCAACACCAGCGAATACAGATAGACCTGAGTGTTGAAGTGCGATGTTGTTGATAAGCTCCATCATGTTAACGGTCTTACCTACACCCGCACCACCGAACAGACCGATTTTACCACCCTTAGCGAATGGACAAACCAAGTCGATAACTTTAACGCCTGTTTCTAGAAGCGCAGTTTCGTTCGATTGCTCTTCGTAGCTTGGTGCTGGACGGTGAATTGCATAGTGCTCTTCTGCACCGATTTCGCCGCACTCATCGATTGCTTCACCAAGAACGTTCATGATACGACCAAGAGTCTTAGTACCTACAGGCACAGAGATTGGCGCACCAGTGTTCTCTACTTTCATGCCACGACGTAAACCGTCAGAGCTACCCATAACGATGGCACGAACAACGCCACCGCCAAGTTGTTGTTGAACTTCAAGAACAAGTGATGTGCTCTCTTCACCAACAAGGCGAAGTGCGTCATATACGCGCGGGCCACTGTTGTGTTCAAATTCTACGTCAACGACCGCGCCGATGACTTTTACTATCTTACCGATACTCATTATTTACCTCGGAAATCTTTAAACCGCTTGCGCACCCGACACGATTTCACTCAATTCTTGAGTGATCGCTGCCTGTCTAGCTTTGTTGTAGACAAGTTGTAGATCTTCGATCAACTTACCAGCGTTATCTGTCGCAGCTTTCATAGCAACCATTCGAGAAGCTTGTTCACAAGCGATGTTCTCAACTGTACCTTGATACACTTGAGACTCAATATAGCGATGCACCAAGTCATCTAATATTACTCGAGGATCTTGTTCATAGATATAGTCCCAACGAGCATTTGACTTTGAGTCTTGTTCATCTTTTGGATAAGGCAGTAACTGCTTCACCGTAGGTTTTTGTACCATGGTATTCACGAACTCGTTGTACACAATATAAAGACGATCAATTTGACCTTCGTTATACGATTCCAACATCGCGTTTACTGTACCAAGTAGGTCTTCAACCTTTGGCTCATCACCAAGTCCAGATGTTTGTGCGACCACTTTGGCTGCACTATGGAAAAAGCCGATAGCTTTCGAGCCAACAAGGGTGGTTTCAACATCCACGCCTTTCTCGCGCCATTCTGCCATTTCAGTCAGTACTTGCTTAAACAGGTTTGTATTCAATCCGCCGCACAAACCTCTATCAGAAGAGATAATGATGTAAGCGACACGCTTAGCTTCACGCTCTTCTAAATATGGGTGGCTATACTCGAGTGTGCCTGATGCAACATGGCTAATCACTCTGCGCATGCTCTCAGCGTAAGGACGGGCTTTTTCCATGTTGTCCTGTACCTTACGCATTTTACTGGCTGCCACCATTTCCATCGCACTAGTGATCTTCTGAGTGCTTTTTACACTCGAGATTTTAGTGCGAATTTCTTTTGTATTGGCCATGGTTAGCTCCCCTCTTAATTAATTGAGATTGGTGCGATTACCATGACTGCAAAGCAACAAAATCATCTAGAAGCTTGGTTAGCTGAGCTTGGATATCATCGTTGTAATTTCCAGTCTCATTGATAGTCTTAAGAAGCTCAGGCGCGTTTGATTTCGCGTGTGCTAGAAGACCTTCTTCAAATGAACCAACTCGAGACAACTCAACACCGCTTAGGTAGCCTTTTTCAGCTGCGAATACGATCGTCGCTTGCTCAGCCACAGACATTGGTGCGTATTGCTTTTGCTTCATCAATTCAGTCACGCGCTCACCGTGGTCAAGCTGTTTCTTAGTTGCTTCATCTAGGTCAGATGAGAACTGAGCAAACGCTGCCAATTCACGATATTGAGCAAGTGCGGTACGGATACCACCAGACAGTTTCTTGATGATCTTAGTTTGCGCTGCACCACCAACACGAGATACCGAGATACCTGGGTCAACTGCTGGGCGTAGACCTGCGTTGAATAGCTGAGTTTGCAAGAAGATCTGACCATCAGTAATCGAGATTACGTTGGTCGGTACGAACGCTGATACGTCACCCGCTTGCGTTTCGATGATAGGTAGTGCAGTTAAAGAGCCTGTTTTACCTTTTACTTCACCATTAGTGAAACGCTCTACGTACTCTTCGTTTACACGAGCAGCACGCTCTAGTAGACGTGAGTGGAGGTAGAATACGTCACCAGGGAATGCTTCACGGCCCGGTGGACGTTTTAGAAGTAGTGAGATTTGACGGTAAGCAACAGCTTGCTTTGACAAATCATCGTATACGATAAGTGCATCTTCACCGCGGTCACGGAAGTATTCACCCATTGTACAACCCGCATAAGGTGCTAGGTATTGTAGAGCTGCTGATTCAGAAGCAGAAGCTACAACAACAATGGTGTTTTCCAGTGCGCCGTGCTCTTCTAGCTTGCGTACTACGTTAGCGATAGTCGATGCTTTCTGACCGATTGCTACGTATACACATTTAACGCCAGAATCTTTCTGGTTGATGATCGCATCGATTGCCATCGCTGTTTTACCAGTCTGACGGTCGCCGATGATAAGCTCACGCTGACCACGGCCGATTGGCACCATAGAGTCAACGGCTTTATAACCAGTTTGGATTGGCTGATCTACCGATTTACGGTCGATAACGCCTGGGGCGATGATTTCTACCGCGTTAAACAAATCTGTTTTGATTTCGCCTTTGCCATCGATTGGCTGACCTAGTGTATTAACTACACGGCCAAGCAGTGATGGGCCAACTGGCACTTCTAAGATACGACCAGTACCGGTTACTTTCATGCCTTCGCTAAGGTCAGCGTAAGGACCCATTACAACCGCACCTACTGAGTGACGCTCAAGGTTAAGTGCTAGTGCGTAACGGCCACCTGGCAATTCAATCATCTCGCCTTGCATGACGTCGGCTAGGCCGTTGATAGTGATGATACCGTCGCTGATTGACACGATAGTACCTTCATTGCGGGCTTGGCTGCTCACATCGAAGGTTGCGATTCGTTCTTTGATTAAATCGCTAATTTCTGTTGAATTTAATTGCATTTCAAATACCTATTACATGTGCAAGCTAGTTGCAAGACGATGGATAGAGGACTTTAAAGAACCGTCGATGACGAGTTCGCCAGCCTTGACCACAATGCCGCCGACTAAATCGCTGTCAACTTCATTGGCTAACGATACTTTTCTATCTAGTTTTTTCTCTAGAGATTTCGTTAGCGCCTCAAGTTGCTCTTCGCTCAATGGCTCAGAGGAAACAACGGTCGCATCTAACATTTTGTCGTTTTCGTTCTTTAGCTCTTCAAATACGCTTAGTACTTCTCGCACTGCGATTAAGCGTTGGTTCTCTGCCATCACCTTTATCAGGTTTTGCACATGATCATCGAGAAAGCCTTGGCACACGGAAAATAGAAAATGAAGGAACTCATCAGATTCTGTTTTCCCACCTTGTTCAAGGTTTTTTACTTGGGCAGCAACTTGTGGTTGCTCGATTACATCGACAACAACAGTGAGCATCGAAAGCCACTCGTCTAGAGTCTGCTTTTCTTTTGCAAACTCAAAAGCTGCCTTAGCATATGGGTAAGCAATGGTTTTTAAATCGGACATTTTGCTCCCCTTGTGCGCTAAATATCTTTGATCAATTGATCAACCAGTGCACGGTTCGAATCCGTATCCAAGTTTTTATTGATCAGTTTCTGCGCACTATTGATAACAAGATCAGCCATTTCGTCTTTAAGTTCTTGGCGAACGCGATTCTTCTCGCTTTCTACTTCGGCTTCACCCTGAGCAATAATGCGGGCTTTTTCTTTTTCTGCCTCTTGAATGGCTTCTTCGATAATCTGTTCACGACGCTTTTGGCCTTGAGCAATCATCTTACTGACGTCTTTTTTCGCATCTTCAATAAGTTGATTACCGTTTTCTTTAGCCAGTGCTAATTCTTTAGCCGCCATTTCAGTATTACGAAGGCCTTCGGCAACGTCTTTCTGGCGCTCTTCTAGCATTTGGCTAAGTGGCGGCCAGACATACTTCATACATAGCAAGACAAATATCACGAACGATATTGCCTGGCCTAACATGGTTGCATTTAAGTTCATCCCGTCCTCTCTTAATTCGCTGATGGTTCTCTTTAAGTTGAATAGAGGGAGGAAGTTACGCTACCGCAAAGATGATATATAGACCGATACCAACACCAATCATAGGAACCGCATCAACAAGACCCATCATGATGAAGAATTGAGTACGTAGCATAGGAGTAAGGTCTGGTTGGCGAGCAACACCTTCTAAGTATTTACCAGCTAGATTACCGATACCGGCAGCGGCACCTGCTGCACCCAAACCAATTAGTAGAGCACCAGCAACGTATAGAACTGCACTTACAATATCCATTGAAAACTCCAATATATAAATAGTTAATAAAGGTTAAATAAATTAGTTAATTAAGTTGGCCAGTTAGTGTTTTTCTACTGCTAAGGCCATATAAACGATGGTCAGAACCATAAATATAAATGCTTGCAAAGAAACAATTAACAAATGGAACAGTGCCCAAGGTACACTTAGTGCCCATTGAATCCACCAAGGCATTAATGCGATCAAAATGAAGATCATTTCGCCCGCGTACATGTTGCCAAATAGTCGTAAACCCAGAGAAATTGGTTTAGAGATTAGCGTTACTAGCTCTAATACAAAGTTCACTGGATAAAGAAACGGTGAATCAAACGGTT
This sequence comes from Vibrio sp. A37, assembly GCF_059777565.1. Classification (NCBI taxonomy): domain Bacteria; kingdom Pseudomonadati; phylum Pseudomonadota; class Gammaproteobacteria; order Vibrionales; family Vibrionaceae; genus Vibrio; species Vibrio sp. A37. The sequence goes on along the minus strand of NZ_JBLNLI010000012.1, from coordinate 85,625 downwards.
GAGTAGTCAATTCCTTAACAAAGCCAACAAGACCTTTTGCTTTGAGAGTGTAGATAATCATTACTACAAACACTCCCAATGCCATAGACATTGTGACGTTCACGTCCGCTGATGGTAAATCTCTAAAGTGTTGCGCGCCAAGCGCTCTCGCTACATAAGGAATAAAATCAACTGGTAATAAGTCAATGAAATTCATTAGGAAGACCCAAACAAATATCGTCAACGCTAAAGGACCAATAAGTCTGTCTTCAGCCTGAAATATTTCTTTGGCGAGGTTGTTGACGAATTCGAACACGATTTCGATAAAGCATTGAAAACGACTCGGTACTCCCTTCGTGCTTTTAGATATCGCGTAACGGAATACAGCGATAAATAGCAATCCAAGAATCCAAACCATGATCATTGAGTCGAGGTTAATCGACCAAAAGCCCTTACCTATTGTGAAGAATGTTTCATGGTGCTCAATATAATCATGAGCGGTTAGTACTTTTTCCACCTTACCCTATCCTTAAATCATCTTCTTTTTTATTTAAAAATGGAGAGACGAAGTACCCGATGAATGTAATACAGTAGCTTGCGATTACAACAATATTTTCTACGTCCATTAAACGAAAAACAATGGCGAACAAAATAACGGTATAAACGAGTTTAACCTTCCTGCTAAATTGTATGAGGTCCTTTATTTCGGCATCAGGGTTCTTCTTAGCTTTAACACTGGCTAAATACATTCCAAATAAACCTGGAATAATCGCCACTACAACACCAATAGAAGCTGACTCTATGCGAGCAATATCCCCAGAAAATATCTGATAGATAATAACCAGCAACCCGAAAAATAACTGACTTCGCATCATTCTCTTTATTGCTATAAGTATGTCTTCGCTCGTTGTACTGTCTACCATGCTTATACCTTTGAGTTATAGCCATAGAGCGTACATATTCGCGGCAATAATACTTCAGCAACTAAAGTTGTTAACATTTAGTTACACTTAAAAATATAGATACCAGCACTCATTCTTTATCGGCTCGATACCAAGATACCCCTATTGATAAGGTGATTAAAGTCTCAAAAAATGAATACTTTCATTTCAATTTTGCCCCTTTAATCGTTAAAAATTGACCAACTTATTAATCATGTTGCATATTGCATTCAAGTTCAATTAATAAACAAACGTGATACAGATCAATTTATTTTGTTACAAATATTAAATTTCGTTGCCAATATGTTTTTTGCATGAGTGATTTTATAACTGAACAAATTTCGTTCTAAGTTCAAATTTGGTCAAATAAAGAAAAATAGTTGACAAACATTTGTGATGGATCAAGAAAAGTGATTAAATTTTGACTAATTAAGTGAGATGTAGATCAAATATTTTTTTTAACATTCGATCATCAAAAGCATTACATGGGAGATTATTTTAGGATAGGTCTTCTATTGCATAATATATAGGCCCGACAATATGATTGCCGAGCCTGAATATTTATTTAAACAAATTGTTAAGTAATTTATCTACCGCTTGTTTGGTTTTCTCATTATTTATTTTGTCGCCAAGTTTTTTGTTTAACTTATCGATACCTTTTTCTAACTCATTCTTAGCTTTTTGCTTCAAAGCATCATCTAATATCACTTTGTATTTCGGCTTTGACCAGCTTCCCGTAATCTTAACGGGAATGGTGACATCCTTCAGCTCATTGATACTTTGGCCACCTTGCCCTTTTAAAGAGCCGACAATAGACGTTCGAATCAGAGCATCTACCGTTTCCTTAACGTAATTGGCCGAGCCTTGCCCATGAACACGGAGAAGCGGCGATTTAGCACTTAAATCATCGGTAGTTGCTACACCATTCGCTAATTTGATGGTGGCTTGCATGGAGCTAAAATCGGTTTTTTGTACTTCCTCTGTGTTTCCGACGGGCTCACCTTTTATCTTGGCATAGTTTGTACGAATCATCTGAGCGATATTGATGCCATTAACCGCCCCATCAGCAAAATTAATGACGATTGTGCCCGCAACATTTTGTTTAATCCCTAGTGGAGTTAAACCTTTTCCATGGATGTTTACGTCGATGTTACCAGTACCTTCTAGCTTATCGTTGTTCACTACATCTTTAAGTAGAGGCTGTACTTTCACACCCGTAATCTTACTCAAGACTTTATAAGTTGCAGGAGATTTACGAGCATCTAGAGTCCCATTCGCCGTGATTTTCCCATCATAAAGGTTCGACGTGAATGAGGTGAGCTTCGCGATACCATCTTTAACCGAAATGCTCGCTTTTACATTTTGCATTTTTGCGTTTTGCATTTGAAACTTATCAATGGCTATCGTTCCCTTAACATCCACTGTTTTCAGCGCCGACAGTTCAGGTTCGACTTCGCCGGACTGACTTGTTGGGCTTTTTGAAGGCTCTACCGCTTGGGCGTTATTGGCTGCTTGAGCCTCACCACCTTTAGATTCAGGTTGAGCTTTGTTTTGAGAACTCAAAAACTCATCTAGATTAATATCTGGGCTATGCAAGTTAAAGCGAACCTTAGGAATGGTCGACAACGTCACATCTGACGTTCCATCCAACTCCAAAGCGTTGGCTTGCAACTTATCTAACTGCAAAGAAAGGTGCTTGTTTGCAATGTCGAAGCTTAGCGAGGTAGAAACGTTGAGTTTCATTGGAGACTGGGGTAAGGCTTGACCTTTGAGATCGCCATCCAACTTAAAATTGCTCAGCGCCACGGTAGAAAACATATGGTCGACACTCAAAATACCAGTGCCTTTAAGGTCAAAGGATAAATTAGAAGCCCCACCTTGGATGGAATAACTTAACTTATTCTCTTTATCCAGTTGGAAAGTATTCAATTCAAAATGAACCTTACCAATATTGATGTCCGGAGCTTTAAAGCTGCTGGTTACAGAGACATTTCTAAGCTCATACTGAGAGAAATCTTTTGATAATTTAAACTCCAAGCTACCTTCGGTGGTAAAGGATTGTTGGTTATTTTGTCCATTGGCAGAAAATGTTGCTTTGGTCCACTGATCCGCAGCAAACCCAGATAAGTTAAGAGACATATCAGAAAGCTTGGTAAAACTTCCTGTTTGCTTATCGGTCATTTGCAGCGTTGCATTTTCGATGGTGACGCCTTCTAAATCTACCGTCCACTTATTGGCAGCAGGTGCCGTTGTGGCACTTTTCGACGCAGAGCTCTCTTGTTCACTCGCGGTAGTATCTGCCTGAGTAGGTGCAGAAGTATTGGTGTCAGTGCTTGCTTTATTACTACTCAACAAAGCATCAATGTTCTTTGATCCATCTTTTAAAGTTTCTACGTCAATCTGAGCGCCTTTAAGCGTCACATTACCAATTCTTAGCTCTTTGTCTAACAGTGGAAGAACTGAAACATTAATACCGACTTGATTGACTTTGAACATATCAGGATTAGAAAAGCCTTTCGGGTTTTTCAACTCGGTTTTCCCGAGCTCAAATCCAATTGAAGGGAAGAACTGCCAATGAATATCACCCTGAATAACGAGATCCAAACCCGTTTGTTTTTTGACTTGTTCGACTATAAGAGGCTTAAATTGGTTGGGATTAACCAATGTGACTAAAGCAGTGATAGCTCCAGCAACGACGACTATGAGAATGGCAACGATCAGCAGCAATTTCTTCATTCGCATTTTCCTTGCAAGTTTCTTGATACCAAAAAAAGAAAGTGGCACCTAAGGTGCCACTTATCAAGAGAAAAATAAAGATTGCTCAGTTAGTACTGCGTTAAGATCGAAGCAACTTTGTGATATGCGCTTTTAGAACGTCGATAGCGATTCTGTTTTTACCACCACGTGGAACAATAATATCCGCGTACTGTTTGGAAGGTTCGATAAACTGCATGAACATTGGACGGACCGTGTCTTGGTACTGCTTCAATACGGATTCCATCGTCCGATCGCGCTCTTCTACATCACGCTTCAAACGGCGAGTTAAACAGATATCAAGCGGGGTATCCATAAACACTGTCGCGTGCATTAGATTACGAAGTCTTGGGTCAGTCAGCAGTAAGATGCCTTCCAAAATGATCACTTTCTTTGGCGTCATCGTGGTCGTTTCTGCCATGCGAGTGTGCTCTGCATAGCTATATTCTGGAAGCTCTACTGATTTTCCTTCAATCAACTGTTCTAGATGAGAGCAAAGTAACTCATGATCCATCGCCTTTGGATGGTCATAGTTGGTTTTAACCCTTTCTTCCATACTCAGGTGACTTTGATCGTTGTAGTAACAATCTTCTTTGATCACACCAATTTGGTGATCGCCAACTTTAGCTCGAAGTTCATTATAAATAGTGTTGGCGATTAAACTCTTACCGGAAGCAGAAGCGCCAGCGATACCGACGATTACGCATTGATTATTAATAGACATTATCTATCGCACCTGATGATAGTATGGTAAAAATTTAAGGATATCCTCAGATAAATCATAATTGATTAATCTAACAACACCCTTAATAAAAACCGCCTGATTATACGAGCTTCATCTTTCAGATACTAGATATGTCTGAAGATTTATTCGTTTCTGCTCAACCAATATCTCGGCTAAATGATACCGATCAAGTCGAGCATGTTAGGCTCAAGCTACTCAACCATTGTTAAAGGAATAGCGTCAGGTTTTTCTTTACCTTGCCAATACAGGCGGCTACAAACATTATCCGCAAGATCCAGATAATATTTCGCATGCTCACTGTTTGGCCTTGCAATCACTGTTGGCTTACCTGCATCAATATCTTCACGCATCGATATATGCAGCGGTATTTGTGCCAAAAGAGATAATCCGTAATCGGTCGCCATTTTTTCCGCTCCACCATGACCGAAAATATGCTCATGGTGTCCACATTGACTACAAACGTGATAACTCATATTTTCGACCACACCTAACACTGGCACTTTTACTTGCTCAAACATTGTCGCGCCTTTGCGGGCATCTGCTAGTGCTAGATCTTGTGGCGTTGTTACAATAACTGCAGCCGTCACTGGAAACCTTTGCGATAAGGTCAGTTGGATATCACCTGTGCCCGGTGGCATATCAATAACAAGATAATCAAGATCTGGCCACTCAGTTTCCTCAAGTAACTGTCCGAGAGCCTTAGATGCCATAGGACCACGCCAAATTGCTGCTTGCTCTTTGTCGACGAGATAACCTATCGAATGAGTATAAAGGCCATAAGCGTTAATTGGCTGCATCCACTTGTTGTCTTTTACTAAAGGACTCGCATCTTGTTGATCGAGCATCATAGGGACAGAAGGTCCATAAATGTCTGCATCTAACAGGCCGACTTTTGCTCCGCTACGTGCAATTGCCAAAGCAAGGTTGACTGAAGTCGTGGACTTACCAACACCACCTTTTGCAGAAGTAACAGCAATGATGTTTTTTACACCTTTGGTGTATTTAGCGATATGCGACTCAAGGGCTTTGACCTCGGTTTTTATCGTCACATTCACTGGAGGAATCTGGTTTGCCTCAAGTTGCTGTTTAACCCAATCTTGCAGTTGTGTCTCAATACTATTGGAAGCGAATGGCAGGGTGATGCCAATATTGCTGCCATCCGGCTCAGTCAGAACATGTGGTTGAGCAGCCCAATTTTCGATGAGCTGAGGGTGCTGAAAATCATTCAGCCATTGAGAAAAATCTTGTTTGGAAATTAACTGACGCATATATCCTCCGTTTGGCCTAATCCTACCATCTCGCCAAGCAAGACAAAACCCAAGGCTTATACGGTTTTTCGTTTAGTGGAGTCCTTTGATTTAATGAAGTCATGAGTTAGTATTACTCATCATTTTTATACCTATCGAAAAGCGAAATAATAAGTATGGCAACCGATCCAAGAAACTTTCTTTCTAGAAAATTGCTGGTAACTTGCGCCCTCCCGTATGCTAACGGTTCAATTCACCTTGGCCATATGCTCGAGCATATTCAAGCTGATATCTGGGTACGCTATCAACGCCTGCGCGGCAACACTGTGAATTTTATCTGTGCCGATGACGCACATGGCACGCCAATCATGCTGAAAGCACAGCAGATGGGTATCTCTCCTGAAGAGATGATTGCCGCAGTGAGCGAAGAGCACCAAAAAGATTTCGCCGGATTCGATATTAGCTTTGATAACTACCACAGTACTCACTCAGATGAGAACCGTGAACTGGCTTCGCACATCTATCTACAACTCAAAAAGAACGGCTTCATCTCAAGCCGCACCATTTCTCAACTTTACGATCCTGAGAAAGAGATGTTCTTACCAGACCGCTTTGTTAAAGGCACCTGCCCGAAGTGTAAGTCAGAAGATCAATACGGTGACAACTGTGACAACTGTGGTGAAACTTACAGCCCAACTGAATTGATTGACCCGAAATCAGCAGTCTCTGGTGCGACTCCTGTAATGAAGGATTCTGAACACTTCTTCTTCGATTTGCCTCAGTTCGAAAGCATGCTTAAAGAGTGGACTCGCTCTGGTACTTTGCAATCAGAAACAGCAAACAAAATGCAGGAGTGGTTCGAGTCTGGTCTGCAGCAGTGGGATATTTCCCGTGATGCGCCATACTTTGGTTTCGAAATCCCGGGCGAAAAAGACAAGTTTTTCTATGTTTGGCTAGACGCACCTATCGGCTACATGGGTTCATTTAAAAATCTATGTGACAAACGCGATGATCTTGATTTTGATGAGTACTGGAACAAGGATAGCCAAACGGAGCTTTATCACTTCATCGGTAAAGACATTGTTTACTTCCACAGCCTTTTCTGGCCTGCAATGTTGGAAGGCTCTGGTTTCCGCAAACCAAATAACGTCTTCGTACACGGCTATGTCACGGTAAATGGCGCTAAGATGTCTAAATCTAAAGGCACGTTTATCAAAGCAAGTACATACTTAGACCACCTCGACCCAGAATGTCTCCGCTACTACTACGCTGCGAAACTAAATAGCCGCATCGACGATTTAGATCTTAACCTTGAAGACTTCACTCAACGTGTTAATGCAGACGTAGTAAACAAAATTGTTAACCTTGCTTCACGCAATGCTGGATTTATCAGCAAACGATTTGAAGGCAAATTATCTGCGAATTTCGCTGAGCCAGAACTATACAATGAGTTCGTTGCAGCAGCTGACCGTATCGCTGAGCTTTATGAGACTCGTGAGTTCGGCCGAGCAATTCGTGAAATTACAGCACTAGCAGACAAAGCAAACCAATACGTTGATGAGAAAGCGCCTTGGGTTGTTGCGAAAGAAGAAGGCAAAGATCAAGAGCTACAAGATATCTGCTCTGTAGGTATTAACCTGTTCCGCGTTCTGATGACATACCTAAAACCTGTGATGCCTGAACTGGCTGCTCGCTCAGAGTCTTTCTTAAATGAAGAACTCACTTGGCAAGGTATGCAGTCACCGTTAACTGACCATACAATTACCAAGTTCAAGGCCCTGTTTAACCGTATCGACCCGAAAAAAGTTGATGCTATGGTTGAAGCATCAAAAGAAGATGCGGCAGCTGAGGTGGCAGCAAAAGAAAAAGCGGAAGCGACTCAAAACGAAACTGAACTGAGCAAAGACCCAATTGCGGAAGAGATTGAGTTTGACGCCTTTGCTAAAGTAGACATGCGCATTGCAAAAATCATCTCTTGTGAAGAAGTGCCAAAGGCAAACAAACTGCTTAAATTCCAATTGGATATTGGTGGTGAAACCCGTCAAGTATTCTCAGGTATTAAATCTGCTTACAAGCCTGAAGAGCTAGAAGGCAAATTGACAGTGATGGTTGCCAACCTAAAACCTCGCAAGATGAAGTTTGGTATGTCTGAAGGCATGATTCTGGCAGCAGGTCCTGGTGGTAGCGATCTTTGGATCCTCGAACCGCATGAAGGCGCTCAACCTGGAATGCGCGTCATGTGATCTCTCTTAACACTTATACCTATTACAGCAATTTTTGATCAATTAGTTGCTGGCATTGGTTTTATTCAAATCCCCAGCTTTCAAGCTGGGGATTTTCTTTCTAGGGCAAATTGCACCAACTTGATACACTCCTCATAAAGCAACATTTATAATTGATTGATTTTAAATGACTTTACCCTTGGCATGTTATCTGCTTCAACGAAATGAAATGCTTCGAAATGTCATATTGGCCAAGGACATTTCAATCACTGGAGGAGGAGAGCCCATGTTCATACTTATCTCGATCTTAGTATCGTGCTGCGTTTTACTCTCCCTAATGTTTCTTTCAAAGCAAAGGGAAACAACATTCACACGCAAGTACGACGTCGTCGTTATCTTGCGCGAAATTCTACTTCTAATCCGTAAATCTCGTAGCTACACTCACTGCAATATAGTGTTAAATGAAAATACCAATAGCAAAGTACTCGATATCACCGCACAACTTGAAGAAAAGTCCAACCAATTAATCGCTCTCTCTCCATTTGAAAGTAAATCAACTTATCGAGTGTTCCAGCTTATGTTGCGAGCCTTATCGAGAGAGTGGCAAGATCGATCGGTAGCGCGGAATCAAATGATCCATGGAAAGACGATTCGCCACTGCTTATTTCTTATCGATGAAATTGTTATTACATGGCTAGTTGAAGCGGGAAGAGAAGACTTGAGTGTTGAATATCACCAAAACTGGCAACAGGTAGCAGACTCAATGGAAGTTCTGACTCAGCTAAGAATTTCCCTACAAGATATACATAGTGTTGAAGGTTATGAGCGCTCTAAGTATTACTGCACCAAAATGCGTCGAAAAATAAATCTGCTTTCAATTATCTCGCCGCTGACACTGACTTCTCCGGCCTGCGGTAAAGCGTTAAGAACTTTAGAAGAGCTCGTTAGTAACCCAAATTATGAGAGAGATATCGACTGCCTATATCAGCTAACTTCGGATATCTCTCTTAATATTGCTAGGGTATATGACCAAATATTATCAGACCTTACAGAGCAACTTTACGCACCATTGCCAAAGGTGAGTTTCGCATAACATTATGACGTTAGCATCTTACGTGCAGCATCCACGACGACCTGAATTGTCCGTACTTCCGTAGATTTCAAAGTCTCTTGATCTGGTATCTCTTTTTGCGTGCGATTTACCAACACACCCGCGACACAACCAGCCTTTAGACCCGAACTTGCACACATAGTCAGCAAAGTAGCAGACTCCATTTCAAAATTGAGCACGCCCATCTCTTGCCACTCTTTCATCGAGCCTTGGAAGCGTTTAACTACCCGACCTGAAAACGTATCGTATCTCTCTTGCCCTGGATAAAATGTATCGCTTGATGCGGTTACACCCATGTGCACTGAGCTGCCAGACTCTATTGCTGCTTCGCGCATAGCCAGTACAATGTCAAAATCTGGTACAGCTGGAAACTCTAACGGCGCGAAGTGTTGGCTTGCTCCATCTAAACGAACCGAGCCTGTGGTAACAATGATGTCACCTACATTTACATGAGGTTGAATAGCCCCCGTAGTTCCAACGCGCAGGAAGTTAGTCACTCCTAACTGAGCCAACTCTTCAACTGCAATAGAAGTAGAAGGTCCACCAATACCAGTAGAACACACAACTACCGAATGACCGTTCAATTCACCCAAATATAAGGTGTACTCTCTATGGCTAGTTAGAAACACAGGGTTTTCCAACAGCTCTGCAATTTTCTTAACCCTAGCTGGATCGCCCGGGATAATCGCTAACGTCGCACCCTTTAAATCTGGTTGTGTGATACCTAAATGAAACACCGCTTCGGACATATGAGCTCCTTGCTTGGCTTGTTGCCTTTGTATTGATTCATAGTTTAGACGGATAATTTATAGATTAACTACTCTAATTTATGTGATAAAAAACACATATAGTGGTAATCAAATAATGGAAATTGCATAGTTAATCGGTTTGCATCACATTTAGTAATATTCAACAAGTACCTATAGCAAAAGCGCTCACATTAAATGTGAGCGCTTATTCAAAGTGGGCTTGAGTGCCTAACGATTACTTAGACTTTTTAGCTAACTTCGGCTTATAACTCAATAGTCTCAACGCATTTAGAGTAACCAAAGCAGTTGCACCGCTATCGGCAAGTACTGCTGCCCAAAGCCCTGTCACCCCTAACAAGCTAGTGACTAAAAATATTGCCTTCGTACCAACGGCCAAAGTAATATTCTGCTTAACATTAGCCAGAGTGGAGCGAGACAACTCAATCATATTCGCAAGCTCAACCAAGCGATTATGGGTAATTGCAGAGTCTGCCGTTTCAAGAGCAACGTCTGTCCCTCCTCCCATAGCGATACCAATACTCGCTGCCTTCATCGCTGGCGCGTCATTGATACCATCACCCACCATCGCTACGTGGTGTTCACGAGACATTTGTTCCACATAATCGACTTTGTCTTGGGGCAACAAGCTTGCTTTATAATCGATACCAATTTGGGCGCTCATTGCGGCAGCACTTCTTGGGTTATCTCCCGTAAGCATAATTGAATTGATACCCAGTGCTTTTAGTTGACGCACGGCTTGCTCAGAGTCTTCTCTCAGTGTGTCTTGCCAAGCAATAATTCCAACGACTTGCCGTTCATCTTTAATCACCACGACAACCGTTTTACCATTACTTTCAAGGCGTTGTACTTGTGACTCGATGTCACTATCCAGTTGGATATTAACCTTGCTTGGTGCGATAGCACTATATCGAATGCCATCGACAATACCCGTGACTCCACTACCGATTAATGCCTGTTTATCTACTGCTTCAGGCAATGTAATGTCTAAGCTTTCCGCTCTTTTTACCAATGAAACCGCTAGTGGATGGCTCGACCCGACTTCAATCGCCGCAGCCGCTACCAACAACTCATGTTCGCTAAGACCCGAGTATGGCAAAACATCAGTTACGTCGGGTTTGCCTTTAGTCAACGTACCCGTTTTATCAAAAGCAATCGTTTCAACTTTACCCAGCTGCTCAAGTGCGGCTCCACCTTTGATGAGCGCTCCACGACGCGCTGCTGCGGCAAGCCCAGATGTAATGGCAGCAGGTGTCGAAATAACCAAAGCACAAGGGCAAGCAATGAGTAACATAGCAAGACCACGATACACCCAAGTATCCCAAGGTTGTGCAAAGAACAACGGCGGCACTATTACGACAGCCAATGCGACTAACATCATTGCTGGTGTATACCAGCGGCTAAACTTATCGAGAAACCTTTCAAGTGGTGCTTTTCTAGATTCAGCCTGTTCAATAAGGTGTAAAATTCTATCGATTGCATTTTCACCTTGCTCTGAAGTAATAGCGAATCTCACCACCTTATCCACGACAACCGAGCCAGCCATAACTGCTTCATCTCGATAACGCTCAACAGGGATGGATTCTCCAGTTAATGCACTTTCATCAAAACTGGCAGCAGCGTCAATCAACTTACCATCTGCTGGTAACCTTGCTCCCGGAGCAACCTCAATAACATCTCCCGGTTTAAGTTCACTCGCCGCCACTTCTACCCTTTCTCCATCGACGATTTTTATCGCATTTTCAGGGACAAGTTTCATTAACGCTTGAACGCCACTTCTTGCTCTAGATGCTGCAAAGGCCTCTAGCCGTTCACCAATCAAAAAGAGCAGCAACACCATTGCGGCTTCCGTTGTTTCACCTAGATATAAAGCACCAAGAGCCGCTACGCTCATTAATGTTTCAATAGCAAACGGAGTACCAGACATTGCAAGCCTTATCGCTTTTGTAGCAATTGGATAAAGGCCAATGATGCAGGTAAAAATGAATATCCACTCACTCACTAACGGGTAAAATGGATTGAGAGATGCAGCAATACCAACAGCGAGAGCAACAGAGATAACATGGAAGTTTTCTTTGAGGAATTGTAGCTTGCCTGATGTTTGTTTTGATTGAGAGGTAGAATTTGCACTCTCTTTTAGTGTAAAACCCGTTTTTTTGACTATCGTTTTTACTTTATCGACGACTGAATCGTCTTCGATTTTTACTACTAATTTTTCGGTAGCAAAGAGCACTTTCGTCTCTAGTACCCCGTCGACATTGGAGACTGCTGTTTCTATTTTACTTGCACAAGATGGGCAGTCCATTCCTGCTACAAGCCAACTTTTTGTTACATAGCGACCTTCAGCCTTTCGCCGTTCACCTTCTTCTTCTAACGATTCGTCGCTAGAACTGGAACACGAACTGCTACCACAGCACGAATCTAATGCTGTCACACCTTCAATCTGAATGGACGTTAATTTTGGCGAGGAACACGCTGCATTAAAACCTGGATTAAATATTTGTTTGCTTACGCGACAAGCTTGATGTTTAGTGCACATATTCTGTCTCCTTCATTGAATGTACACTAAGTTTAAACCTTGGAGCATACTCCAAGGTCAAGAGAAAATTTTAAAGTTAATATCTAAGTTTTGCGAGAGTATTCATCTTCACTGTTCTTAGTCGCAGCACTCACCTCTTCAATCAACATCGCATCGTGAGAACAAAAAGGTTGAGTATTGACACACTTGATAGACGGATCGTCCACCGCCACCGCAAGTTCTTCACCTTGCATTAAATGCGTAATGTGACGTCTTAGCACAACAATCGCCAGTGAGCCAAAAACGAGTGTTCCAATAGCACTACCATACAAAACACCGACGGCCCCGGATAGATGAGCACCAATATAAACAAATGGATAAGTACCGATCGTCGCTTTGCCAAGGTTGAGTGCCGTCGAGTAAAGTGGTTTGCCTAAGTTATTAAATGACGCATTGGCAACAAACAATGTGCCATTAAAGATATAACTGATCGCAATGTAAGTGCAAAACGTTGCGACGATGACCGCTGCGTCACCTGTTAGCTTAAATGCCTCGATTATCAGCCCTTGAGCAAAGTAAAGAATGATGCAAACGACAAGCACGTAAGAAATGGTAACAACAATCGAGTTTTTAAGAATATCTCTGATTCTATCAAAGCGCTCAGCACCAAAGTTCTGACCAATAATCGGTCCAATAGCACCAGACAGCGCAAATACGATACAAAATGTCACGGGCACAACACGACCAATCACTGCATACCCTGCAACATAGTCCTCACCAAATTTAGCGATAAATGCCGTAATGATTGCATTTCCAATTGGTGTAGCCGTATTGGTAATAATGGCTGGTACAGCAATACTACAGATCGACTTTAGGTGGTTAAACCATCTTGTCACAGAAGGCATAGCCAATAAGTCATACACTTTTATCAACGGGTATATCGAGAAAAACAGCACAGTGAACCGAGCAATAACCGAAGCTATCGCAGCTCCTTCAACGTTCCAACCAAACGCAAAGATAAAAATTGGATCAAGCGCAGCATTAACAATGCCGCCATATAATTTCGACCACATTGACCGTTTGGCATCTCCTGCAGCCCGCAAGCCAGCGCCACAGGACATAGCAAGGGAAAGTATTGGACCAGATGGGATTAAAATTCGCAAATAATCTGCCGCTCGCTCAGCCGCAAGCCCTTGTGCACCTATTGCATGTAGCAATTCGGGGATATACAAAAACATGATTACGCTAACGATAGAGCTAATAATGAATGCGGTCATTACCACACTAGTACCCAACTCTCTCGCTTTTTGGCGCTGTTTAGCACCTATGGCTTTCGATACCAAAGCCCCCATGGCAATAGAAGTGCCGATTGAAATAGAGGTAGAGAAAAAGACTAAAGTGCCAGCGAATCCTATCGCAGCTGCAAGCTCTACTTGTCCCAACATACTGATAAACAGCATATCCAGTAAGTCGACGACAAATAGCCCCATCAGCCCAACTGAGCCTGCTCCAGTCATTACCAAAATATGCTTCATTGTCGAACCTTCGACAAATTTGGCGTGATGATTCGACATAGAATTCCCCAAAAAAAAGAAAAGGCGCAATCAGCGCCTCAATCGTGAACAGCAGTTTAGAGCGGCTCTTTTACTCAGACAGAGCAGCTATAAAGTTAAACTGGGTGCTGGAAACAATCATTGAGATTTTTACCGATAGCTTTTAATACATCAGAACGAGTGATAATTCCAACTAATTTTCCACCATCAACAACCGGATAGGCTTTCGGCTTACCTACCTTCATTTTATCCGCCAATTCGATAATGCTAGTGTCAGGCGAAACTGACAGCACTTCACCATGCATGCAGTCCCCGACAATGTGAGTGTCTTGACAGAAATAACTGACCTTAACGAGTTTTTCCAACAAGTCTTGTTCAGAGAGAAAACCAATAACCTCTTCCCTATCATTGATTACAGGTCCGCCCATATGAGGAGATTTCATCACTTTTTCTAAGGCAGCACTTAACGACATTTCAGCTTTAAACGTGACGGCTTTCGTCGTCATATAATCTTTAACTTTGAGTGATTCCATCCCTCATCTCCTAAATACGCGAAAACACAAAATAGCTATACCTTAATTGTTGTTTAATTTCTTGAATTTACTAAATGGATTTCACTAATTTTACTAATAGGTGATGCCTATCAAATTTTACGGGAGACACACTAATAAGCTTTTCAGTAAAAAGAGGAGGGGTAATGGAGATTTTAAAGAAGGAATTCATGAAATTAGGGCACTCCCTAATTTCAAATCTGTCGATTATACCAATGCCATTAATTAAGTGATCAGAATATTACGCTGAACAATGATTAAATAATTGATGGAATTGGTATTTGGAGGAACTAACTTTTCTTCCAGCGATTTGCAGCTTCTAAGTCGGAATCACGTGATTCAATCCACCGCTCAGAATCATTCGTCCGTTCTTTTTTCCAAAACGGCGCTTTGGTCTTCAAGTAGTCCATAATGAATTCGCATGACTCGAACGAAGCACCTCGATGAGCACTGGCAACACCCACAAAAACGATTTCCTCACCCACGTCTAAATCACCGACACGGTGTATAACGGTAATTTCTGAAAGCGGCCAACGTTCATCCGCTTGCTGGCAAATTTCAAGCAAAGATTGCTCTGTCATTCCAGGGTAATGTTCTAAGCGAAGACCTTTTACATCATCACCTAAATTCATATCTCGAACTTTACCAATAAATGTCACGACAGATCCTGCAGAAGGATCGGCGGAAAGCCTCTGATATTCATCACTGATCGAAAATGGTTCAAGTTGAACAGAAATATTTATTGCCATATTAACCACCAGTAACCGGAGGGAAAAATGCGACTTCATCTCCATCAACAACAGGGTTATCGAAAGAGACAATCACCTGATTGACGGCTGCGAGTAACTTACCTTGTTCCAGAGCAAGCGCCCACTTACCTGGTTGACTTGCGAGGTAATTGCGCAACTCTTCTACCGTAGCAAAGTTAGATTCCAGTTCGAGAGAATCCTGACCTATGAGTTCTCGAGTTTGAGCAAAAAAAAGTACTTTTATCATTCTTGTACCTTGAAATGACCTGACTTTCCGCCAGATTTTTCCAAAAGCCGAGTTGAGCTTATCACCATATCCTTTTGCACTGCTTTACACATATCGTAAATTGTTAGTGCTGCGACTGAAGCAGCAGTTAACGCTTCCATCTCGACTCCAGTTTTACCAGAGAGTCTGCAAACCGATTCAATACGAACACGATTTTCACTTTCTATGGCCTCGAGGTGAACCTCTACTTTTGAAAGTAACAAGGGATGACAAAGTGGTATGAGGTCCCACGTTTTCTTAGCAGCTTGAATGCCTGCGATTCTCGCTGTAGCAAACACATCACCTTTGTGATGATTCCCTGAAACAATCAATTGCAGTGTCTCGGTAGACATTTCTACGAAAGCTTCTGCGCGAGCTTCTCGAACCGTTTCCGCTTTCGCGGAAACGTCAACCATATTCGCCTCACCTGAAGTATTGATGTGGGAAAGTTTACTCATTAGTTAGCCCTGACAAAATTCGGCAGAAAGATGTGGCATGAAGTTACATGGACGATTGGTCGCATCCAACTGCTGCTTAATTATTTTTGTCCAAGCTGTGCGGCATGCACCAGTTGAACCCGGCATTGCGAAAATAACGGTATTATTCGCGAAACCCGCAACTGCACGTGATTGGATGGTTGATGTGCCGATTTCTTCATAAGAAACTGCGCGGAATAACTCACCAAATCCTTCTACATGTTTATCAAATAGTGGCGTGATGGCTTCTGGAGTGCTGTCACGAGATGTAAACCCAGTTCCACCTGTGATTAGAACCGCTTGAACATTTTCATCAGCAATCCAGTTAGAAATGATAGCGCGAATCTTATACTTATCATCAATAACGATTTGTTTATCGACGACTTCATGCCCGGTTTCTTTTGCGTGTTCTGCTAAATAACCACCTGACGTATCATTTTCCTCTGTGCGAGTATCGGAAACAGTTAAAACTGCAATTTTTGCTGGTTTAAATACACTTGCTGCGTGGCCCATCGTATTCACCTGTTTAAGTCGATTTATATAGGATTCCCAAGTTTAGTTACTTGGGACAGTATTAAAGTTTTTTCTTATGAAACACGTTATATCGGATCGGAAATATCAGCCACCGATAGACGCTAGATGTGGTGTCGCCCCTGAGTCGCCATCATGCAAATGATGACTAACCGATTTAGACTCTAATTGGGTTTGAATTCGGGTAATTAGCTCTTCTTCTTGCTCGTCATTTTGCAACAGATCACGCAGCTCAACCCCATGATCACCAAACAAACAAAGATGAAGTTTACCTTTCGCAGATACCCTTAATCGATTGCAAGTTTCGCAGAAGCCCTTCTCGTAAGGCATGATTAAACCAATTTCGCCTTGATAGTCAGGATGAACAAACACTTGAGCAGGACCGTCATTCGCTTGCTTGACTTTTGGTAGCCAGCCATCATTGAGTAACTGAGTGCGAATCAGAGCTCCAGAGACATGGTTTTGTTGGAAAAACTCATCCATTTCTCCGGTTTGCATCAGCTCAATAAATCGCAATTGAATCGGCCGTTCTTTAATCCAACTTAGAAAAGCCGGAATTTCCCGCGAGTTAAAGTTATTCATTAAAACAGCGTTAACCTTAACTTGCTCGTACCCAACTTCAAAAGCTTTATCGATGCCTGCCATTACCTGATTAAACTTGTTTTCACCTGTTATTTGGTGAAACATTCTTGGGCTCAAACTATCAACACTAACATTGATGTGAGTTAACCCCGCATCTCGCCACTGTTCAACTTGTTTAGCCATACGATAGCCATTGGTAGTGGTCGCTACTTTCTCAATACCCGGCATACTAGCGACAGTGTTAATGATATCGCTAAAATCGCGCCGAAGGCTAGGTTCACCACCAGTAATACGTACTTTTGAGGTACCACAATCAGCAAACGCTTTAACCACACGTTTGATTTCTGGCAGACTTAAAAAAGAGGATTTTTCGCCATCCACAGGTTGATAACCTTCAGGGAGGCAATAAGTACATTTAAAGTTACAAACGTCAGTAACTGACAAACGCAAATAATAAAACTTGCGCTGAAATTTATCTTCGAATTGTTGCGCCATTCAACACCTTTCCAAACACGGGAGGCATAGTCATTTCCAACTGTGCCCTTGTGACTTCAGTCACTGGCTCATAAAGCTTATTCACGGGTGAACTTAGCTCGATGAGCTCGGAGCTATGGCAACCAATAGTGGTAAACCGACCATTGGTAGCTAATTAAACCTATTTTGAGTGTGGGATTTTACCTATCAATTGATAAAATACCAGAGATAGCTCAAAATATTCTGTGAATGGGTAGCGTTTACCCACTCACTAATAGATATTAGCTCTAAAACCGCCCCAAAAAAACCAAAGAACCAAATATCTTTGCCGATAATTAATATCAATGCACGTCAACATTTTCATTGCTCTAGCTCAATGGAACTTTGACAAACATTATCCAATAACAAATTATTCTTTTTGGGATACAAGGTTTGTTGACCTAAATAATAATAAATAAGCACGCTCAATAAAGACCTAAAGACCAATAATGGGCGAGAGATTGTTTGTATGACTCTGTACACAGATAAGAAAATAGTGGCGATAGGTGGAGGCCACGGGCTAGGAAGAGTACTTTCGGCTTTAAATGACTTCGGTAGCAACGCCACCGGTATTGTTACTACAACAGATAATGGCGGCTCTACTGGCCGCATTCGGGACTGCCAAGGTGGAATTGCTTGGGGAGATACTCGCAATTGCATTAATCAGCTGATCACCGAACCTTCAATCAGCTCTATGATGTTTGAGTATCGATTTAAAGGCGCAGGTGAACTTGATGGACACAATCTAGGCAATTTGATGCTAACGGGTTTGGATAACCTTTCCGTAAGGCCGTTAGATGCAATCAATCTAATCCGCGACATGTTAAAGGTGAATGTCAACATAATCCCAATGTCTGAGCACCCTTCTGATTTGTCTGCTCTATCCGTCGATGGACGCTGGGTTACAGGAGAAACCAGTATTGACGAAATGGTGGAAAACCTTTGTAGATTAGAATTAGCGCCTAGTGTTCCGGCAACGAAAGAAGGCGTTCACGCTATCGAGCAAGCTGACTTGATCATCATTGGCCCAGGTAGTTTTTTGACCAGTATAATGCCACCCTTGCTGTTGCCAGATATCGGTTATGCCATTGCGAATAATAATAACGCAAAGTTCATATTTATCGACAACTTAGCACCTGAAACTGGACCGGCGGGCCGCATGACGCTACAACAAAAATTGCAATGGGTTGAACGAGCATGCCAAGCAAGGAAAATCGATATCGTTATTGGTGAAGATGACTATTCTGCTATTGAAAGTGACTGGACCTGCAGAAATGTTGAATTGGCCTCTCCAAACAGAGGATGGCGTCATGACAGAACAAAGCTGCAGAGCGCCATTGAGAGTATATTGTGAAGAAAAAGTAGGTTATTGCGATACTATCTGGCGATAACGCTTGTAGGTCTGTTGTAGCACTTCTAGCATCTCGTCAGTATCCTTCTTCTCGTCTACCGGTTGCCCTGCTTTAGCTTTTGCATCAATCGCAATTGCACTAGCGCACAGGGCTTCTGCTCCGAAGCTCGCTGCACTACTTTTTAAAGCATGGCTAATCTCTTTTAAATATTCGGAAAGACTCCCTGTTGGATTGGATACGAGGTTAGTAATATAAGCGTCTAGCTCACCAAGAAATATTTCCAATAATACAGGCACATTTTCTTTGCCTACTTCAGCCGCAAGTCGATCTATTTTTTCTTGATTCAGAACTTCCAATGCCATTTATAGATTTTCCTTTTCTTTTGAATTCCAAGCCTGAAGTTTTCGATAAATTGTCGAAGGGCTAACATCTAAGTATCCCGCAGCCTTGGGAATATTGCCGTTACAAGCCTCAATTGCCTGCTCGATTGCAACCTTTTCCGTCATCCAAAGTGGGAAGATATCTTGAACTGTCAGGCTTGCAATATCTTGCTTCTGAACCCGTATCAAGTTGTCATTTGGCTGATTCAGTGGCGGCGGCAACATATCAAGATCGATTTCCTTACCATTGTTCAAAACCACGACATTTCTCAACACGTTTTGCAACTGACGCACATTTCCTGGCCACTCATAGTGATTAAAGCGCTCAACAACCTCTGGAGCCAGCCGAATAAAATCTTTTCCTTCTTCGTGAGACATAAAGCCCAAAAGAGAATATGCAATCTCTATGACATCTTCGCCCCTATCTCTTAATGGAGGCAAGTGGAGAGGGATAACATACAATCGATAATACAAGTCTTCTCTGAAGCGGCCTTCTTGAACCTCTTTCCATGGGTCTCTGTTTGTCGCACATACAAAACGTACATCAACACTTTTCATTTTTGAAGAGCCCACTTTCTGAAACGTACCAGTTTGTATGAAACGCAACAACTTGGTCTGCAAATCTAAATCCATTTCACAAAGCTCATCTAGAAAAAGAGTGCCTCCATCAGCTAGCTCAGCCGCACCTTGCCTATCTGTTGCAGCGCCAGTAAAAGCGCCTTTTACATGGCCGAACAACTCACTTTCAATCAAATCTTTTGGTATTGCGGCGCAGTTAATGGCAATAAACGGCTTGTCCCCGCGCTTACTTGCTGCATGTATCGCTTCAGCACAAACCTCTTTGCCTGTACCACTCTCGCCCGTGATGAAAATACTTGCTTTACTTGAAGCCGCAGAATCTATAGTACGGTAGACAGCCTGCATTGTATGGCTACTACCTATAAAACCTTGATATTTTTGATTACTAGGATCGCCCGCTTCATTTTTTAATTTGGTCGCCTTGCGAATAGCATTGTTCACCGTCACTCTGAGACGATCAGCCTCACAAGGTTTAATAAGAAAGTCCTGAGCGCCATGGCGCATAGCTTCAACAGCCGTATCGATAGAGCCATGTGCAGTCATGAAAATGATTGGAACACCCGGATGTGTTTGCTTGACGGCGTAAAGCACATCCATACCTGTCATATCAGGCAAGCGCAGATCGAGGAGAATGAGGTCTGGAGTACGAAAGGTTAAGCTTTCTATCGCCTCTCTACCTGTACCAACAATATTGATGTCTATCCCTAACGGGGTTAGATATGAACGATACAAAACTGCGACTGATGCGGTGTCCTCCACCATCAGCAAATACTTATTTTTTTGATTCAGTGTTGATTGTTGCATAACCTAGCCATAATGCTTTGCATTTTGTATAAATGATTGCATTACGAATTGCATTTTGCAAATTTTTTCCTTAAAAATAACCAAAATATATCAATTATCCGTAATATATAATTGGCACGGTATATGCTGAGTAATAACTAACCCTAACGGGTTACCTAGCCAACTGACGTTGTTAGTGAACTTAGTATTCACAAATATGAGCCAATAGAACCTCTTTCTATTGGCTATTTTTTTACCTGATTTTTATTCTAGCTGTTCGATATAAACTGCTTACGCATAACTTCGATTTTATCTCGTTTTTCTGCAGCGAGCTCAAATTCTAGATCCTGAGCATGCTGATACATTTGCGCTTCCAATTTCGAAATTTCCTTTTCCAGCTCTTGAGGCGAAAAAGACTGATAGGTTTGAGAAGGCTCAGCCACCTTTGATAACGGCACTTGTTTGCTTGATTTCTGCTTTTTAGATTTCGCGATGTCACCAAGCTCCATAATGTCTTGTACATTACGTTTCAGCGCCGTTGGAGTTATACCATTTTCCTCGTTGTAAGCTTGTTGCTTCTCTCGACGGCGATGAGTCTCATCCATTGCTTTTTTCATCGACTTTGTTATCGAGTCAGCATACAAAATAGCTTTGCCTTGAATGTTCCTTGCCGCACGGCCAATAGTCTGGATTAGTGATCGCTCTGATCGTAAAAAACCTTCTTTATCAGCATCAAGGATAGCGACCAAAGATACTTCTGGCATATCGAGACCTTCTCGCAACAAGTTAATTCCAACCAACACATCGAATTCACCTAAGCGTAAATCTCGTATTATCTCAACCCTTTCAACAGTATCTATATCAGAATGCAAGTAGCGAACTTTTACGTCATGCTCATCTAAATATTCAGTTAAATCCTCAGCCATACGTTTAGTTAGAGTCGTGACAAGCACTCGCTCATCTTTCTTCGCTCTAATCCTTATTTCAGAGAGAAGATCATCGACTTGAGTCGCTACTGGGCGAACCTCTAACTCTGGGTCTAGTAAACCAGTAGGTCGAACAACTTGATCGGCGACGTCACCGGCTGACTTATCCAATTCGTAGTTACCTGGGGTAGCAGAAACAAAAATTGTCTGCGGTGCCAAAGACTCGAACTCTTCAAACTTCAGCGGTCGATTGTCCAATGCGGAAGGTAAGCGAAAGCCAAATTCAACCAGTGTTTC
Source organism: Vibrio sp. A37 (assembly GCF_059777565.1). Lineage (NCBI taxonomy): Bacteria > Pseudomonadati > Pseudomonadota > Gammaproteobacteria > Vibrionales > Vibrionaceae > Vibrio > Vibrio sp. A37. The sequence goes on along the minus strand of NZ_JBLNLI010000012.1, from coordinate 63,804 downwards.
TTTTCGTGAACGATCGCCTTTATACATTGCCCCAATTTGCGGGACAGTGACATGAGACTCGTCAATAATTAGCAGTCCATCATGAGGCAAATAATCAAATAGTGTCGGTGGTGGTTCACCTTCGTTGCGACCACTAAGGTGCCTTGAATAGTTCTCGATCCCTGAGCAAAAACCAAGCTCAGTCATCATTTCAACATCAAACTGAGTTCTTTGGCTTATACGCTGCTCTTCTATTAATTTGTTGTTGTCGCGTAAATAGGTTTGCCGTAGACGTAACTCTTGTTTAATGTTTTCAATGGCTTCTAAGATGCGATCACGTGGTGCGACATAATGAGTTTTTGGGTAAATTGTGTAGCGAGGGATATCCCTCTGCTTAATTGCTCCAGTCAGCGGGTCAAAAATACTGATGCATTCCACTTCATCATCAAACATTTCTATCCGCACAGCGTCTTGATCTGACTCTGCGGGAAAAACGTCAATCACTTCTCCACGAACTCGAAATTGTCCTCGTTGAAAAGCAACTTCATTACGCGAATATTGTAGCTCGGCAAGTCGGCGCAAAATATCACGTTGGTTGATAAAGTCCCCCCGCCGTATATGCAGCATCATCTGTAAATACGACTCAGGATCCCCAAGACCATAGATAGCAGAAACGGAAGCCACTATGATCGCATCCTTTCGCTCTAACAATGCCTTAGTGGCAGACAGGCGCATTTGTTCGATATGGGCATTTACTGACGCATCTTTTTCAATAAAAGTGTCCGTAGTAGGGACATAGGCTTCTGGCTGATAATAATCGTAGTAAGACACGAAGTACTCGACAGCGTTATTTGGAAAAAACGACTTCATTTCTCCATAAAGCTGGGCGGCCAGTGTTTTGTTAGGGGCGAGTACAATCGCAGGCCGCTGTGCCTGAGCAATAACATTGGCCAATGTATAGGTTTTACCTGATCCGGTAACACCTAATAACGTTTGATGCGCTAGTCCTGAGTCTAACCCTTCAAGTAGCTGATTTATCGCAGTAGGCTGATCTCCCGATGGACGATACTCAGACACTAAATCGAACACTTTACTCATACCAACCTCATTAATAATCCATTCAATACATCAGATAAATGTGCATTAGCTGTATATCGTACCTATTCTCGCTTTATCTGCCATTTACATCAAATCAGAAATCCATATTGCTTAACTAACCTCAGGTTTGGATCAGAAAGTCATCAACACCTTATATTTCAAATGAACATCAAGCTTAATAACTCAGTATGGCTAGTTAAGATGGATAGCAAGGCAAAATCATAAGGTAATAGCGAGTCTATTGCGTTGATTTTAAAAACGTTAGACGCTCAAAGAGACGTGCTGAGTGGATTAGCTTATCCAAAGCAGAGGTTAACTAATCCACGGTCAAAAAAATAACCTGTATATTGTCTGTACAATTTGACTAAATATCAACAGTTGCCGAACAGTAGACGAATAAAAGTCTGAATTATCAAATGAATACAACGTAAGCATGGAATAGTAGCGCAAAACATTCGGTTATTATTCAATCAAGTTTTCTATTTCAACCAACCACCAACACAGTTATCCACAGTTTTGGTGGATAAGTAAATAAAGGGTAATAGTCGTAAGGGATTCGCAAAAGTAAAGGTTTTTAAATAACTATATTTTTCACTTTGTCTTATTTTTGAGGTTGACAGGATCTCGTCCTAAAGATAATATTCGCAGCGCTTCAAGCAATTCCCCCTTAGTTCAGTTGGTAGAACGGCGGACTGTTAATCCGTATGTCGCAGGTTCGAGTCCCGCAGGGGGAGCCATTTTTCAAAAAAGCCACCATATGATATGGTGGCTTTTTTACATCTCACTAAAAGTAGAGTTTCTTGGTCATCGTCTAACCGCTAATAAAAACTCTTATCTTTTCCAGCTCTAGTGAGTAGCCCATCACACGGAGCAAATACATCTCCAAATTTTTGCGCATGATCATTCATTAGCTCGACTAACGTTTTTAGCCCTAGCTGATCCATATAGCGGAACGGGCCTCCGAGAAATGGCGGGAAGCCAATACCGAAAATGGCTCCAATATCACCATCACGTGGGCTTTTAATGATTCCTTCATCTAAGCAACGTACGGCTTCATTCAGCATTGGGAGAAGACAGCGCATAGAAATCTCTTCTTCAGACAACTTGGACTCAGGTTTGATAGAAAGAAGTTTGTAGACCGATTTATCGACCTGTTTCCTTTTGCCTTTATAGTGATAGAAGCCTTTATCACTTTTACGACCTTTTCTTCCATCATTAAGTAGAGTATCGAATACTTCTGGGCCACGGAATCGAATGCCAAGCTCATTGATTAGTATTGGTGTTATCTTAGCCCCGATATCAATGCCAACTTCGTCTAACAAGGTAATAGGGCCTACTGGAAAGCCTTGATTCAATAGAGCGGCATCCAACCTTTCTATTGGCTCACCTTCCATCAGCATATACGCTGCCTGATTCATGTATGGAGCTAAGATCCTGTTAACATAAAAACCCGCTTTATCTTTCACTACAATGGGTGTTTTCCCCTGCTTGCGAGCAAATTCAACGACGCTAGCGATGGTCTGTGCCGACGTGCCATCATGAGGGATAACCTCGACAAGAGGCATTTTTTCAACAGGACTGAAATAATGAAGGCCAACCACATTTTCTGGTCTTTTCGCGTCTTCCGCAATCTGATGAATTGGCAAAGAAGACGTATTTGTAGCAAAAATAGTGCTCTCACTCGCATTGAGCTCAATATCACTGATCATTTGCTTTTTCAGTGCTAAATCTTCAAAAACGGCTTCCACAACGATGTCTGCCTTTTGATAGCTGGTAAAGTCTGTTCCACCAGAAAGCATCATCATTTTCTTTTGTAATTGCGCTTTCGATAATATTCTCCGTTTTCTTTGCTTTTCAAATAATTTGTAGTTGTACGCTAGCGCATTCAACACACCATCGTTGGAAACATCTTTAATTCGAACGGGCACTCCAGCCTTGCCCACACTCACATGACTAATTCCTGCCCCCATAAGCCCGCCACCCAACACACCTACAGCAGACAGAGGCTTAGGTTCAGCATCGGCACCCCGATCCTTTTTCATCTCTGTTGTAGCAAAGAATATCGAGCGCAACGCTCTGGATTCGGGCGTCATGACTAGCTCACCGAACCGCTTAGCTTCAACCTGAAGACCTTCATTCATACCTTGCTCAAAACCAACACGCATTACTTCCAAAATGGCAGGTACTGCGGGATAATTACCACGAGTTTTCTTCTGACTCTTTTTTCCTGCTTGCTCAAAAACGAACTTGCGACCGAAGTTAGTATTAGTGATGATATTTTCTTTTAATGTGATTTTCTTTGGCTTTTCCCGTTTTTTAGCCGACTTTTCTATCATATTTTCTGCAGCTTGCAGCAAAATAGTATTGGGGACACAAGCATCAACTAAACCTAATTTTTTCGCTTTTTTCGCCCTTAACTGCTTACCCGTTAAAATAAGATCAAGTGACGGCAATAAACCGATCAAACGTGGCAAACGCTGAGTGCCTCCCGAGCCCGGCAGTAAGCCAAGTTGCACTTCTGGCAAACCTAATCGCGTTTTATCAGAATCACTGCATACCCGATAATCACAGGCTAGAGCCAACTCCATTCCACCACCTAAGCAAGGGCCGTGAATGGCGGCGACTACTGGGTAAGGAAGATCGGAAATTCGTTGAAACAGCTCTTGTCCCTGTTTTGCCAAACCTTCTGCTTCTGAAGCGCTCTTGCAAACATCCAGCATTCTGACATCTGCCCCAGCAATAAAGTTATCAGGCTTGGCGGAATGGATGATTAACCCTTTTAACAGTGCAGCTTGTTCGTCAAGTTGCTCAAATACTTGCTGTAATTCTTGTGCAAATTCAGCTTGCAACGTATTCATTTTTTCGCCGGGAACATCGATAGCAAGCCAGGCTAAACTTTTGCTGTCTACCGTTAACTTAAACGCTGTTTTCTCTTTCGTGCTCATGAGTCAACCTCCAAAACCATCGCTGCCCCTAACCCACCAGCGGCACATGCAGTATTCAGTGCAAGTCCTCCGCCTCGACGTTTTAATTCTCTTAACGTTTGCGTAATCATTCTCGCACCAGTCGCAGCAAATGGATGTCCATAAGCAATTGAGCCTCCGAGCACATTAAACTTATCCATGTCAATTTCGCCTATGGCTTGTTTACGCCCAAGTTTGTCCTTCGCAAAAGACTTACTTGCGAACATTTTTACGTTTGCCAGAGTTTGCGCAGCAAAAGCTTCATGCATATCGATTAAATCCAAATCAGCCAGAGTTACCCCTGCTCTATCTAATGCAATGGGCGTCGCATAGGAAGGCCCCATTAACATATCTGTTTCGACACCAATAGCTGAAAAGGCATATGAACGAATATAGCCTAACGGTTCAAGGCCAAGCTCCTTCGCTTTACCTTCTCTCATCACCAAAACCGCAGCAGCACCATCTGTGAGTGGAGTACTGTTTGCCGCGGTCACCGTCCCGTATTGGCGGTCAAATGCGGGTCGAAGTTTTGCGTAACCTTCTAGGCTTGAATCTTCACGAATGTTGTTGTCTTTATCGAGCCACTTTTTATAAGGCTCTGGAAAAGCGGTCATCACTTCGCCTGATATTTTCCCGCTATTCCAAGCCTCAGAAGCCCGCGAATGCGACTGATGTGCTAGCGCATCTTGTTCTTGGCGACTAATGCTGTGAGACTTTGCCATTTGCTCGGCCGTTTGTCCCATCGATAGGCCAGTAGAATATTCAGCGACTGCTGGTGGAACAGGTAACAAGTCTTTCAAAGACAAGCTTTTTAAGATTTTCAGCTTCTGGCTTAAAGTCTTAGATTTACTTAATGCAAGTAACCCTGCAGCAAGCCGTTTGGAGACCCCAATTGGCAATACGGAAGAAGAATCCGCACCGCCAGCGATACCAATATCGACACTCCCTGACGTAATGCTTTCAGCCACATTTACGACTGATTGAAAACTCGTCGCACAGGCGCGGGTCACACTATAGGCGTCGGTAGCAACATTCATACCGGTGCCCAAGACGATTTCACGGGCAATATTTGGCGCTTCAGGCATCTGTATTACTTGGCCGAACACTAACTGATCGACTAACTCGGGTTGTATATTGGTTCGAGCTAACAACTCACTTACCACCATTTTTCCAAGATCCACAGCAGGAACTTTAATAAATTCTGTGCTTTGACGTGCAAACGGTGTTCTTAACCCTGCAACGATAGCAACGCGCTCACCCGAGCGCGTTTTTACTTCCAGCGTGCTCATGAAATCTCCTTTTGTAGAGGTCTGACCTGAAACATTGTAATTTATTTGTTACGTCATTCAAACATGCGTTTAAATAAACGTGACGTATCCATTGAGGTCCCGTTGTTCAATTGAATCCTACCTACTGATTACAGTACAAAATGCAACCTGCTTATCTTTTTTACTTATCCATATTTTTCAGTTACCCAAATGGTTCATAGAATTAAATAATGCACGCAAATGCATATTAGTAGGTAAAGAGACTTTACTACGTTTTACTAGGGTGGAGAAATAAAATGAGCGAAGTTGTTACGAGAAAACTAGAGCAATTTGAAAACTTTGGCTTTAAGTGGATCGCTGCAGGAACAGGTGGTTTCCACCATTGGGTAACCGATTCAAAAAATAATAATCAGCCAGAATTTATGACATGTGGACTGTGCTGTTTTCATTTGCCCATAGCAGCAGGGATTGAAACTGGCCGTTTATCAAAAGATGAAGCCGGTGACTTAATTATTAATCAAATGCAAAGCGGAATGAATGGAAGCGAGCCAGGTCGGTGGATTCATGGCAACTTAACCAAAAAAGGGATGTTTTCAAACCCACCAAATCGGGGAGATATCGTGTTCTTCTCAGCGAAAGGGGCGAAGTACTTTGCCCATGTTGCTGTGGCGACAGGCAACGATGACGAGGTCATCACTTTCGGTCACGACGCGCCGTATTTGCAAGGTGGTAAACACACTCTGCTAGTCGAAACGAAAACCATTAACGAAGTTAAGAACTTAAATCGGCTTTTAACCGATGTCCATTATGGCGCAGCATCGTGGTAAATTGGAGATTCTATACGCCCGCTCTTAAGCGCGGGCACTTTTCTCTGGCATAAAAAAAACCACACTAAATAGTGTGGTCGGAAATATAAAGCAATTAACTTACGCCAATTGAAAATAATCAGTTTCCTGATTAGGAGAAAGTAAAGTCAGCCTTCAAAAGGAAGTGTCATCTTGCTCAACGTGCCAGTCACAAGGACTAACCAGATGACAGGAAGTACTATAACCTCTCTTTGCATTTAGATTTTGAAGTAGATCAATTTTCCGTTCGATTAAACTCGTTAAGGGCTGCTAACTTTGTTTAGCATCAATTTATCACTCGCTTTTTAATCATGACTGATACTCTCACAACACAGTTGAGCAAATTATCCAAAATCAACCTTCTGACTTAGGCTAGGATGACAACAGGCCCTAGTTTTTAGTCAAATCACTCGCGAGCATAATGGAGGCTCATGTGGCATTTGGAAAAATATTTGGAAATAAAAAACCAAATAGTCCGGTCCGCTCAAATATGGACAGACAAAGAAAATATGAAGCGCTTGTTCGAGCCTATCATAGAGACTTATTCCGCTATGCATTTTGGTTATGTAAAGACAAAAGTATCGCGGAAGATTTAGTACAGGAAACATGCTTACGGGCATGGAAATCTCTTGATAGCTTACAGGATGAAAAAGCAGCAAAGTCTTGGCTCATTACAATTTTGAGACGAGAAAACGCTCGGCGCTTTGAAAGAAAGCAATTCGATTTAGTTGACATTGATGATCACGGTAACGAAGCCAAAATCAGCGATGATCCTCATCACCAATCAGAATGGGTTCAAGCCCAAATCATGAAGCTTGATGTCGATTATCGCGAACCTCTCTTTTTGCAGGTTGTTGGCGGTTTTAGTGGGGAAGAAATCAGTGAAATACTCGAATTAAACAAAAACACCGTGATGACGCGACTTTTTAGAGCACGTAATCAGCTGAAGGAAATGCTTGATTCACAAGACAATAGAGGGCAGCAAAATGGATGATTTAGAATTTCGCCGCCAAATTATGTCAGACCCTAAATATCGGGACAATGAGATATTAGAGGCGATCCAAAGAAGTGATGCAAATAACAAATTTGTTGATGATATTTTAGAGCTGGATAGCATCGTTGAAAAAGCGATGAATGTCGATGTGCCAGACGATCTAGCCGACAGGATTTTGTTTAATCAAAGCTCATCAAATAATAGCAATGTGGTTAAAGCTAACTTCACCAAGCGCTCAATGGCAATCGCCGCTTCAGTTGCTTTTGTGGTTGGCATCGTTGTAGGGCAGGTTAAGTGGGGAAATGTTGTTGTATCACCAGTACATGCGAGCTTGGAAAGCACAGCGATTCAGCATGTGATTGAAGAGAAGCCATTTGTTGACAAACTTGATGAACAAGTCACGTCTCAACAAATTAACGCTAAGTTGCAACCTTTCGCCTATCAGTTCGACCAAGCATTTCCCTACCACGTGTTTTATTTGAATCACTGTGGGTTTGGTCAATCGAATGCTTTACACATGGTATTCCAAGGTGAGAAAGGCAAAGTTACCTTATTTATTACCAACGTACCATCACAAAAAACTATCGATTTTAACAAAGATGGGATGGCTGGGATTGTAGAACCTGTCGGTTCAAGCAGCCTAATCCTAGTGGGTGAACAAGGAGAAAATGTCGATCAAATGGCGAAGAAGCTTTCCGCAATGCTCTTACCAATGAGCTAACCCCCACTCTATAAAGGCCTGACGTCGCTCAGGCCTTTTTTTAAACACTTGTTTAGTGCAATTACTCTAAAAACACTATTCAATTAATGTTTTTTTACATTTAGGTTAACAGTTTGTTAAATGAAGCACGTAAAGATATAGTGGTCAGAGCTCTAATAAGTATACTAAAGTCAACCAGAGCACTTACTCAAAAATCACCCATCAAGAGGTGAGTTTTACAGAACAACAAAAGGAAAGCTTCGATGAACAAAATACGTGTTTACAAAAAGTCGATACTAGCAGTGACGATCGGCCTTGCTTCTCAGCAAGCTTTCGCTGCTGGATTCCAGCTCAACGCTCAATCCGCCACTGGACTAGGCCGAGCCTTTGCCGGTGACGCTGTTATTGCAGACAACGCTTCGGTTATGGCTCGTAATTCAGCAGCTATGGCACTGTTTGATAAAACGGCGTTTTCAATGGGTTTTGAATCAATTACTTCGCAGATTGAGGTTAAGGATGCGACGTATTCTGTGGCAGGTGGATATACTGCTTCTTCAAATTACGATAACGCTGGTGACACTACTATCGCACCAAATATCCATCTTATCGTGCCGATAAACGATAAATTTGCTTGGGGCGTAGATGTCTATTCGAACTTTGGTACTAAGACCGACTTCGATAATTCATTTGCAGCTTCTGAATATGGTGGTTTTACCGAAATTAAAACTTTGAATCTTGGTTTAGCAGGCTCGTATCGAGTCGATGAACATTGGAGTTTTGGTGCTGGTCTAGACATAGTGTATGGGTATGGAAAACTAAAACGCACCTCAAGTGATGCTTTAAGGGCTGCCGTTCCTATCTACCCAACAACAGTAGCAAACATTGACGCAGATGGATTTGGGCTTGGCTTTAATGTTGGTACAGTTTACGAACTGAATGACAAAAATAGATTTGGCTTTTCCTACCACTACCAGCCAGATATTAAAGCGAAAGGAGATAACACCTACGGCGATACCAGCTATCCAGATGACGAAGTTACACTAAAACTTCCCGATATGGCGGAGTTTTCGGGTTACCATCGCCTGAATCAAGAGTTTGCTGTTCACTATAGTATCCAATGGATTAACTGGAGCGAGTTTGACAGTCTCGACTCAAGTTCGGTAGGTGTTGTGAAACAATATGACTGGCAAGACGGCTGGCACTATGCCATCGGCGGTACTTATTACTTAAGTACCACCTGGACACTGCGTGCAGGTTATATGTACGATACTAGTGCGCAAGACAATATAACCTCAATATCAGTACCTGATTCTGATAGACAATGGTTCTCTACTGGATTCACCTACCATATTGATGAAGAATCCAACGTAGACTTTGGTTTCACATATTTACTAGGTAAAGATGTAAATGTAACTGAAACCACAACAAGCGGCAATTCTGTGCTCTCAACACTCAATGGGGTAACCCATGCCAACGCTATCCTAATGGGCCTCCAATATAGCCGAACTTTCTAAACAGAAATTTGTATTAGATGCTAAAAGGGCTGAATTATCAGCCCTTTTGTCATTCCTCAGCAGAATTATTGATAACTGCCGTCCATATACTGATCGATAAGTGCATCATCTTCAGCAGTATCTTTTGGCTTCGGTGGCGTCACTTCCGCTTTAAAGTTTTGGTGCTGGATGTACATATCACGAGTGAGTGCATACGGATCTGGCGAGTTGTTAATCATTGGTTCTTGAGAAACTAATGCTGCGCGAGATTCCATTCCTTGCAATGCCCATTTACCTATCGCTGCCCAAATATTGAGTAAGGAAAGTGGCGCATATAAGTCATCGGCGTAGTCGGCGGATTCTCTCACGGTCCACGGACCGTAGCCGGGTACCATTACATACGGACCATTACCCACCCCATAGTGACCCACCACATCACCAAAGCTTCGATCACCATAATTGGTAATACCCGCTTCACCAGCTATATCAATTAGGCCTAACAATCCTATGGTCGAGTTGATCCAAAAACGGTTAAAGTGAGCCAATGCTTGTTTGCCATTGCCCATCAACAAACTATTAATCATGCTAGACGGTTCATCTAAGTTCGATAAGAAATTAGAAATACCTGTACGAATTGGCGAGGGAACATGGTGTACATATGCGAGAGAAACAGGTCGTACGACATAAGGGTCTAGATAATGGTAGTTAATATTCCACATCTCGCGGTTAAACCCTTCAAGCGGATCACTCACGTGGTTTCCTGATGTCGCTGTTTGATTTGTTGAGTCTTCTGACTTTTTATCTGGCCCACTTGCGCAGCCAGAAAGCGTAAAAACAAAGAGCAGCAAAAGCCACACTTTGGATCGTCGAGTCTTCATTATACTTTTCCATAAAACAAAGACCGGTTAATAAACCGGCCTACAAACTTCAGAATGTTCTGAAAAACCTTTAAGTTACTTGGTATACAGCATCTATTTAAACTGTCTATCTATTAGTATATTAATAGGCTGCCCCAAATTTACAACCTCACTTTCACCATACCAATCGCCTTTTTTCGTCGATACATTGCCATCTGTATCAATTCTAGCTTTCACGATCAGTTTATCTAAGTCAGATATTTTCCTACCTTGAATCATGCTATTGCTATCATCGAGCGTAACACTCAAAGGAAATTGATTGGCAGGATAGCGCGCAGCTGCAACCGGCATTGGTGCACCGTCAGCTGTGTGCACCGATACAATCAAAACCGAATTTGGATTAACGTTGACCCCTTTGCCAAGGGAAATTGTAACGGGTACTGAAGCGCCATGTACCACTTTCTCTCCAGACATCTGCTTTTGCGCCAACGCGATACTTCTTTCTAGCATACCATAGCGTTCATCCTCTGGGCTCACAAGACGCTGCATCTGTTGCCAATATTCAATTGCACGCCGGTATTGTTGATTTTCAAACGCATCGAAAGCGATTAAGGAAAGCACTTGTAGGTTTGCATAACCCTGTTGAACCAAACCTTCCAGCATTTTTCGCGCCGTATTCTGATCGTGTTCATCCTGCGACATCATCAATGCCTGTGCATAAGCTAATTGAATCGTCGGGCTGGTCGCATTCATTTTGTATGCACGCTGCATCGCTTCAACCGCCGTATTTGCATCTCGATTCGCGATACCTATTTTGCCTAGCAATAGCCAACCCATGGCATCTCCAGGCTGATAATAAAGTCGAGTACGTAAAGCTAGGGTTAAATCTTTTAGCTCTTGTTCAGTCATCGGCTGACTTGATTCCGTCATCAACTTTTTCGAGAGCTCTGGTAAACGAGCCGTCACTTGCTGCCAATCTTGTACTTGTTTGAAGCCACCCACTGCCATATACATGCCATAGGAAGCAACCACGACAAACAACATGGATGAAATCAGAATCATTTTAGGTGACAACTTAGAATGATTATTGCCTTTCTGGCTTTCTGGGATATCATCCAGTAAAGATTGTTTTAAATCGCTAACCAGCTCTTTCTGATCAACAACAAGACCAGCCTCCTCTTCCTGGCTGAGCTCACCTAATCTGTCTTTGTAGAGCGCCTTGTTTAGCTCATCCCTTAACGCTTTCTCACCCCGAACATTGTTTCTCATCAAAGGGATAGCAACGATGAGGCAGCTAAACAGAATAATTGCTACCGTAGCAAACCAAAATACTGTCATTACTCATCGTCTCCTTGCTGTTTTTTGTTAAGAAGAGCGTTAAGCTGCGACTCCTTATCTTCATTCCATTCTGTATCAGTTGATGCTTTTTGTACTTTTCGACTTCGTAAAATAATTAAACTAAAGCCAATCAAAAGCACTAGCCCAGGGCCAACCCAAAGTATCGCCGTTGACCAATTAAATGGCGGATTGTAAGTCACGAAATTACCATAACGTGCAATCATATAATCGACGATTTGTTGCTTGGATTGCCCCTCTTTAGTCATTTCATAGACCTTCTGCCTTAAGTCCTGCGCAAGACCAGCATTGGAATCCGCAATGGTGTTATTTTGACATTTCGGGCAGCGCAATGTGTTACTAAGCTCTTGAAACTGCTTCTCTTGCTGCTGGTTGTCAAAGTCGTAAACTTCTATCGCTGCACTGGCAACAAAGGAAAAAGCAAACGTCGCCAGCACAATCATTAATAGTTTTTTCATGATTTAGCCTCTGCTTTCATTTGCTCGTAAATTGGCTGCAACGTTTGCTTCCAATTCTTCGGATTGACATCGCCGATGTGGCGATAACGTATGATGCCATTAGCATCAATAAAGAAGGTCTCTGGCGCGCCGTATACACCTAAATCAAGCCCCAGCATTCCATTGCCATCATACAAACTAATCAGGTAAGGGTTACCAAGCTTATTCAGCCAGTTAATTGCTTTATCTCTTTGATCTTTGTAATCAAGACCAATAATTTTGACGCCCTGACCAGCCAGTTCATTCAGGTACTGGTGCTCGGAATAGCAGGTTGGACACCATGTTGCCCAAACATTTAATAGCATGGGCTCGCCTTTAAAAATACTTTGATCATAAAGCTTGCCCGGCTCTGCTAAATCTTCTAAACGAAAACTTGGTACAGGCTTACCGACCAAAACAGATTCCAATTTGGTAGGATCGTCACCATCGGAGTTTCGCACTAATTGCACGGCAAAAACGGCCACCAATGCTAAAAAAGCAATCAGAGGAATAAACAGTATCTTCTTATTCATCAGTTATGCCTCCTGCTCTTGAACGCGAACTCTAGCAGCGGACTTTCTGAAGCGATATCGCTTATCACTGATGGCCAATATACCGCCGAAGGTCATAAACAAGGCTCCAGCCCATATCCAACGAACAAACGGCTTGTAATAAATACGAACAGCCCAAGACCTGCCATCATCCAATCGCTCACCCATCGCAACATATAAATCACGAGTGAAACCACGGTCGATTGCTGCTTCAGTCATCATTGACCGTGCGGTACGATAAAAACGCTTTTCGGCATGGAGAGTATTAATCGGTTTACCATCACGAGTCACATTAAACTCAGCAATATAACCATCGTAGTTTGGACCATCATGATTGCTCAAACCAGCAAAGTAGAAATCGTAGCCTTCTATTTCAAAGTGCTCACCCGGAGCTAATCGAACATCACGCTCAATACTATAGTTTTGCACCATGGCGATACCAATCACTGTCACCGCTAGACCGATATGACCAAGCATCATTGACCAATGGCTACGCTGGAGTTTTTTAACCCCTTGCCAAAATGTGTGTCTATGAGTCGCTCGCTCATAAAGTTCAAAGCCATGCATACTGATAATCCACAGCGCCATTATCCAGCCTAAATACGCCATGAAGGTGAAGCTCTCGGCAAGCAAATAGACAAATGCCAATCCACCTAAAAAAGCAATGGCTGCTGAAACAATCGACGGTTTTACCAGCTTAGATAAATCGTCTCTTTTCCAACGAATTAGAGGACCAATGCCGAGTAGCAATGCAAAAGGCACCATCAACCAAGCAAACAGCGTATTAAAGAACGGCGCACCAATGGACACAGAGCCTAAACCAAGCTGCTTGTGAACAAGTGGTAGAAGAGTTCCGATCAGAACCACGACAAGAGCCGCTATTAAAATCACATTATTACCAAGTAAGGCGTTCTCCCTAGAAACTAGGTTAAAGTTACCCCGCACACGAACCGCGCTGCCTTTTAGTGCGAAAAGAAGTAACGAACCACCAATAACCAACACTAAGAAAGCGAGAATAAACATACCCCTAGCAGGGTCGGAAGCAAACGCATGCACTGAAACTAAAATGCCCGAGCGAACCAAGAAGGTACCGAGCAGGCTTAAAGAGAAAGCAGAAATCGCAAGCAATACTGTCCACGCTTTAAACGTTCCACGCTTCTCGGTTACGGCTAAAGAATGCATTAAAGCGGTACCAGCCAACCAAGGCATAAAGGAGGCGTTTTCAACGGGATCCCAGAACCACCAGCCACCCCAGCCAAGTTCGTAATAGGCCCACCATGAACCTAATGCAATACCAAGTGTCAAAAATAACCAAGCCGCGGTGGTCCAAGGTCGAGACCAACGCGCCCACGCCGTGTCCAAACGCCCAGTCATTAACGAAGCAATTGCAAAAGAAAATGCAACAGAAAAGCCCACATAGCCCATATACAACATAGGTGGATGAATAATTAATCCCGGGTCTTGAAGGAGTGGATTTAAGTCTCGGCCGTCAACCGGAAAGAAAGGAAGAGTTCGAATAAACGGGCTGGAAGTGACAATAATAAATAATAGAAAGCCGACACTAATTAACCCCATAATAGCCAGTACGCGAGCAACTGACTCTTGAGGCATTCCACGACTGAAAATAGCAACGGCAACCGTCCAGCCCGCTTGGATTAACACCCAAAGCAAAAGGGAGCCTTCATGCGCACCCCATACTGCGGTCAAACGATAATACCAAGGCAATTGGCTATTGGAATTGCTCGCGACATATTGCAAGGTAAAGTCATTGCTGTAAAACGACCAAAGCAATATACAAAATGACAACAAAATAAGTGCAAACATTCCAAACGATAATGGCCTCGCGGTGGCCATTAAGACGCTATTATTTTTTGACGCTCCTATCAAAGGTAATACGCTCAGCAGTAACGCCATTGACAACGCTACGATCAATGCAAATTGACCTACTTCAGCAATCATTGAGCACTTCCTTGGGTTTGTTGTTGTGTGTATTTAAGAGGTTGATGGTTTTTTTTCATCGCCTCGGCTACTTCCGGAGGCATATACTCTTCATCATGTTTCGCCAGTACTTCGAACGCTTCCACTGTAGTTGCGTTTTTCAGCACTCCTTGGGCGACAATACCTTGTCCTTCGCGAAATAGATCTGGCAAGATACCGTTGTACGTGACAGTAACAACAGGGCCAACATCACGTAGCTGGAAGCTCACTAAAAGAGAGCTAGGATCACGTTTTACTGACCCAGCAACAACCATTCCTCCGATTCGAAGTCGCTGACCAACCTCTGGTTTTGTCCCATCTGGCTTGCCATCCACCAGCTCAGTGGGAGTGTAGAATAAGTCCATATTCTGGCTTAAGGCATAAAGAATTAAACCGACCGTGGCTCCTACCCCTACTAGCAAAGACAATACAATGCCTAAGCGTTTTTTTCTCCTTGGGTTCATAACGTATTCTCCAAATCTTTTGCTGCTTCAATTCTCGCTAATCGGTCTTGCTTGTTTTTAACCAGCTTTAAGACTCTGTTTTGCTGACGAACACTTGAAAGAAGCAACAGCAGCAAAGCACCAAAAGTAATACCAAAAGCACTCCATACGTAGACGGCGTAACCCCCCATATTCAGAAAGTCACTTAAAGATTGAAAATGCATTATTTGCTCACCTCGCTAAATTTTTCGATAGCCAATTTCTCAACCCATGGTCGGTGACTTTCTTTGTTTAAAATCTCGCTGCGCAAACGAATTAACGTGACTGAAGCGAAGAAAAAGGCAAAACCGAAAATATTGAGTAAAAGCGGCCAAAGCATGTCGCTATCAATAGAAGGTTTATCAAACTTAGTGATGGTCGCCCCTTGATGAAGGGTATTCCACCACTCAACCGAATAGTGAATAATTGGAATGTTCACCACTCCAACTAATGCCAAAATTCCGGCGGCTTTAGCGCCCGTCTTTTGGTCATCAAAGGCGTGATACAGAGCAATGACACCCAAGTATAAAAATAACAAGATTAGTTCTGACGTCAGACGAGCATCCCACACCCACCAAGTTCCCCACATGGGTTTTCCCCATATAGAGCCAGTAAGCAATGCGATAAATGTAAATACCGCTCCTATTGGAGCCATCGCCGAAGCGGCTAAGTCAGAAATACGCAGCTGCCAAACCATACCGATAAAAGCCGCTATCGCCATTGACATATATACGCCCATAGACCAAATCGCCGCAGGTACATGGATATAAATGATTCGAAAACTATCACCTTGCTGATAGTCCGTAGGCGCAAAAGCTAGCCCCCAAATCGTTCCTATGCTAAGACAAAGCAGCGCTAGCACTGAAAACCAAGGTAAAAGTCTTCCACATAGTTGATAAGTCGATTCCGGTTTAGCGTACGGGTGAAGCCATTTCCACATTGCAATTACTCACTATCATTCCTTGGATAGTCCGACCATTTGTAGTCATAGTTTTTTAGTCAGAGAATCCGTTCTATTTACTATTAAAATACGTTATCCATTAAAATTCTGTCGCAATTAACCGTCCAGAATTCACACTAGTTCACACTTACCTTGAGTGCGGCCGCTATCGCGAACGGTGTTAGTGTTACAGAGCCCACTAACATCGCTCCTAAAACCGCTAGCTGACCGCTATAACCCATACCTAACGATGCCGCTTCAATTGCAGACGTTGCGAATATTAAAACTGGCACATAAAGAGGCAGCACCAACAAACTAAGCAGAACGCCACCTTTTTGTAGTCCGACCGTTAAAGCCACACCGATAGCCCCAATAAAGCCCAGAGTCGGCGTACCAATTAGCAGAGTTAGTACCACTGCAAACCAAGTATTAGAATCTAAAGAAAGTAATATGGAGAGTAAGGGGCTAATGATCAGTAAGGGCAGCCCCGTTAACAACCAATGGGCAAAGACTTTTGCGATAGCAACCATCGGCAAAGGAACTGGCATCAACATCATTTGCTCTAAAGACCCATCTTGAAAATCATCTCGAAAGAGTCTTTCAAGAGAAAGCAAAGAAGCGAGCAACGCGGCTACCCAAACTATACCGGGTGCAATTCGCGCCAGAAGATTGGGCTCTGGACCAATGCCGAGCGGGAAGAGCGTGATTACTATGATGAAAAACCAAAGTGGGTTAAATATATCCGCTTGCCTACGATAAGCAATCAGCAATTCTCTTTGTACGATGGTAAACATAGCCGAGATCATGCTTACTCTCCCAACTTAATCTTTCTAAGACTGCTATTGTCGGTAAACATGTCTTGGTGCGTGGTTAATAACACCATACCTCCACTCTCTGCATGCGCTAAAAATAGAGACTCTAGAACCTTAACGCCTTGCTTATCAATCGCCGTTAAAGGTTCGTCCAAAATCCATAGCTTTTGTGAACTCAGCCATAATCTTGCTAACGCAACACGTCGTTGTTGCCCTGCAGACAATTGAGCAACCTGCACATCTTCGCGTCCAGCTAGTCCGACTCGAGTTAAGGCGCTAAAAATTTGCTGTTTATTTACCTGGCGAGAAGAGTGAATGGATAGGAAAAAGCGCAAGTTTTCATACGCTGTCAGGTCTTTTTTTATCCCAGTCTGATGACCTAAAAAAATCAGCTCTGAATGGTATATGTCATTAACAACTTTTACTGGCTCTTGATCCCAATAAACGTCACCGGAATCATAATCACCTAAGCCCGCGACCGCTCTCAACAGAGTGGTTTTACCTGCTCCGTTACGACCTTCAACTTGAACTATTTCTCCGGGTTCAATGGTGAATGAAAGTGAATCAAATAGTACTCTATCATCACGTACCACAGTGAGCTTTTTTACGTCTAACATATTCCATTACGTCGCAAGATTAGAGCTGATAGTTTATCACAGCCCATACGGGACTACAGTCATCAACTATCGTGCTTAATCACGAAACAAGGTAAGAATATATTAATGATTGTTATATCATTGTGAATTTATATTAAATTGGGGATCTTGAGGGGACAAGGTTTAGTCAGCAGGCGGATACACACTACTTTCGACCTGCTGCTCTTTTACGAATTTTGTTTGATCGTTCTGGGCTACTTTCAAGGGGAGGAATTTTTTCCTGACCAGCAATTTTTTTTTGCAGAGACATCATGAGCTCAGCTTCAGCTTTAGGAAGTTCACACTCCTCAATCAACTCTTCAACATCAGCACCCAAACGAACCATTTTCGTCGCTCGAGAGTACAGCCGACTATCATTATCTTCTTGCTCTAATTCTACCAAGCGCTCATTTAAATGATGGATTATTTCCTGTTGTTCACTCACACGTTGGCCGAGCCCAACGACAACCGAGCGCACTTCTAACAACTGCTTGTTAGACTTTTTCAATTCTTTATCTAAAGAACGAACTTGCTGACGGCTTGCTTCAGTGGCAGAGGCAATCCGACCTTTAAGCTTATATATCGCTACAACAAGCAGCAATAATATCAAGACAGCTACTCCAGCAATCACCGGAGTACTTGTGATAAGCGAAATATCCATTACAAATGTGCCATTTCATCCCACTCTTCTTCAGTAAGAAGCTTGTTGAGGTCGACGAGTATAAGTAATTTGCCATCCCGGTTGCTTACACCTTGGATAAACTTCGCACTTTCGTCGGTACCAACACTCGGTGTAGTATCGATCTCTGACGAGCGCAAATATACCACCTCTGCAACACTGTCAACGAGAATACCAATAACTTGTCTCTCAGATTCAATAACGATAATGCGGGTATTATCGGTAATTTCGCCTTCACTTAGACCAAACCTAGAGCGAGTATCAATAACCGTAACGACATTACCACGGAGGTTAATGATCCCAAGTACATAATTAGGTGCACCCGGTACTGGAGCAATTTCTGTATAGCGCAAAACTTCCCGAACTTGCATCACGTTTATACCGTAAGTTTCTTCTTCTAACTGGAACGTCACCCACTGAAGCACTTCGTCATTGGATTGATCTTTCCTTACTTCTACTTCACTTGTTTGAGACATACCTTTCCCTCTCTTGTCGCTGCCGACATTTTCCTAATTTTCGAGCGCTTTTACATCAAGCCCTGCATTAAGCATAGCTATCAATGCTTCAACGTGTATTAAAGCGCACATTTTTTCTTTTACCATTCCTGCAAGCCAAGGGCGCTTTCCTGCTTGTTCACGCCAACGAATTTTGTCAGAGTTGAGAATTTCCGTGCCTTTCAACTCAGTACTGGCAAGACCCCACATGCTGCTTCCCAACATAACAATATACTGATAGCCATCTTTGTAACTCTCGTCCTGAAGCTTTTCTGCCATCACCCAACGCGCAGTATCCACTACATCCAACTGGTTGTCGTTATTGGTCTGCAGTCCCAAATACCAATCTGGACGACCTATCAAGTTATTGAGTTCACTTAATTTGTGTATTCCACCCAATTCATCAAGAGGCACTGCAAAAGTGATGGCATTAACTTCAAAATACAACACCTGAAAGTCTTCGTCGCGTACCGTGCTGTGCCACTCTTGCACAGCGCCATCACCCGCTTGAGTCTCTAACTCAACTGCAGATTCTGTCGCTCCCTTGCTTTCACTAACTTCGGTGGTAGTTTCTTCAGCCACCTCAACCACAGCCACTTCTTCATCGGTTTGCTCAATGATATCGACTTGTGGCACTTCTGCAGTTTCATCAATAGCTTGATCAAATGCTTCAGCTTCTATTTGTTCTTGATCTTCTATCGACTCTGCTTCTACAGTAGCCTCTACTGTCAGCTCGGATTGCTGCTTGCTTACCGCTATCTGTTCAGTATTTTTTTCCAGAATTTCTTCTAGATTGAGCTTATCGACAATATTCTCTGTTTCTAACTGCTCTAAAAGTCTTTCAACATCTTGTAGGTTTGGTACCTCAGGTTCATTTTGAGGAACTTCATAAAAGCTGTTCTCTGGTATAAGTTGAGGCTTAGGTTCGTAGCTATCTACTGGTTCAATTGCTTTTATTGGCCTCTCTTTAACAGCGATAGCGGTATCCTCATCCAAAAGTGCTGAGAAATAGTCATCTAGAGCTTGTTCACTTGACAATAAAGAGTCAGAGTCATTGCTCATCAAATGCAGACCTCTCTAAAAAAATGAGTAGTTGTTTATAGGCGAATACACCACGACTTCCAGCAGCAAAATGAGAAACGGGAAGGTGTTTTAAACTAGCGTCACGAAACTTAGTATCGATTGGAACCGCAGACTTCCATACTTGTTCCGGATAATCTTTTTTCAACTGGCTGAGGGTTTGAAGGGACGCATTAGTACGCTTGTCATACATAGTCGGCACAATCGTGACCTTAAAAGGCTGATTTCTCGATTTCTGCATAATAGCGAGAGTTCTTATCATTCTCTCCAAACCTTTCATGGCCAAAAACTCGGTTTGCACGGGGATTAATATACGATCGCTAGCGGCTAGAGCATTGACCATCATGACCCCTAATATTGGCGGGCAGTCAATCAATACATAGTCATAAACCTCACTCAAACACTCGAGAGAACGTTTGAGAATTAGCCCCATTCCACTTCGATTCCCCATCACCCTATCTAACGTAGCAAGAGACATATGCGCTGGAATAAGGTCAATTCCCTCCACATTTGAATCACAAATTAGTGGGGTGATAAGTTCAGTTGAAAATTCCTTCAATTGAAAAAGATCAAACAAACTTTTTGATACACTATCCGGGTCATAACCTAGATAGGTAGTTAGAGAAGCATGTGGATCTGTGTCCACCAAAAGAACCCGCTTTCCCTGCTTACTGAGCAAACCCGCTAAAGTGATAGTAGTCGTTGTCTTACCTACTCCACCCTTCTGATTTGCAACACTCCATACAATCATTGCTGTACCCCTATGTTAGGCCTACTTCAACCAACATACGTTCTGCGATGCGCTCTAAAGGTAAATCCTCAGATGATATTCCGGCCTTGGCTACTGCTTGGGGCATTCCGTATACAACACAGCTCTCTTCATCTTGTGCCCAAATCGTCGCTCCTGCAGACTGTAGCATGCGAGCACCTTCCCTTCCGTCTGCTCCCATACCTGTCAATACCATCGACAATACTTTGTCTGAAAATATCTTCGCTGCTGAGCCAAAAGTCACATCAACGCACGGTTTATAGTTCATTTTTTCGCCACCATCGATGACTTTGAGTTTAGTAGAACCTGGCCTACCATCAAACATCATTTGTTTTCCGCCTGGAGCTAAATAAGCCACACCTGGGCGCAAAATATCTCCATCTTGAGCTTCTCTAACTTCTATTTTGCATAACGAATTTAATCGGCTCGCAAATGCTGCAGTAAAAGTTGCTGGCATATGCTGAATTAAAACAATTGGGTGAGGATAATTGGCCGGTAACTTCGTCAGGATCTTTTGCAACGCAACCGGCCCACCTGTCGAAGTGCCTATTGCAGTCAGTTTGTAACTTTTGCCTGAAGAACGAAATCGCGATCTCGATGCGCTCTGTTTTGACGGTGTAGGAACTGCCGCTCCACCCGAGGGCTTGGATGTCATAGGAGCTTTAGTTGAAGCAGGAGCTCTAGCGGTAGTGATAGGCCTACGCAAACTTCTTCGTTTGTTTGCAATTTGAATAACTCTTTGCTGAAGTAAGGACGTCGCTTCATCTCGATTCCTCGCAATGTCCTCAAATTTCTTCGGTAGGAAGTCTAGCGCCCCAGCATCGAGTGCATCTAATGTTGCTTTTGCGCCTTCGTGAGTAAGAGAAGAAAACATCAAGATAGGCACAGGAGACTGGGCCATAATTTTCTTTACTGCCGTAATGCCATCCATTACGGGCATCTCGATATCCATCGTGATAACGTCTGGTTTCAGCTCTATCGCTTTTTCAACGGCCTCTTTACCATTTGTGGCAACACCTATCACTTCCAGACGCGATTCAGAGTTAATGATCTCACTCACTCGGCGACGAAAAAAACTTGAATCATCAACAACCAACACTCCAATCGCCATATAATTCCTTCTTTATACGATCTAACGAACTAATCTACACTCTAGACGCTGCGGCGTACTGCTTAAGTAAGTCTGGTACATCTAAAATCAACGCAATATGCCCATCACTGGTTATAGTCGCTCCCGCCATCCCAGGAGTGCCTTGCAACAAATTGTCTAGTGGCTTAATCACCACCTCTTCTTGCCCTATGAGTGTATCAACAACAAATCCGACTCGTTGGCTACCTAGTTGCACTATAACCACATGTCCATGGCCTTTGCGTGCTTCGACCAGCCCTGCTTGAGGAGCAAGCCAATTTTGTAGATAAAACAGAGGAATCGATTTTTCACGAACGATAATAGTCAATTGACCATCAACCACATTTGTTCTGCTTAAATCCAAGTGGAATATCTCATTAACACTTGCTAATGGAAGAGCAAATGGGTTGCCAGCAACACCGACCATCAAGGTTGGCAAGATAGCTAAGGTTAAAGGAACCTTGATGGTTATTTTAGTTCCTTTACCCATTTCAGAATCAATATCAATCGAGCCATTTAGTGTGTTAATTGCAGTTTTCACCACATCCATACCTACACCACGACCTGATATATCTGAGATTTGCTCTTTACTTGAAAATCCGGGCATAAAGATAAGATTGAAGCACTCTTTGTCCGTCAATCTCGACGCAGCATCTTCATCCATGACACCACGATTCACTGCAATACTGCGTAGTTTATTTGGATCCATTCCACCACCATCATCAACGATGGATAGCTCAATATGATCTCCTTCTTGTGCCGCAGACAATATGACCTTACCTCCTCTTGGTTTTCCTGCGGCAACGCGATCAGCAGGCATCTCTATACCGTGGTCAACAGAGTTTCGAACCAAGTGAATCAAAGGATCCGCTAGTGCTTCTACGAGGTTTTTATCTAGATCGGTATCTTCCCCCCGCATTTCAAGGTTAATTTCTTTATTCAAGCTTCGTGCTAGGTCACGTACAACCCTAGGGAAACGGCCAAATACTTTCTTAATTGGTTGCATGCGCGTTTTCATTACCGCGCCTTGCAAATCAGCTGTCACCACATCTAGATTCGAAACAGCCTTAGACATTTCTTCATCATTACTATTAAGGCCAAGGCTTAATAATCGGTTTCTCACCAAAACTAGTTCACCGACCATATTCATAATGATATCGAGCGTTGAAGTATCAACACGAACCGTTGCTTCCGCTTGGGTTTTCTTCGCTTGAGCTGGTGGAGCTGCATCTGCTTTGGCTGGGGGCTTAGCACTCTCCTTAGCAGGGGCTTTAGCCGGCGCAGCTTTCGCCGCGGGAGCTTTCTGTGCTGCCGGTTTTGCCTCAGCTTTTGGTTTCGGTGCTGGCGCTTTCTTCGCGGGCTCTGGAGCAGGTTTCGTCGCCGCAGCTAATTCTTCATCAGAAGGACCTTTTCCTGAACCATGCAAATCATCAAGTAATTGTTCAAACTCATCATCCGTCATTAAACCGTCATCTTCGGCCTTGGCCGCTGGTTTCGCTTTCGACGCTGCAGGCGGCTTCTCTTTTGGCGGTTGAGGAGGTGGGGTAGCCCCTTCAACAGAAGGGCCTTTACCAGATCCGTGCAATTCATCTAACAGTTTTTCAAATTCATCATCCGTAATGTCGCTGTCAGGATCAGCAGCTGCGACTGGGGGTGGTGTGGATGCTGCTGGAGCAGACTTTGCGTCAGCTTCTTTGCCAGGAGCAGTACCTTGACCGTGAAGTTCATCAAGAAGCTGTTCAAATTCATCTTGTGTGATTTCATCAATTGAATTTGGATCAGCTTGACTCGCTTCTGGAGCACTTTGCGACGGAGGTTCTGGCTCTGGTTCAGCCTGTTCTGCTACGGGTTCAGACGGTTCTTCAACTTGCTCTATTTCCGCGACTTCCTCTGTATCTGCCTCATCTTCTGATTCAGGCTTACATAATCTGTGCAGCTCTTCTAGCAACGCGGGGTCAGCAGGAGTCAACTCTTCTCTGTCTTGCACCGCTTGAAACTGTTCATTAACAGTATCGAGTGCTTGCAGCATAGTATCCATTAGCCCCGCCGTCACTGATCTTTGTCCATTGCGGAGAATATCAAACACGTTCTCTGCACCATGACAAGTATCGACGAGTTCAGTTAAAGCTAAAAATCCAGCTCCACCTTTAACAGTGTGGAATCCACGGAAAATCGCATTAAGTAGATCTTTGTCTTCCGGATTGTTCTCTAGTTCTACTAACTGCTCGGATAGCAACTCAAGAATTTCACCTGCTTCAACTAAGAAATCCTGAAGAATGTCTTCGTCTAAATCGTAGCTCATACACTTCCCTTAAAAACCAAGACTTGACAGCAAGTCATCGACTTCGTCTTGTGATGAAACCGCATCGGCTCTTTCGTGAGCATTGAGGATAGGTCCCTCTGCATCAGTAGAAGCTTTTTTCTTCCCTGCCGATTCTTCCAGTTGGCTCGCTCCAAATACGGTTAGTATTTCAACTAATCGTCCTTCCACTTCATTTACTAAGGTAATGACCTGCCTTATAATTTGACCGGTCAAGTCTTGGAAGTCTTGAGCCATAAGAATTTCTGTCAACTGCCCTCTTAGTTCCGAGCTATCTCCTTCTACCTGCCCTAGCAGCCCGTCTATTCGATGACATAAAGCCTTAAATTCTGCTAATTCAATACGCCCTTTCATTAGTTCATTCCATTGAGGACGTACTTTTAAAAGCCCTTCGTGCAAATTGTCTGCAATGGGCATACACCTGTCGACAGCGTCCATAGTTTTGTTCGCTGCAACTTCTGTTTTATCTATTACATATTGAAGGCGATCTCTCGCATCGGGAATTTCGTCGTTAGCAATTTCGTTCATTCTTTCGTCAAGGCTGAACTGTTTGAGAGATTCGTGCAGATCACGAGTCAACGTCCCTATTTCTTGAAGCATTGGACTAGAAATCGTACTTTCGTAAATCTCCGTCACAAGCGAGTCCGCTTCTTGTTGTTTTTCATTTTCTAACAGCTCGACTAGCTGTTTTGCCTGTTCTAATGAAATCATCCTTAATTGGCCTTTCCGCGCGTATTAAATTTATTCGGTCAGCAAGCCGGGCTATAAACGCTCAAATATTTTATCTAACTTCTCTTTGAGAGTTGCCGCTGTAAACGGCTTGACTATATAACCATTAACACCTGCTTGAGCGGCTTCAATAATCTGCTCGCGCTTTGCTTCCGCCGTAATCATCAACACCGGTAAGTGTTTCAGCTCATCGTCTGCTCGAATATTCTTGAGCAAATCGATTCCCTGCATACCTGGCATATTCCAGTCTGTAACAACAAAATCGAATTCACCCTTTTTAAGCATTGGCAATGCCGTCAAACCATCGTCGGCCTCTGAGGTATTATTAAACCCCAAATCACGAAGTAGGTTTTTCACAATACGGCGCATTGTTGAAAAGTCATCAACAATAAGGATCTTCATGTTTTTATTCAAAATTGCCTCCACTGAGTTTGATATCAGTGTTTTTAGTCATGTTCAGTCCAAGCACTCAACTTCGTGCGTAGACGCTGCATTGATTGGCTTAGTATCTGGCTAACACGAGACTCGCTAACTCCAATTACCTCACCAATTTCCTTTAAGTTTAACTCTTCATCGTAATAAAGCGAAAGAACCAGAGATTCACGCTCAGGTAATGCTTTAATTGCCTCAATCAAAGAGGTGCGAAAAGATTCGTCCGCCACCCCTTTAAACGGAGAACTATCCTCTTCTTCCTCTGCCGGCGATATTGCATCATCAGAAACGCCGAGATCTTCGATACCTACAAGCCTTGAGCAGTTGATATCCGTGAGTGCGCCATGGTACTGCTCAAGAGTCATTTCTAAATGCGCAGCAACCTCTGCATCGGTCGGATCTCTATTCAGCTCTCCTTCAAGTATAGAGATTGCTTGACTTATTTCCCGATTGTTTTTGTGAACTGATCGAGGAACCCAATCTCCACGCCGGATATCATCAAGCATAGCACCTCGTATTCGAATGCCTGCATAAGTATCGAAACTTGCACCTTTAGTGCTGTCATAGTTCTTTTGCGCTTCAAGCAGGCCTATCATGCCTGCTTGAATCAAATCGTCTACCTGAACACTTGGAGGCAAACGCCCAAGTAAGTGGTGTGCTATCCGCCGAACCAATACCGAGTATTTCTCTAGAAATGCTCTTTGGTTTCCTTGTTTTGCATATTGGTCATAAGTCAGCGCTTTATTCACCAAAAGGTTCCTCTAAGGTCTCAGTCCTATTAAGTAAGCGTTCTACAAAGAACTCAAGATGTCCACTCGGTGTGTTCGGAATTGGCCATGTTAGTGCCTTATTTGCCAATGATCCGATCGCCAGAGAAGCGGGAGAACGAGGGAAAGCATCTACGACAATTTTTTGTTTTTTAACGGCTTGTCGAACTTTATCATCTAACGGGATACATGCTACGAGTTCTAAGCTTACATTCAAGAATCGCTCTGTGACTAAGGTCAACTTTGCAAACAATTCCCTACCTTCACGATAGCTCCTGACCATGTTTGCGACAATTTTAAATCTCTGAACTTGATGGTCTTTGCTCAATAATTTGATCAAAGCATATGCATCTGTGATCGAAGTCGGCTCATCACACACTACGACAACCACATCTTGAGCTGCCCGAGAAAAACTCACCACCATGTCTGAAATGCCCGCTGCAGTGTCAACAAGCAACACGTCCATTTCATCTTCTAAACTACCAAATGCCCGTATTAACCCCACATGCTGAGCGTGGCTAAGCTCTGTCATAGCTTGGGTTCCAGAGGTCGCTGGTATGATTTTGATGCCAAAAGGG
Organism: Vibrio sp. A37; assembly: GCF_059777565.1. Classification (NCBI taxonomy): domain Bacteria; kingdom Pseudomonadati; phylum Pseudomonadota; class Gammaproteobacteria; order Vibrionales; family Vibrionaceae; genus Vibrio; species Vibrio sp. A37. The sequence continues at coordinate 37,401 of NZ_JBLNLI010000012.1, read as the reverse complement.
CCCTCTACAATCGCATCACCCAGCTCACACTCACCTTCTAGAACATGCCCTAAGTTTCTTTTTGGTCTAATTCCGAGCATGACATCGATATTCGCAAGGCCTAAGTCGGCATCAAGAACCATCACTTTCTTGCCTTGCTTTGCCATACAAATGGCTAAACCCAAAGTTACATTTGATTTTCCTACACCACCTTTTCCTCCAGTAACGGAAATTACTTTGGTAAGAGATGGTTGAGTTAAACGTCGCAGTCCGCTTGCTTGGTCTTGTATCATATTGTTTGTCATAATTTTATGCCGGTTAGAACCCTTCAACTTCACTGTTCCAATAATGAGGTTCGTTTTCAGTCGACTTTTCTAGCAATTCATTTGCTTTCGCCACCATATATTTAGGCTGAGCTATTACAATATCTTCCGGAACGCGCTGACCATTCGCAATGTAAGCGACTGGCAATGCGTTTTGCACTACAACACTGAGAAATTCCCCTAGGCTCAGAGACTCATCCAGTTTGGTCATAATACACCCTGACAAAGGAATTCTTCTGAAGTGCTCTATCGTTTCTTGCAGTACTTTTCTTTGAGCTGTTGCAGGTAGAACAAGGTAACTATGGATAACTTCTCCGCTTTCTTGCATCAAGGTATCAAGTTGCTCGGATAACCGAACGTCCCTCTGCCCCATTCCTGCTGTATCAACCAAAACTAGCTTTCGATTTCGCAACTGATAGATCACATCGGCTAACTCTTTGGAATCTTTAGCGACTTTAACAGGGCAACCCATAATTCTGCCGTAAATTGAAAGCTGTTCATGGGCTCCAATACGATAAGTATCGGTCGTCACTAAAGCCACATTATCTGAGCCATATTCCATTGCAGCACGAGCTGCTAGCTTGGCGATAGTCGTGGTTTTGCCAACTCCAGTCGGGCCTAGTAGTGCAACCACCCCACCTCGCTTTAAGATATCCTTTTTTGCGATAGGAATCTGATCTGAAACCAACCCTAACAACGCTTTCCACGCCTTGGGCGGCGGGGTGTCCTCTGGGATATAACAAGCTAACTGGTCAGCAAGGTCAAGAGATAAGCCCATTCTTTCTAACCGTTTGATTAACATTGCTCGAAGCGGCTCCCGCCTTTCCACTTCTTGCCACATTAACCCAGAAACTTGATGTTCTAGCAAACGACGAATAGAAGTCATCTCTTCGCGCATTTCCTCTAATTCTTCATGACTTATTTCTGACTCTTGCTTTTGATTGCGATCATATCGGGTGGGGTCAAGTCTGGGGGTATACGGTCGTTCAGCTGTACTTCTCTCTTCTGCGATTAGCCGCGCAAGTGGTGAATCCTCTTTTATTTTCGTGCTGCCATTATCAGCCGATCTAGCACTTGCTTGTCGCTCCATCAGGGCTGAGAGCGAATCTTGTTCATCGAGATTTCCTTCATGCTCAGAGGATTGCCCATTTTGCGAGTACTGATTCAGCATGGAAGCGAAACGTTTTGTCATTGACGGTGAAGATTGGGATTTACTCTGCAGGCTAACTCGATCACCATCCAGTTGCCGGGCTTGGGTCGCTTTAGGAGGAGCAGAATACTGGTTCTGAGCTTGTGGCGCTTTTCGAGGTCGACTCACCGAATTAGATGACTGCTGCCTGCTCGGCTCCACCTTACTCGCAACTTGCTCACCATCAACTGCTGCGACGATTTCAACACCACCAGCAACCTTCTTGTTTGACATAATTACAGCGTCAGAGCCTAACTCCTCTTTAACTTGGAGCAAAACTGTGCGCGTATCCTTGGCAAAAAAGCGTTTGATTTTCAAAATAAATATCCATTTCTACGTTGCTCGATAGGAGAGTCTAGATAGGCTAGCCACTAGTTACCCACCGCCTGTACTATCCTAATTTGCTTTTCATCAGGTATTTCTTGATAGGATAGTACTCGTAGCGAAGGAATCGTATTTTTTACGAATTTAGCTAACGTCGAACGCAATACCCCTGATGTCAATAACACCGCTGGTTCACCTTTGAGCTCTTGCTCTTGAGTTGCTTGGCTTAATGATGATTGAAGCCTTTCTGCAAGCCCAGGTTCAATACCAGCGGATTCTCCTCCTGCTGCTTGCATAGTCTGATGCAATATTTGTTCCAGCTCAGGAATAAGTGTAATCACAGGAAGCTCTGGCTCTATACCATTGATTTCTTGAACAATTAATCGCTTCAACGAGATTCGGGCTGCCGCCGTTAGTATGTCAGGTTCTTGACTTTTGCTTGCATACTCCGACAGGGTTTGAATGATGGTGCGGATATCTCGAATTGGAATGGCTTCATTAAGTAAATTTTGTAGAACTTTAACCACTACACCCAGTGACAATTGGTCAGGTACAAAGTTTTCAATAAGTTTAGGTGCGCTCCTACCCAACATTTCCAGCAGGTTCTGCACTTCCTCATGGCCAAGAAGTTGAGACGCATTATTTGTAAGCAACTGACTGAGGTGAGTGGCCAATACTGTTGAGGAGTCAACAACCGTATAACCCAGTGCCTGCGCATGTTCTCGTTGTTCTTCACGAATCCATACAGCTTCAAGACCAAATGCAGGATCGACGGTCTGTTCGCCTTCTATCATTCCATAAACTTGTCCCGGATTAATAGCAAGTTCTTGATCAGGACGTATTTCAGCTTCACCGACTGCAACCCCCATTAGCGTAATTCTGTAACTATTTGGGGTAAGTTCTAAATTATCTCGAATATGAACCGCTGGGATCAAAAAGCCAAAATCTTGCGATAGTTTTTTTCGTACTCCTTTTACCCGCTCAAGCAACTCTCCACCTTGCTCTCTATCCACCAAAGGTATCAAGCGGTAGCCAACTTCAAGCCCAATAATATCAACCGGTTGAACGTCTTCCCATGACAGTTCTTTTTGAGGTGCAGCTTCAGTTTCTGCAGCGACAGGAGTACTTGGTTCTTCCGCCGCTTTTTTCTGTTTACGAATAAGCCAATACGATAGCCCACCAGCAATTAAGGCTAACAACAAGAATGCGAAATGAGGCATCCCAGGAACTACCCCGAGAACTCCGAGAATACACGCCGTGATAATAAGCGCTTTAGGGTTGTCAAACATTTGAAAGACAACTTGCTGACCCATGTCTTCATCGGTGTTTTGGCGAGTGACCATAATCGCTGCGCCAATGGACAAAAGTAGCGATGGAATTTGCGCAACCAAGCCGTCACCAATAGTAAGTAACGTATAGATTCGTATGGCTTCACCAAAACTCAAGTCATACTGCAACATCCCGATAGAAAGGCCGCCAATGATGTTAATAAATAGGATTAATATCCCTGCAATCGCATCCCCTTTTACAAATTTTGATGCACCATCCATTGAACCATAGAAGTCCGCTTCCTTGGTCACTTCAAAACGCCGCGTTCTCGCTTGCTCTTGGTCAATCAATCCAGCATTGAGATCAGCATCAATCGCCATCTGCTTGCCGGGCAAAGCATCTAACGTAAATCTGGCGCTGACTTCTGAAATACGCCCAGCACCTTTGGTGACAACCATAAAGTTAATGATCATTAAAATTAAAAACACAACTAAGCCGACTGCGTAGTTGCCGCCAATAACAACGCTACCAAAGGATTCAATAACCTTACCTGCGGCACCGGGACCTTCATGACCGTACAATAAAACCACACGTGTAGACGCTACGTTTAAGGCTAAACGAAGCAGTGTAGAAATCAGTAACACCGTTGGAAAAGCAGCGAAATCGAGTGGTCGTCTGGTGTATACGGTCACCAAAAGAATGACCATTGCCAACGCAATATTAAATGAGAAAAATAAGTCGAGAAGAAAAGCGGGAATTGGTAAAACTACCATCGCCAATGTCGCTAAAACCATGATCGGAGCTCCGATCGCAGGCATTGCTCGTTGCGAAATTGGTGGCAGTTTATCTGCAAATGGCAAGGAGAATTTCATAAGCGAGTTTGTATTAAATTATCCAAACTTTTAATAAGTTAGCCTATGAATGCAATTATCAGTCCATTAAATATGTCAAATAAATGGCTATATGCATAGCCATTGCTGTACCTCTACAAAGCACGACTAGCCTGAACCTACCTATGAATATGCCATAGCAGTTCACCCTTTCGAGTTTTTGGGTCAAAATCTATACACGCTAATCCAGAAGTCGTAAACATTGGCGGTGCGATTGTTGGCACAAATTCAGATGTCAGAAAACCTACAAGAGGCAAGTGAGAAACCAACAGAATTGTGTCGAGTTTATTCACTTCGCATAACGCAAGCACATACTCAAGCACGTCACTTGATTCACCATATGGAGTGATATCATCACATGTGGTTTGTTTAGCGCAATCCAGTAAAGGAGAAATCGCCTGCCAAGTCTGCTGAGCTCTCAGATAAGGGCTCACTAACGCTAAATCAACTTGCTTAAAGCCATTCTTTACTCCGGCTCTAGCAACAGAAACCGAATCATTCCTACCACGCTCTGTCAATGCTCGCTCTGCGTCAGTTGGTGCCAAGTTCTCAGCTTCTCCGTGACGCATAATAAAAATCTTCATTTCGCAATCCTAAATACGTATGTCTGATTCACCTCAAAGTGAACCTGTCATATAGGTTTGAGTTCTCATATAGCACAATTATATCAATTGGTCTTGCTAAAGGTTCAGAGTTTAATAACAATCTACTAATACAAATTCTAATAATCTAAGTAAAATCGAACTTATCTACTAATTCTACATAGATTAGTTGCGGTGGAATACTTCACCACCATAATTAAATAAGACTTTCTCCGGAGATAAATTGTGCGCATAAGCCCCAATGATAATAATAGCTATCGATACGTCACCTTAGACAATGCGCTCAGGGTGTTGTTAGTCTCCGATAATGCAGCACGAAAATCCTCAGCGGCTCTCACTGTCAATGTTGGTCACTTTGATGACCCAATAGAACGTGAAGGACTCGCTCACTTCGTTGAGCATATGTTATTTCTGGGCACAGATAAATACCCAGAAACGGGAGAGTTTCAATCTTATATCAGCCAACAAGGTGGCACCAACAACGCATGGACAGGTACCGAGCATTCAAGTTTTTTCTTTGATGTGGCTGCCAATGCATTTGAAAAGAGTCTTGATAGGTTTAGCCGCTTTTTTATCGCACCACTATTTAACTCAGAAGCTTTAGAAAAAGAGCGTAAGGCTATTGAATCTGAATACAAATTAAAGCTCAATGAAGACTCACGTCGTTTGTACCAAGTACAAAAAGAAACCATTAACCAGCACCATCCCTACTCGAAATTTTCCGTCGGAAATACAGAAACGCTATGCGATCGCGATGGCCATTCAATTCGAGATGAAATTGTCGAGTTTTACTCTCAGCAATACTCCGCCGATTTAATGACTTTAACTATGGTCGGAAATCATTCTTTAGATGAAATGCAAATTTGGGCTGAAGAAAAATTTAGTGAAGTCAAGAACTTAATCTTAATCAATAAGACAATAACCACTCCTTATGTCACTCCAGAAAATACTGGAATCACCATTTATGTGGAACCAATTAAAGAGATCCGCAAACTTATCCTAACTTTTCCGTTGGACAACCAAAAAAATAGCTACCGTACGAAACCCCTATCGTACTTTGCCCATTTAGTCGGTTATGAGGGAACTGGCAGCTTGATGGCTGCACTAAAAGAACGTGGATGGGTGATATCTCTTTCTGCTGGAGGTGGAGTCAGTGGTAGCAACTATCGCGAATTTACCATCAGTTGCACTCTTGAGCCTCGCGGCCTAAATCACATCAACGATATTACTCAAGCTATCTTTGATTACATTCAAATGATATTGGATGACGGAATGGAGTCATGGCGCTATGAAGAAAAAAAAGCGGTTTTAGAATCTGCTTTTCGCTACCAAGAAGCCTTCCGTCCGATAGAGCTGGCCAGCCATCTTTCCGTCAACATGCAACACTATGATCCGGAATACCTCCTCTATGGCGATTACATGATGGAGGAATACCAACAGCAAAACCTTATAGAGTTAGCGAAATATTTTACTCCTGATAACTTGCGTATAACCGTCGTCGCAAAAGATCAACATTACGACAAAACGGCAAAGTGGTATTTCACTCCATATTCAGTGCAAAAGATCACAGATGAGACCAAAAGCTTTTTCACCCAACCAAGCCATCTAAATTTTTCTTTACCCGAAAAAAACCCTTTTATCTCATATAACTTTGAGCCAAAGGAGCTGAATACCGCACAGTCCATTCCAGAAATCATCGAAGACCAAGCTGGGTTTCGCTTATGGCACTTACAAGATGACAAATTTAGAGTTCCTAAAGGCGTTATCTATATTGCGATAGACAGCCCAGTCGCTGTTGCAAACCCAAGAAATATTGTCAAAACACGACTATGTGTAGAGATGTTTCTCGACTCATTGAGTGACGATACGTATCAAGCGGAAATTGCGGGGATGGGTTACAACCTATACGCGCATCAAGGTGGGGTTACGCTAACAATTTCAGGTTTTGCGCGTAAGCAGGCTGAGCTAACAAACCTCATCATAAATCGCTTCGGTAAACGAGACTTCAAAGAACACCGCTTTAACTTAATTAAAGAGCAGTTACTGCGTAGATGGCGAAATGCTGCTAAAGATCGACCAGTTTCACAGCTTTTCAACGCTATGACAGGTTTACTACAACCTAACAACCCTCCTTATCACACACTTATTGAACAGCTGGAAACAATAGATGTTGCAGAGCTACCGTCTTTTGTTGATTACATATTGGCTGAGTTGCAAGTTGAAATGTTTGTCTTTGGCGACTGGACTTCCGACGAAGCCCTTCAGCTTGGCGAAGGGCTAAAGGATGCACTTCGAGTACCCAACCAAAAGTATGAAGAAGCATTTCGTCCACTTGTTATGCTTGGGAAAAATGGCACTTTCCAGCACGAAGTTCAGTGCAATCAGAACGATTCGGCTATCGTCATTTATTACCAATCAGAAAATATTGACCCACATAGTGTCGCGCTTTACTCACTGGCGAACCACTTAATGTCAGCAATATTTTTTCATGAAATACGTACCAAACAACAGCTCGGTTATATGGTTGGGACTGGGAATATGCCATTAAACCGACATCCAGGATTAGTATTGTATGTTCAATCACCTAATGCTGCACCAGCTGAACTCATTCGCTCGATAGATGAGTTTTTAAATGCTTTTTACATGGTGTTGTTGGAGCTGAGTGAATACGAGTGGCATAGCAGTAAGCGCGGGCTTTGGAATCAAATATCAATCCCAGACAAAACTTTGCGTAGTAGAGCACAACGGTTATGGGTTGCGATTGGCAACAAGGATATGCACTTTAACCACCGCGATAAAGTATTGGAAGAGCTAAAAAGCTTAAGCAGAAGCGACATGATTCGTTTCGTTGTTAATGAGCTCAAGCCGAGAACAGCGAATCGCCTAATTCTGCACACTCAAGGCAAAGCGCATGCTGAATTAGACAAACTCGATATTGGTAGAGAAGTTGGCTCAATTCAAGAATTTCAACTAAGACCCAAGGACTATGACTTAGGCTAGAGCATAAACACGCTCTAATTTTGTTCTGATTCGATAATTTTCTTTAAAGGGTGAGGGTGTAGTTTGATACAGACGTTATTCCACTTAAATGCAACGGTTGGATTGTTTAAACGCTCCCCTTCGCCTTTAGGGCTCGACAATTTTACCGTTATACCCTTCTCTTTAATTTGATTGTACTGACAAGCAAAATTAGGAAACCGAGCCTTTAAGTCAACTAGGTACTCTTCTGCCGATTCAGCCTTAGAAGGCACAACAAACTCGACATGCTCCCATCCTTCAACTGGATGTTTCTTATTTACTGCAGGGAACGGGAGCTCTAAACACTCTATTTTCCAAGAGCCAAATAATAATGGTGCATCGAATTCCAATACGTAGATTGGTCTGCCATTAATTTGCGTTTCGGACAACATCGTCGCCTGTTTGCTCCATTCACTTTTCGCTAACTGTGCCAGTTTTTCGTCATTAACCCTAAAAGCAATATGATCAGCCTGAAACTGACGTGTATCAATCTTTAGCAAATCGCTAAGTTGAATAATTTTTTGCATAAAACTCGCGAAGTTTGACTTTAATTGCTCGGGCATTAGATTGGCGTTGGTAAGCAATGCAGACATATTGGACTACTCAATGTGTTGATTTTCGCGTAATAGTAACAGAGCCGGGCAAATTAGTAGAAAAAATCCCTTTTAATTCTCTACAAGCTCATCAATAAAATTGATATTATTGGCCGCAGATTATGAAAAAGTCAGGGCGCAACACTTTGTATGTGCCCAGAGCTTAGCATTCCAGAGAATTCGGAGAAACATGAGTGAATATCCAAGCATTAATTAACGACAAAGTATCACAAGCACTAGAAGCTGCCGGAGCACCTGCTGGAACACCTGCAGCAGTCCGACAATCAGCAAAACCTCAGTTTGGTGATTATCAAGCCAACGGTGTGATGGGTGCAGCGAAAAAGCTTGGTACTAATCCACGTGAATTTGCTCAAAAAGTCATTGATGCTTTGGATTTAGAAGGCATTGCTAGCAAAACTGAAATTGCTGGTCCAGGTTTTATCAACATTTTCTTAGATACAAAATTTGTTGCTGAGCAAGCTGAAAAAGCACTGGCCGATCCCCGTCTAAGTGTTGCTGCTGAAAAAGAGCAAACTATCGTTGCAGACTATTCTGCACCAAACGTTGCGAAAGAAATGCACGTTGGCCACCTTCGCTCTACTATTATTGGCGATGCTGTTGTGAGAACCCTTGAATTCTTGGGCCACAATGTTATTCGCGCTAACCACATCGGCGATTGGGGAACTCAGTTCGGCATGCTTATCGCTAACTTAGAGCGTAAAGAACAGTCCAACACTGAAGTATCAATGGAGCTTTCCGATTTAGAAGCGTTCTATCGTGAATCCAAAGTTCTCTATGATGAAGACGAAGAGTTTGCAGAGAAAGCGCGTAACTATGTGGTCAAACTGCAAAGTGGTGATGAATTCTGTGTCGACATGTGGAAGAAATTGGTTGAAGTCACCATGGTTCAAAACCAACGCAACTATGATCGCTTAAATGTATCTCTGACAAATGACAACATCATGGGCGAAAGCATGTATAACGACATGCTACCTGGTATCGTTGCTGACCTTAAAGAGAAAGGCCTAGCACAAGAAGATGACGGCGCTATGGTTGTATTCTTAGATGAATACAAAAACAAAGATGGCGAGCCTATGGGCGTTATTATCCAGAAACGTGATGGCGGCTTCCTCTACACGACGACAGACATCGCTTGTGCGAAATACCGTTACGAAAAACTAGGCGCTGACCGCGTACTTTACTTTATCGATTCTCGCCAGCATCAACACCTAATGCAAGCTTGGACTATCGTTCGCAAAGCAGGTTATGTACCAGAAGAAGTTTCACTAGAGCACCATGCATTTGGCATGATGCTAGGAAAAGATGGCCGTCCATTTAAGACTCGCGCAGGTGGTACTGTTCGTCTAGCCGATCTATTGGATGAAGCCGATGAGCGAGCAAGCAAACTAATTGAATCTAAGAACCCAGATTTAAGCGAAGGTGAAAAAGCACAAATCGCCAAAGCAGTTGCAACCGCTGCTGTTAAGTATGCAGATCTATCAAAACACCGTACAACGGACTACGTATTCGACTGGGATAACATGCTAGCGTTTGAAGGTAACACAGCGCCATACATGCAGTACGCATACACTCGCGTTGCTTCTATCTTCGCTAAAGCAGGCGTGTCGATGGATGACGTTTCTGGTGAGATAATCATCAATGAAGAGAAAGAAAAAGCACTCGTTGCGAAGCTGCTTCAGTTTGAAGAAGCGGTTCAATCAGTGGCTCGGGAAGGTCAACCACACCTACTATGTACTTATCTCTTTGAGCTTGCGGGTCAATTCTCCAGCTTCTACGAAGCATGCCCTATCCTAGTTGCCGACAGCGAAGAAGTCAGAAATAGCCGCCTAAAAATGGCAGCATTGACGGCGAAAACCATTAAGCTAGGTCTATCGCTGCTAGGTATCGATACCCTAGAGCGTATGTAATAGCTCCCAATAAAATAGGAGAGGCGCAAACCTCTCCTATTTTTATTTCTGATTGGTCTTAATAGCTAACTTTCTGATTCCAGTTGATGAACTGCCAACTGCTCAAATGCCAACGCAACCCAACCACTAATCAACACATCAAAATGCTGCTCTAAGCCACTACACGCCACAACAATATTGCCATAAACAAAAGAACCGTAGAACTTTACATCTTCTTCTCTCAAAGAGGTTGGGTGGTCATTCCGTAAGTATGAATTTGGCTTTGAGTGTCTCCATGCTTGCTGCGCTTTTGATCTTGCTACTTTATCAAACTCTACTTCCCAATCGTCAGTAGAGCCTACTGAGTGTTCGAGAAGTATTGCGTCAGAAAACTCTTTCTCCCAAGGCATGTAACTAGGGTCCATGATTACAATATGACAATGATTTCGTTTTGCTACCGTAAAAAGTTTGTCTATAGCTGGAAGCGTATGCTCAATGGCTTTTTCTGCTAACTGTTTTTTATCCACACTGTACCTCTACTTTTTGCTCTTCATTGCTTTGTTTGTTTTCGCGTTTCTTTATCCAGTTGGAGTAAACACCTGTAATTATCGGAACCAAAATCGCTGTCACCAGCATACTCGTAGCAACCAGAGCACTCGCCATAGGCGCGATTTCTTTAAACTGAGGAGCAGCACTAGCAACAAGCAGAGGAGTCGCTACTGCCGCTCCAGCGGTACTACTCGCTGCCACTCCAGCCGTACCGTCACCTTTACCGATAATTCTGTCGGCAAAAATAAGTGGGAGACCTGTCACCACAATAACTAGTAGCCCTAAGAAAATGCCCGCTAATCCAGTATCCGCTAAGACTCCGAAGCTGATTTGATTTCCAAGCGCAAAACCAAAAAATGGAATAAGTAATTGCATACCTTTCGAGAAGAATTCCTTTAAATCAGGGTCTAAGTTTCCTAGAACAAACCCAACGATGAATGGAATCACCGCCCCTAATAAAGTGTGAGATTCAAAGCTAGCAATGCCGGAAGTACCGAGGATTATCATCGTCATCAAGGGCCCCGACTCTATAGAAGTAAGAATAAAAGCACCCGCCTCTTCTTTGGTCCCGTATTGCTCCATGATGGACGCATAAAGCCCGCCGTTAGTCATATCCATTGCAGCGACCAAGGTCAATACTGAAAAGCCAGCAAAAAAACCGGTCATTATCCCGTCCGCTGGCAAAAAACGGCTCGCAATGATCGCAACAGCCCATGCAGTGAGAAGCTTCGTAACAACAAGTACGCCTGACTTCCTCAAAACGGTACCTGTCGCATTAAATGAAATGGATGCACCAATACAGAAAAACCACACTGATAAGATGGGTACAACACCATTCATGATGCCATTGGTAAACGAGCCAAAGTACTCTCCAGCGCCCGGCGCGACTGTATTAACAAATGCGCCAATAAGGAGCGGCACCAGCATCATCCCCCCTGGAATTTTATCTATGAACTTCTCTTTTATTTTCATGGTATCTAGCCTTAGACTCTTTTAGTTGCAATACGAATATATTTTTGTAATACAATATTATTAAATCTAAAAATACCAAATATACCGCTTTATATTATGCGCCTTGGCTCACATAAAAGGAGATTGAAAGGTAAGATTATTTTTTGCAAATGAGAGAAGAAATAGCAAGACTAGTTATAACAACCCACGAATATGACCACTCAGGCTCGACAATATTCTAGTTTTGGGCCCGAATTAAGTAAGAACTTATTTAGGGTTTGACCAACGAACACGTGTTTGGACTCACTTTATTTAATAATTACATTGGAACTTTTTAGCATCTGCAAGTGGGACAGAATGGCTTGGTGATCACAGCCAAAATCAGCTTTTTCTAACGCGTTTTTGGACAAAAGTCATTTAGGACGGATACCTCAAATGGCTTTTGTGATATTAGAAAGATTTGGGGAAAATTGTAGCGAAGGCTGTCTTTAAAGTTCTTCACTTATCTCTGTTCTAACTTTATCAAACGAACATCTGAATTTGATAAATTTTTCCTGCTTCATACATAGAGACGCAGCATAGGCTTATGAATATAAGGCGAACATATTCATAAGCCACACCTCAGAAGTGTTTTTATAACCCCTTCCAAACGTTTCGCTACTAATTTGAGTCAGCCTATAAGCTTAAACCTAAACCAACACGCTTTAGGCCAAAGCCCTCCCTATTTATAAGCCATAGCAATACGCTCTGGGCTAAACAAACTGAACGGGTTATGTGAACAGTTGGTTTGATAGTGTTTGAAGGAAATATCTAAATCTTGCAAATGAGAGAGAAATGCATTCGTATATTCAGAAGGTGTGGCCATAGTGCCAGTAAAGAAATGTAAATCTATTGGCTCACGTAAACCATTAGTTGCCCACTTTTGAGAGTATGTCCATGGAGAGTGGTCATTAAAGTCGCTTTCAGATTCAAACATTTGTTCTACTATCTTTGGTCGTTTGGTAGAAAGTGTTTCCCAACTATGGATAGCTCCATCCCATGAAATTAGCCGTCCAAATTTGTCTGGAAATTTAAAACCTACTTTCATAGAACCAAACCCTCCCATAGAAAACCCTTGCAGTGTCCGGTTTTCTCTACCTTTAAGTACTCTTAGGTTGGTCTCTACCCAAGGTAGAATTTCTTGTATTAATGTCATCTCCGCAGTGATGGCTTCGTCGAATGAATCAGACCACATTGAACCCCCATTGCCATCGTAAGGGGCGATAATAATATGTGACTCCATTTTATTTTCCAATACTAATGTTTCAATTCCCTTTGCTAACCCTTGTACATCAGCCTTCGCAACCCGTTCTGCTTTTTCCTGTGACATCATGGGTAAGGCACCGTGTAAATGCACAATAAGCGGGAACTCTTTATTTGGGTTTTGGTTATACTCTAACGGCAGATAAACATAAAAAGGTACACCATTAGACGCACAATGCCTTTGTACATGACCTTTTACTGTTGGAGGAGAAGAGAAAAAATACGCTTTTACTAATTTAAAATGAGGGTAAATAAAATACACTGTTACCCCGATACTAAATACTATAAAAACCAATAAAAAAATTTTCCAAACAAGCATTATCACTTCCTTTTTTGTACTATTGTTTTTTAACGGATTATTCAGGCTCTTTTAAGTATTTGTAACACTAGAGCGTTTGCTAGATTTCTTTAACTTAATAATTTCATTAGTCACATAAACAAGAACACTTGTTATCGTGCAATATGCGATGACTTCAACAACGGTTGTCATTGTTCCATCATACATATCACTGCTGATTCCCACTAATAACGCTCCTAAAGCAAGCCTTATCACTGTCACTAGAGATGCACTCACTCCGGTTTGATTTGGAACGGCTTCCATAGATCGAGTGAAAAATATTCCGATACAAATACCTGCGCCCAATGCGTAAAACGACATAGCTGTCGTAACAATTAGTGGGGTTTGTTGCCAGTTGACTGGCATAACCCACATAACTACAGTTGCCAGCGTTAAAATTATATAACCTATATTTTTCATTGAATTAAAGCCAATCCATTTTATCAGCCGACCACTGTTTACGCTTGCTATAACGAATGAAGCTAGAATGCTAAATTGGTAATAAGGGAATATTGTTTTACTTACCCCAAGTTTATCAACAAATATCAATGACATATTCGAAACAAATACTATATAACCCGCAAACATCATTGTGGTTACCATTGTATTTGACCAAAACTCACTACTTTTAAGAACGGTAAGGTAATTAATTGCAACTTCTTTTATTAGAAAAGGTTTTCGTTTTTCCCTCGCTAGTGATTCTGGAAGTTTAATGAAGCAGATCACCCCTGACGTCAACGCTAACGCTGCAATCAATAGAAAATTGTAGTGAAAGCCCATTTGATTGTTTATCCACCCACCAACCATAGGAGCGAATGCAATAACACTAACAACTAAGCTGTTAAGCTCTCCTATCAATTTTGCTGCTTTTTCTTCTCTATACAAGTCAAACACTATAGCAGCGCCAACAATCATACAGGCAGCACTCCCAAAGCCTTGTATAAATCTCCAGAACAGTAGCATCTCTATTGTATTAGAATACGTACAGCCGAAACTCGCAGTGATAAACAAAAAGTAGCCTATATTGAGTACTTTTTTACGACCAAAGGAATCGGATGCTGGACCGTAAATTAACGAAGCTAAACATACACCTAAAAAGTTAAAGCTTAATACTCTTTGAATCATCGACTCATTGGTTGCGTATGAAAGCATCATATCGGGAAAGGAAGGTAAATAAATATCTGTTTCCATCGCAGCAGCAAGAAAGATGAAAAAAACTAAGAAGCGTATAGTGCGCTCATTATACTGAGATTGCGCCATTGTAATCCCTCACATTTTAATTTTTCCATTAGGTTCTATGAAGTTATTTGACTTAACAAAAAGCCGTAGAGAGTACTCTGCGGCTTTCGGAAAGATTATCTATACAAGCTCATTAAGCATTTCTTCTGAGTACTCCAATAATTCTCTTCCTGATTTCACTCTCTCTATATAGTCGGGATTTGCAATAAGTGGTCTACCTATCGCTAAGAGGTCAAATTTATTGTTCGCAATAGCGGTACTACCGGAGGCTGCATCGTAACCACCCACACCGATAAGAATTTTATTGGAATGACGACGCAAATATTGAGAGGTCGTGCCCCCCAAGTAATCAAACTCCATCTTGTCATCAATAATTCCACCATGGATATAGGCTAGCTCACGCGTATCAATTTCCGATAAAAAATAATCGAACACTTCTCTATCACGTTTATCGGTATCTAGGTGAATGTAAGTTCCAGGAGATAATCTAAGTCCAGTTCTATCCCCGCCGATACGTTCAATAACAGCATCAATAACTTGAAGTGGAAATCGAGACATATTTTCTGGGCTAACGCCGTAGTCATCAGTACGAACATTACTGCTATAGTGCAGAAATTGGTCTATCAAATACCCGTTGGCACCGTGAATTTCTACACCATCAAAGCCGGCCTCAATAGCGTTTGACGCTGCTTGAGCAAAATCTTTAACAAGTTGAGCCATATCTTGTTCCGACAACGCTTTTGGAACAACGTATGATAACTCACGCATACGTGGGACTGAGCCTTCAAAAGCAATTGCTGAAGGAGCAACGGTTTCACCGCCAAAAAAGTGAGGATGGGCAAGACGTCCAGTATGCCAAAGCTGAGCAAATATTTTCCCTTGATTTTTATGGACAGCATCGGTCACCAATCTCCACCCTTCAATTTGTTCCTGAGCGTATAAACCCGGTGTATTTGGGTACCCCTGTGCATCTGGTCGGATGATCACGGCTTCAGTAATTATCAAGCCTGTTGCCGCTCTTCGAGCGTAATAATCCGCCATTTTTTGAGTAGGAATCAGGTCATCATCTGCCATAAAACGAGTGAGTGGAGCCATAATGATTCTGTTTTTTAGTGTGATACTTTCGCTGAGTGCTATAGGCTCAAACAGGTTTTCCATGATATTATCCTTTTCATTCTTGAATCGTCGTTCAAAAAAGTAAATGAATTTGAATGAACATTCAAGAATTTTTTTGAACGACGATTCAAGAATGGCTGAAATTTCGCCTTGAACAAAAAAATCATACATCTCAAAGGAATACAAAGTTATGCGAAGTGCTGAGTTTGATCGCGAGCTGGTTTTAAGAGCTGCGATGGGAGTGTTTATTGAAAAAGGCTTTAACAAAACAAGCATGCAGGATTTAAAAAAAGCTACAGGTTTACATCCAGGTTCAATTTACTGTGCATTCGAAAATAAAAGAGGTTTGTTACTTGCTGCTTTAGACTTATATCGCACTGAACGTCGTGAAGAATTTTCTCACTTTTTTACATCTTCAAACTCAGTATTAAATGGTGTCCAGCTATATCTCGATCAGGTCGTAGAAGAGTGTGAGCAAGAACACATTAAGGATTGCTTACTACAAAAAGCACTAAGCGAGCTTTCTCAACACGATATTGAAATTGAGACTATTGCACGCAATATGTTAAAAGAGTGGCAATCTATGTTTGAAGAACAATTCACTGTTGCACTGCAGAATGGAGAAATCCCAAGCTCAAGAAATAGTACAGAACTGGCTCAATTTTTAGTCATGAATATTTATGGCCTACGAACTTTTTCACTCACGAAGCCAGAAACCGGGACTCTAAGAAGGTTAAGTAGTACAATATTAAATTGTCTCAAGGAGTTTCCATAGCTAAGTATCTCTTGTCCGTTTGCTGAATAACAACAGCTTTCAAGATCTATGAACGAAAATGCTTTGTCGTTGAAAACAAGACCATCGTCATAGCGTTTGCAAGTTGTAGCCCGTTCTACTTTTCATTCAGATAACGTCGATTTAGAGCTAAAAGTTACTTTACGTCAGCCTATGATTTAGTCTCTTTATTTAGTTTTCCAACTTTGAGTAATTAGCTTAATTCTTAGATTAAAAATCAAACCAGTTCTATAGGTCAGAGCCACTGATTTTGAATAACTTTTAGTATGGTAAAGGTGTGATTTCAAAGTGCCGAGGAGAGTATTTCTCTAAGCAACTTTTGGGGCAAATCCTTGTTACTTTAAGCAAAACAAGCCCAATAACGAGCACTTGGGCTTACTTAGGTGGCTTTTCGATAGAATCTAAAAACCATTAAAGCGACTAGAAATTATAATTCACTATTGAATCGCCCGTTATATTAGACCAACTTTCAGATCCGTTGCTTGGTAAATAATATTGCCATTATGGATCACTTGGCCATCGGCAACTCCTAACGGCATAGGTTTCGTAAATACACGCTTGATGTGTAACTGGTACTGAATTTCACCTGCATCAGGGTATATTTGTCCTGTGAATTTAACTTGACCCACTCCTAGTGCTCGCCCCTTTCCTGATAATCCAGACCAACCAAGGAAAACGCCAAGTAACTGCCATAACGCATCAAGACCTAAACAACCCGGCATCACAGGATCTCCCTTAAAGTGGCAATCAAAAAACCAATGCTTAGGATCGATTTTAAGATCAGCATCGAGTTGACCTTTGTTAAACCGACCACCACTGCTGGAAATATGACTAACTTTATCAATCATAAGCATTAAAGAGCTTGGTAACTGAGCATTTCCTAGACCAAAAAAGTTACCATCCGACATCGCCAATATTTCTTCGTTTGAAAATTGCATTTAGAACTCCAACTATAAGTTGGAGAACAGTATTACTTACCATTAAGCTTGGCTATTGTATAAATCGGACCTAAAGCGCTTAAAAAAAATGTTTGGGCTAGTTGAAAAGTGTTTCTTGAAGTTGTTTAAAAGGTGGGATTGGTCGAAGTAGCCTAGATCTAGCGCCATACCTGAAGAACTGTTTTGCAGGGTATATAGCTGTTTACACGCATGTTGCAACCTAATAATTTGCATAAATGCCTTTGTACTTAATCCTGTATTCAGTTGAAATATACGATTTAAATGACGGTCGCTACAACCAATATCTCGCGCGAGATCACTGATTTTGTAAGTACCAAAATATCGATATATCAAAGAAAGTGCGTGACTAAATTTGACAGAAAGCTTTGACGTAAACCTGTGTAGTAACCAGCGTTCGCAAGTAGCTGTTCGTTCATGAAAGTTGTTAGTTAGATAGATAGCCTCACAAAGCTCATCAAAGTGTGAGGGCACAAGTTGGTCTGTGTTTACAATTTGCTCTGAAAATTCCGATAAGTCTATATCTAGAAAGCATCGCAACGCTCCAGGGTTAAATCGCACGCCAAAATACTGCCCTCGCTACAATAATTGCAGATCAAATGCATGCTGATTAATCACTCCAATTTTAATTCCAAAAGGTGACATGAAAAATGCTTGAGTACCATCGGGAATTATTGGATAAGGCGTCGGTTTTGTTGTTGTGATCTGTAAATAAGAATGCACTATACCACTCAATGCTTTTGACGCAGGTGCCTGTTCGAGTGACAGTCCAAAACTCTTTAAACCAGAGTTAGTTAGTGTTGGTTGAAATGGTTTATATAGATCATTAATTGATTTCACTTACATGTCTCCAGCTCACAAGGCAATGCATGTATCTAATTTCTCACTGAATCACCTTCACACATGAATATACCTAGGACAAGCCACAGAGAAAAGTATAGAGCGGATTATTTTCCTGATACGTTGAGAGGCAAATATGAGTTTGCCCCAAATTAAATACCAATTTGCAACAGCACAACCTCTAAAGGTAAGAGCCACTCTTAAAACTAGACAGAGAATTACTAGCTGCTCAAACTTTAATGTACTCCGACAACAGATACTATTGTGAGGCGCTTTTCTAAGCCTGATTCAATAACTCTGATATAAACTCAATAAAAACCTGAGTTTTCCTGTGTAGATACTGTTTTGAGGGATAAACGACAAACATGTCAAATTTAGTGTCAGTGAACTCTTGTAATATTGGCACTAATTGGCCGGTGTTTAGTTCATGCTTGATAGAAAAACTGGGTAAATACGCAACACCGAGTCCACATACTGCAAGTCGGCATAAATCGATACTGCTATCCACTGATAAATTACCATCAACTAAAACAGAACAATTATTCCCTTCAACATTAAAGACCCAAGTGCGGCTTAAATTATCAAGGTGGTCTAGACAGTTATGTTCCCTAAGCTCTTCAAGGTTGTTAGGTGTTCCATGTGTGGATAGATACTCTGGAGAGGCACATAGGACTTTTTCCCACGTGGTAATCTTTTTATAGTAATACGACATATCCGGCAGTGGGCCACAATGCAAGACACAGCTAAAACCGTTTTCTAGTAAATTCAGTAAATGATTTCCGTTTGCGATTTGTACATTTAGAGCAGGATATTGGGCCAAAAACTTATGTAGGTTCGTACAAATGTAGCGGTTACTAATGGAGACTGGCAAACCTATTTTTAGCGTACCAACTACTTGCTCATTGCTTGTTCTAATATCATTTTCCACCGCTTTCAAGGATAGGAGAATATCGTGAACTGAATCGTAATACCTTTGTCCTGCTTCGGTAATGTTAAGAGTACGGGTAGTTCTTTCAAATAGTCGTACCTTTAAGTATTGCTCTAACCGGGCAAGTCGCCTAGTTACAATAGAAGGAGAAATACGAAGTTCATTGGCTGCACCGCTTAAGTTTTGAGCTTTAACGATTGCACAGAACACTTCAATATCACTCAGATTAGACATCTCAAGTTCCCATTTTATAATTGCATATTTAGCAAAAGTGCATTGATAATAATGAGTATTCTGAATTATATGTCAATAAGTACAATGGTTTTCAAGTTAATCAGTTGGAGATCATTATGGATAAAGTACGTTACGAACTAGGTTGTAAAACTCTAAGAGACATTCATGGAGGGCACGTGGGTGAAGCTATGGTCAAAGAACTGAATGATATTTGTCCCGAATTTGTTGACATGACTATCGAATGGTCTTTTGGGGAAATCGCAAGTAGAAAAGGCATAGATATAAAGACACGAGAATTGGTAATTATTGCTTCTTGTGTAACTTTAGGTCACGTTGTTCCACAGTTAAGTGCGCATATAGAAGCTGCATTAAAGGTTGGATGCAGCAGACAAGAAATTGTAGAAGTTATCCTACAAATGAGTATTTACGCGGGTATGGCAAACGCGAGTAATGCGTTTAGAGTCGCGGAAGACATTTTTATAAAACAAGTGTAAATACTAGAAAGAACCTAGCTATTTCATATCAATTAAATATCAAGAGCTCTTCTACACCAACGCGCAGTTTCAAGTTACTTTTTTAAGGGCAAACCTTAGCTCGGCAAATACTGTCGAGCTAAAATCGTAAATAGCTTAGGGGCAACACCTCGTTGGCCCCTTCATCAAAACTTTGTGATCACCAAGCAATTCTGTCGTATCTTACGACGATAAAAGCTCCAATGTAATTTTTAAACAAAGTAGGTTCGGGCTTCTTGTTTTTAGGCCACTACAATTACCAACCAATAGGTTTAGATATACTAAAGCTCGTTCAACTAATATCCCTAATATTTCCTTGCTTACGCTTATTCATGACAAAAAACATAAGATATGTGTAGAAATAAAGATAGTTCTCTAGACAATTCCTTCAAGCTCTTTGAATAAATACTGGCAAGCCACACCGTCGATTGCTCCCTTTGGTCTTACGATATCGATAGGCAAATTCCAAGGTATATGGTCGTTAACAATGTTGAGCTTTATCAATTCTTTAGACATCACATCATTTTCTACAGTGTGTGAAGGAACATACGCCCACCCAATCCGCTCTTTTACCATCTTTATAATCAATCCAAAATCACTGCACCACCACACATCTGGAGACATTGCTGACAACTGGAGAAGCCCGTCATCATCGATATTCTTAAATCCAATTTGTTTAAATGCTTTTAATTGGCTTAGTGTCATCGACTTCTTCTGAGCTAGAGGGTGACTAGGGTGACATACAACCCAAAAATCTACATTTCCGATGAAATACATCTCGATGTCATGTTGGAAAGTGAGCTCAGAAAACATCACGCCAATATCTAATTCTCCTTTTAGAACACTAGAGGCTATCTGCTTGCTAGGAAGAGGGAAGATTTGTAATTCAGTATGACGAAATTTATCAGAGAAATCCGCTAAAACTTCGGACAGTTTTGGGGTAAATAGAGCATTGTCAAAACTTAGCTTGAGGACTGGTTCCTCACTTTTTTGCATGGACTTTACCACACTATCAAGCTCAGTCGCTTGGTCTAGAATGGCTTTTGCGTATTTATAAAATCGATTCCCTTCTTTCGTCAAAGTGGGTTTTCTGGCTGTTCTATCAAATAGCTGAATATCGAGATCAATCTCTAGATTAGAGATCCCCTGACTTACCGCGGATTGAGCCTTACCCATGCTTCGAGCACATGCAGAAAAAGAACCCAGTTCCGATGATCTTATCACCATTTTAAGGTGTTCCAAATTATACATATAAGCAAAAGTGATAGTTACTAACTTTGTTTGATAATAAATAAAGATACTATTTACTGCAAGTCAACTTTCGGAGAGCCCCAAATGAGCAACAAAGAACGCATCCTACATATGGTTCTGTTTGAGGTATTTGCCTTCATACTATTCGTGCCGATCGCCATACTGATGACGGGTGGCTCGACCAGCAACATGATATATCTATCTATAACACTGTCATTGGTCGCGATGGCGTGGAACTATGTATATAACGTTATGTTCGATCACATTGCTAGCGATGATCGAGCCTCTCGCAGCTTTCTGATTCGCCTTGTTCATGGGTTGGGCTTTGAATTAGGTATGGTGGTCACATCATTTCCTGCAATTATGTATGCGCTCGATTTAGATTTCTGGACCGTGTTTTGGATGGATATCGGAGCTATTACATTTTTCTTTATCTACGCTGTCATATTTAACTGGAGCTATGACGTCATAAAGCAGAGTCTATCGCAAAAGGATATAACGGTATAAAAGCCTTCAAGCATTAGAGCGATATCTAGCAGTAGTTTATTAAAATTAATATATAAGGAGATTACTTATGCAGATTACACTTAATCATACCGTCGTTCCTTCTAAACAGAAGGTAGAAGCAGCGAAGTTTTACGAAAGAATATTTGGGTTTGAGTTCTTGAAGGAGTGGGATGGTTTTGCCGTAGTTAGGGTAAACGATACTTTGACGCTGGACTTTATGAATCAAGAAAATTTCACATTTAACCACTATGCATTCAAAGTAAATGATGAGCAATTTGATGAGATATTCTCTCGAATCAAAGACGAAGACATTGTATATGGTGCGGGTCATCAAATCATCGACGACGGAAAAATTAATCACTACTACAACGGTAGAGGTGTCTACTTTAGAGACCTTGATGGGCATATTCTAGAAATAACAACTGTAGATTATGATTTAAATAGCTGAGTGTTGACACAAATGAAGTTATATCTTGGTGCTGTTATATTAGATTCCCTCGGGCATATCCCGGGGTGCAGAAAGTTATAACACTACAACGTTGTCGAAAATATTCTCACGTAATTTCAGGTGCTTATCCGTTTTATTGAGTCTAGATGAACCATGATTAGCAGGCTATATTGCTGATTTATAATGCCACTTTACCCTAATGCGTATCGTGGCATTTTGCTGAATTTACCCAATCAGATCTTTGAGCTCTCTACTCAATCGATTCAGCCCATCAACCTATATGAGCAAACGTAATCTGTTGTTATAAAGTGCCGCCGTGATAGACGATATAAAACCAAAGACCCAATCACGGGTAATGCGTGCACGGTTGACCACTATGTACAAAGACTCACCTGAATCCCCAGCCGTTAGTCTAAGGTAAATTATAAGGACGAATCAGATACTATCGCGTGCAATTAAGCTTTTACTTTACAGCGTTTCTAAAAACATTCAGAGCTTCTAAGAGAGCGTCAGCTTTTAATGTCTAAGTTGGCTATTTTATGAAAATGGAAACGGGGCATGAGTCTTTCAGCCCCTTCATCAAAATTTCATCTCATTCATATCTTGAACAATATGGCATGCACTATTAGAGTGTGCTGCAGCTGATATGGGGTACATTTCGAGTGTTTACACCTCCCCATCAGGTACTTTTGGAATACAGTTAGCAGCAGGCTTCCCCCAAGCTCAAAAAGCAACAACGTGCACAAGTGATTATACTTGGGCAACAGTTGAGACTGCAGATCCTTCGTTCAAGTCTTTGTTGCTTGAAGCGTAAGCTGAACATGCAGAAGTAAAAATCACAA
Organism: Vibrio sp. A37; assembly: GCF_059777565.1. Taxonomy (NCBI): domain Bacteria; kingdom Pseudomonadati; phylum Pseudomonadota; class Gammaproteobacteria; order Vibrionales; family Vibrionaceae; genus Vibrio; species Vibrio sp. A37. The sequence goes on along the minus strand of NZ_JBLNLI010000012.1, from coordinate 14,502 downwards.
CACAGAGTTGTGATACTGTTACTGGCTATCTTTTAGTGACCGCAGCCTACATTTTACCGTCATAAAAATATTCGTTTCAATGCACGCTATTCGAATTACTTTTTCGAAGGCTAACCCTAGCTCATGAGACACCTTGGGCTAGCCAGACTGAAACGTTTTTGGGGCAATTTCAGCTTATACTTCAGGTTTACATCGGTACTTTTTGAGTTTACTTCACGAGAAGTAATGTTTTACAGCTTAAGCCTGATTCGAAAATAAGGTATTGACTACCCTGCGAGTACCAACTTGGGAGACAGCACCCTAAGAGAACTGCCTGTACTCAGAATAATTTGGGTCTGAGTGGTTATATTCGCGAGACGCTACAACTAGTTGTAATTCGAATAGTAAAAATGAAAAAGCGTTCAATGTCGACTAACATTGAACGCTTCAATTAAGGTTAACAGTCTGTTCGCTTAGTTCACCATACAGACAGCCAACTCTGCGTCATACCAACGATAGAGAGTATCGATTTGGCCTTCACTGCACCCTTTGCAAGTTTTTTGGCTACACGATCCGACTGGGGTGTCAGATTTTGTTATTTTTCCTCGCGCTTCGAGCTCGCATAACAAAACGTCTAGCATCTGGCTACTACCCTCGAAGTGACGCTGCAAATCAGTCAATGTCGCTTGGTGATGCTTGCGAATGTAGTTACGTAACCCTAGTAAAGAATTCATCATCACCTCCTAGCCACAGCAACTGGTGTTCGTCGCGGAAACGTCTGGGAGCTCCCAGTCGACACCCGTTTTACTATACTTTCTTAGTCCGAAAAGGAATGCAAAGATGAGTGCTAGCATCCCTACTATCCAGCCTATACTCGAGCTAGGATGTTCCACAATCGTGGCTGCTTGATAAAAAATGACTGCAACAGCGTAAGCTACCAGTAATCCCCATATGGTAGAGAGGTTGGCCCAATTCCGCCCTACTTCACGAGCAATGGCTCCGACAGTCGCAACACACGGCACGTAAAGTAAGACAAAGATTAGGTATGCATAGGCAGCAAAAGCGGTTCCGAATAGTAGACGCATATGCCCCATCGCTGATGTCCCCATTGAAGCATCAGCCTGCCCTGCCTCAATTGGGTTTATCCAAGTATCAATGGAAACACTGTCTTTCAAGCCACTCCAAGTATCATCTAGTGCTTGTTTTAATTCTGCGCCTAAGTCGAAGTTCTTATAGTCAAATGGTTGGCTATCTGCCGCTTGCGCTGTATAAAGCGAGTTCAAAGTACCAATCACCACTTCCTTCGCTAGGAAGCCAGTAAATAGGCCAACAGTTGCGGGCCAGTTATCTTTCTGAACGCCCATTGGCTCAAAAATTGGGGTCACTGTTTTGCCGATTTCCGCCAGCGCTGATTGTTGCTGATCGCCTGGGTTAATCACCTGCCCAGAGAAAGTGACACTATTCAGTCCAAGAACAATAGCACAAACTGGTATGATAATTTTGCCCGCTTTGAACAAGAATCTTTTCAGTCTGCTCCAAGTTAATATCAGAGCGGTAAATGGGTTTGGCAAGTGATAAACCGGCATCTCCATGACAAATGGATGCGGTTCACCAGTAAGCAAGGTTTTCTTAAGCAACAAACCGGTTAACACGGCTACAACGATGCCAAGTAAATAAAGTGAGAAGACCACAAAACTGCCGACACCATGGAAAAATGCTGCCGCAAATACACCAAAAATCGCTAGGCGTGCACCACAAGTCATAAACGGAGCCATCATACTCGTCATGATACGATCGCGTGGTGTATCTAATGTGCGAGTTGCCATAACCGTGGGAATATTACAGCCAAAACCAACAATTAACGGTACGAAAGATTTACCCGGTAAACCGATTGCTTGCATAAAGCGATCAATAACAAAAGCCGCTCGCGCCATATACCCCGAATCTTCTAGTAGAGAAAGGTATAAAAACATCAATCCAATTTGCGGTACAAACGGCAGAATTGTATTGATACCACCACCGATACCTTGAGCAAGAATCGCGGTTAACGCTGCAGGCAAACCGATGAAATGACCAAGCCACGTTGTGCCGTTGATAAAGATAGCGGCAGAGCCTTCATCGAATATAGGTTGCAGGCCGCCGCCTATATTGATAGAGACGACAAACATGAAGTACATCACCAATAAAAATATCGGTAAGCCTAAATATTTATTTAAGACGATACTATCCACAACTTGAGTCAGCTTATCTTTTGTCGCAACTCGATTTTCTACCGATTGTTGGTAAATTTGGCTGATAGCCTGATATCGAGCGTCCGCGACTTCGAGATCTGCATCCTCGAAAGATTGAACATATTGAGAAGTCAGGTTTTCCAATTGTCCACTTCGGTCTGCTTCCACAATCATGTCACGGCTAAGAAGATCGTTTTCCAGAATACGTAAACTTAACCAATTTGCACGTTGTAAATTGGGAGCACATTGCAGAATCTCTTCGCTAAGGTGTTTCTGTGCTTGGACTACCTTTGTCGGATAATCAACTACAAATGAGTTAATGGTAGGAGTATGACACTGCTCGAGAATCGCTTCTTTCAGCTCCTTTATACCTTGCTTACGAGTCGTAACCATTGGAATAACCGGACAGCCGAGCGTTTCCGACAACTTTTCTGCATCAATATGGATATTTTTCTTCTTAGCAGAATCGATCATATTTAACGCAACAACGACCGGAACTTTCATTTCCAGTAGTTGAAGTGTTAGATAAAGATTTCTTTCTAGGTTAGCAGCATCAACAATATTAACGATAACATCAGCTTCTTCGCTCAAAATGTACTGGCAAGCAATACGCTCATCCAAACCACCTTTTGCAGTTACTGAGGCAAGGGTATAGGTTCCTGGTAAATCAACTGCGGTCACTGGCTGGCTGTCAATTTTAAAATCGCCTTCTTTACGATCTACCGTAACACCAGACCAGTTTCCTGTGCGCTGCTTAGCGCCCGTGAGCAAATTAAATAAAGTCGTTTTTCCACTGTTAGGATTCCCTAGCAATGCAATTTTTCGAGGTGTAGACATGATCATTGAGCCTTTGGAGAGATGTTTAGCAGCGATAACTCTTTTTGTCGTAAACTTAGTAAAAAGCCTTTTACTTCAATTTCTATCGGATCACCTAGGGGTGCCTTACGAATAACTTGGAAGGTAGAGCCAGGAATCATCCCCATAGCCATTAGGCGCTGACGGAAATCAAGACTCATTTCTTTTGTATATTTATCAACAATGTAATATTGACCAGGCTGTACCGCAGACATATCAACCTCTGAAGTGTCAGACAGCTTTATATGTTGCTGTCTTTAGAATGAATAACATGATGCGCCTTATTAAAATCTTCAATGTGAAGCTGAACACAACTTTAATTATCAATCCGCACTAAATGTGAGGTGTGAACAACATTGAATACAAAACGCAATGTAACAATTAAATACCACTAATAAGAACAGTTCTCATTCTACTTATCATTAACCTTTTGTCACGAAAAAAGTCTCTTGTTGACCTTTCCCTGACAATACCATTCATATCGATAACTGATAAGAATGGTTTAACTGCCCATTTGATTGAAAAATATATCAAAAATTCCTAAATCTCAGATATTTCGCCTTGATTAACCTACTTGGCGTACAAACATGCTAATGAGAACCGTTATTATTTGTATCCAAATATTACAATGCACATTGCGATATCGTATTGCGCGATATCAATAAATTTACAATCAAAAGTTCAACACGCTCTGCTCTAGTACTACTCACCAAAAAGACAAAAGCTCCCAAAAGGGAGCTTTAATTGAGATATGTAAACTGAAGGCTGTGTCTTACATTGTCACGTTTAGCGATATTCCGCAGTCATCTACCATTCTATAACGGACCCTAGTAACCTTTCGATGTTGGTTGGTATCGATAGCGCGTGTAACTTTGCCCTTCTCGACCCAGACATTCATCATAGCATCGACACCGTCTTCACTCATACCAAAGTGTTTGGCCAACTGAGAGCGTGTTGCCGTTCCACTCGATTCTACATATGACATTAGCTCTGACAATATCATGCGAGGCTTTCCCTATATGCTTTTTGCTGATTGGCTTTTCGTTTGAGCGCTTGGTATACCAACACTCCTACCAACACTATTCCTACTATCCAAGCTAGGCTTTCTACAGGCTGCTCAGTCACTCTGGTTGCTTGGTAAAACAGAGTTGCTCCCATATAAGCCAATCCCATTGTCCAAACAGCGATAAAACGAGCGTATTTTTTACCAAACTCTCTAACATAAGCGCCCATTGCAGCGACACACGGCGTATACAATAAAATGAAAATAAGATATGAGAACGCAGCACTACCAGTCACAAAGTTCGATTGAAGATTACCAAAGATAGAGGTATCTACTTCCTGCTCCTGAGCGACTTCATCCGCATTTTTAAGATCTCCAACTTCAATGCCAAGTGGGTCAGAGTAGTTGAGTGCCGCCAAATTATCCGGAATAGATTGAAGCGCTTCTTTTAAACTCCCCAATAAATCATACTCTTCATCATCAGATTTTTCGGTGGTGTAAAGGTTGTTTAATGTTCCCACAACCGCTTCCTTAGCAAAAATGCCAGTGATGATACCCACTGTTGCTTGCCAGTTATCTTTGTTAATACCAATAGGTTTAAAAGCAGGAGTCACCACTTGAGCAACTTTAGACAAAACAGAGTTATCACTGTCTTCATTACCGAAACTACCATCAGTGCCCACTGAATTTAGAAAGCTTAAAATCATAACCACAACAACGATAGTTTTACCTGCCCCGAGTACAAAACGCTTTAGCTTTTGCCATGTCTTAATCAAAACATTTTGCAGTGTCGGGATCTCATAGTCAGGCATTTCCATGACTAGCGTGTCACTAGAGCCCGGATAAATAGTTTTTTTCAGAATTAAGCCCGTAAATACGGCCGCGACAATACCCAACAAATACAGTGCAAATACCACATTCTGACCAGAGCTTGGAAAAAACGCAGCTGCGAATAACGCGTAGACTGGCAACCTTGCTCCACATGACATAAACGGCGCCATAGACGCTGCAAGTTTGCGCTCTCGCTCTTGGTCAAGCGTTCTGGTTGCCATAATAGCGGGAACATTACAGCCAAAGCCTAGTACCAATGGTACAAACGCTTTGCCCGGCAGACCAATTTTTTGCATCACTTTATCAAGCACAAATGCTGCGCGGGACATATACCCCGAACTTTCTAGACACGCTAAGAATAAATACAGGCACGCAATAACCGGTATAAAAGTAGCGACTGTTTGAATACCGCCACCTAAACCATCCGCCAATATCGTCACTAACCAAACAGGTAGAACACCATCAAGTAAATGGTGTCCTCCATCAACTAGCAGAGCCCCAAAGCTGATGTCGAAGAAATCAATAAACGCACTACCAATATTGATAGAGAACATGAACATCAAGTACATGACAAAGAAGAAAAATGGTATGCCGACCCACTTATTCAAAATAATTTTATCGGCTTTCTGAGTGAAGTTGCGACTCAACTTGCCATCTGTCTTACGCACTTTCAAACACAGTTGGTGAAGATAAGTATATTTGGTATCTGCAACCTGAAGGTCAATATCGAGTTCTATTGCAGAACGAACTCGGTGAATGGTATTTCTTTTCTCTTCGTTTAATATATTGATCACTAAACTATCATTTTCTAATGCACGTATCGCTAGAGCTCTAGGCAACACACATGACTGCTCTGAAAAGACTGGCGTTAGGTCTTGCACGCCAGCTTCTAAAGTCTCGCCATAGTCTAAACTAAATTCTTCTAGGGCAATGCCTTGTACCAAATCTTTGTGCAATTTTTCTTTAAGTGCCGTGACTTGCTGCCTATTGTTTGCCGACAAAGAGTAAACGGGACAACCTAGCTGCTTGCTCAATTTCTTAATATCGACACTTTGACGCTCTCTTTTAAGCGCATCCATCTTATTAAGGATCACGACCATTGGGCGGCCTAGCTCTCGAAGCTGCAAAGTCATATATAAGCTACGCTCTAGACTCGTCGCGTCCACAACGTTGATAATAAGATCGGCTTCATGACTAAGGACGGCTCTGGAAGCAATAGACTCATCCATACTATTGGCATCATTACCACTGTCTAGAGCATATATACCCGGCAAATCGGTGAGATAGAAATCGTCACCAGCATGGTGGTATCGGCCGGTTTTCTTTTCTACTGTGACGCCAGCCCAGTTACCAACTTGCTGTTTAGCGCCAGTTAAGCCGTTAAAAAGCGTTGTTTTACCGCTATTTGGGTTACCAACAGTTAAAATGTTATATTTCATTTTGGCTCCCCAACTAAAATTGATTCTGCGATTGAATTACGTACCGCAATAGATACGCCTCGAACTTCAACTTGTAGTGGATCACCCATGGGAGCCTTTCTGACTAGTGTAACTTCTGTGTTTGGCAGCATTCCCATGATCATTAACTTCTTGCGAACTTCATTAGTTAACTGATCGAATCCTTGAATTGTGGCGCATTGCCCTTGCTGTAATTGTGATAGCTTCATAAGAGGTAAATATTATTGTTAATGAGAAATGTTATTATTTCGATTAGCGGATAGTATACCCTCTTATCGCACTTTGTATTGCGTAATATCAAAAAATTTATAGGTATCGATTGAGTGGAAATATAATTCGCAGCAAAAAGTGAGGAAGGTCGAGATCTACTAAGTTAAGTTACAATAAAGCAATAATAAAAAGCCCCCAGTTAGGGAGCTTTGAGTTTGAATACATTGAAATTGAAGTTTAAGAGCCTTCGTTATGCAGCTCTAGATTTGCTAACTCTTGTTTGATTTCTCTTTGAACTTTTGCATCGTCATTGCGCAGAGATTCTAAGAACTCTAAATATTTCTGATCGATATCACCAGTGACATACTCGCCATTAAATACCGATGTTTCAAACTTGCTGATTTCAGTGTTACCTAGACCAACCGCCTCGACGAGATCTTCTAAAGATTGGAAAATCAGCTCATCAGCACCTATCTGTTTACGGATTTGTTCGTTGTCACGACCGTGAGCAATCAGCTCATTTGCACTAGGCATATCGATACCGTAAACATTCGGGAAACGAATTTCTGGTGCAGCTGACACCATAAATACCTTTTTCGCCCCCGAATCCCTTGCCATTTCAATGATTTGCTCTGAAGTGGTACCACGGACAATAGAATCATCAACGAGAAGTACATTCTTATCTTTAAACTCAGAGCGAATCGCATTGAGTTTGCGTCTAACTGATTTCTTACGTTGCTGCTGTCCTGGCATGATAAAGGTGCGACCAACATAACGGTTTTTTACAAAGCCTTGGCGATAAGGCTTATCGATTAGCTGGGCAATTTGCAGCGCAATATCGCAAGATGTCTCTGGAATTGGAATCACAACATCGATATCTAGGTGGCTAAAGTCATCTCGAATACGTTGACCAAGCTTCTTACCCATTTCGACGCGCGCACTATAAACAGAAATTTTATCGATGAATGAATCTGGGCGAGCAAAGTAAACAAATTCGAATATGCATGGGTTCAATGCTGGGTTATCAGCGCATTGCTTGGTGAAAAGTTCGCCTTCAAATGTCGCATAAATCGCTTCACCTGGAGCGACATCTCGAACAAAATCAAAACCAACAGCATCTAACGCCACAGACTCAGAGGCAACCATATATTCAGTGCGACCTTCTACTTCGCGCTTACCCAAACACAGTGGACGAATACCATTTGGATCGCGAAATGCAATCAAACCATGACCAATGATCATTGCAACTACAGCGTACGCTCCTTTAATTGCACGATGTACATTGGTTACCGCTCTAAATACATCTTCAGATGTCACATTGCCTTTCACCGTATCGATTTCATGAGCCAATACGTTCAGCAATACCTCAGAATCTGAAGTCGTGTTCAAGTGGCGACGGTCCTTATCAAACAGCTTTTCACGAACTTCGTGAGCGTTGGTCAGATTACCGTTGTGCGCTAGAGTGATTCCAAATGGAGAGTTGACATAAAAAGGTTGAGCTTCCGAAGCACTTGAGCTACCCGCAGTTGGGTAACGAACATGCCCGATCCCAACGGTACCTTGGAGGCGTTGCATGTGTTTTGCTTCAAACACATCCTTAACTAAGCCGTTTGCTTTACGCAAACGAAAACGATTGCTTTCTATGGTACAAATACCAGCGGCATCTTGGCCACGATGCTGTAATACCGTCAATGCATCATAAATTGACTGGTTTACAGGCGATGTACCCACGATTCCAACAATACCACACATGTCTTAACCCTCGATATTCGACAATGGCTGGCGCTACTAGGCAGCGCCAGATAAGAAACTTGATGACGCTTGTAAATGCTCAAAAAACGGTGCAATGATATGGCTAAATTGAGGAACAAGTATCGATTCTTTCCACCAAACCATATGTGATGCGTTGGTAAAAGCATCCATAAAGAATAGTATCGCTGAGACCACTAAGACACCTCTTGCTGCTCCAAATACGACACCTAATACTCTATCTGTTCCTGACAAACCTGTTTTTTGAACCAACTGACTGATCACATAATTAACTATTGCACCGACAATCAATGTCGCAATAAATAGTGCAGCTATCGCAGCGCCGTTTCGAATGGCTTGGTCTTGAATGTTGGTGAAGTAAACGGCTAACTTTGCGTAGTACTCACTGGCAATAAAAAAAGCCCCAATCCAAATCACTAATGACAACGCTTCTTTCGCGAAACCACGTATTAAACTGATCACAGCCGACAAGCCGATCACACTTAAAATGACAATATCTAACCAATTCATGAGTTCTCATCTTAAGTTGGCGCGCATTTTAACAGAAAAATGCGCGACGCAAACGTTTTCTTATGGGTTTAATGGATTAAATTTAAGCAATCGACCTTTTGAGCCAGTGATCTTCTCTAGCTCTACTATTTCTCTTTCTAGCTTTTGCTTAGAAATATTTGGTCCAATAATTACCCTTGTAAATCCATTTTCCTTTTTACTATGGGCCTGATACCCTCTTTTTTGTAGGTCTTTTACCACATTTGCGGCATTATCAGCATTTTTTAAAGCCATCAACTGGATTATCCAAGCATTGCCTTTAAATTTAGCTTTGTCTGCAACATGTTTAACCTCTACAGCGACGGAATCAGACTTCCCTTCAACGACTGTTGTATGGTTCGAGGTCACAGTCACCTCAACAGGCTGTTTTGGAAGACTCGCTGTATCTTGAACCGGATTGACGATTTTGTAGTTTTCGCTATCACTACTCGTTGTTGGCTTAATTGGAATGCTGGCAATATCATCTTGATAGTGGGTTTTCTTTCCATCCAAAAAATCGGGCAATACAATGACACCAATAGCAACCAGTATAATTGTACCCACCAGCCGATTTTGAAACTTGCTAGCCATTTATTTTCCTTTTGCTTCCCAATGCTCTAAAACCATACCGACAGTGAAAAATGAACCGACAACAATAATGACTTCATCTGCAGTTGCCTTTGTCAACGCGGCTTCAAATGCAGCCACAGGATCGTCATATCGCTCAACTTCCTCTGACAAATGCTGGCACAAGTCTAGTGCAGTTGCTGCACGAGGCCCTTCCAGCGACGCGGGATACCATTTATTAGCAACATGAGAAAGCTCAGACAATGTTGAGGAGATATCCTTGTCTTCAAGCATCGCGACGACAACATGAACGGTTTTATTTGGGTAGCGACTTTGAACTTCTTCACTGAGATATTTTGCTGAATGGGGGTTGTGCGCGACATCCAATATAATGGTCGGATTTTCGCTAATAAGTTGCATTCTGCCTGGCAGTGTTGCTTTGGATAAACCATTGACGACATCTACATCACTGATCTCTAGCTCAGAAGCACCTAAAGCCATTAATGCGGTTGCAGCATTCTGCAAAGGCAAGCTTGGTATTGGTAAGTCTTCAATAATAAATGAGCCGCTATTCCAGCGCCATCTGCCTTCACCGACGACTTTATAATCGTATTGAATTTCGACCTGATAAAATTCAGCACCGATGTCATCAGCATGAGCTGGTACTGTGCCCGGCGGTTTCGGCTGACCGCAAATCGCTGGTTTTCCTGAACGAAAAATTCCGGCTTTTTCAAACCCAATAACGTTGATGTCATCGCCAAGCCAATCCACATGGTCGATAGCCAGACTAGTAATCACTGATACATCATGATCAACCACGTTTGTTGCGTCGAGTCTGCCACCAAGGCCGACTTCTAGAAGCACTACATCGACATCATAGTCTTTAAAAAGGTAAAGAGCCGCTAAAGTGCCATATTCAAAATAGCTCAAGCTAACTTGCTCTCGCTGAGTTTCAATGAAGTCAAAGGCCCTAGCATGTTCTTCATCGGGTAATTCTTTGCCATCAATACGAACACGTTCGTTATAGCGAATAAGGTGAGGAGAGCTGTAGACCCCAACTCGGTAGCCTGCTTCTAATAGAATCGCTTCCATTATTGCGCACGTAGAACCTTTGCCGTTTGTTCCAGCAACGGTAATGACTTTTTTCCCTGGATGGGTCAAGTTGGCATGTCTTGCTACAATCTCTGCTCGCTCTAATCCAAGATCGATAGCACTGGAGTGAATATTTGATAGGTATTCAAGCCACACCGATAGAGGCGATGTGGCATTAGGAATAGAAGAGTTTGTCATCTAACTTTAACCAAAAATTTTAGTAGGTTATACGTTAGTGTCTACTTTACCCTTTTTCGTTAGGTTCTGGTACAGAATAAGAAGGTTCATTTGGTGCATCGTTCATAGAAACAACCAAAGGTGACCTTTTATTGGTCATTTTCGCTAGCAAGCTTCCAATTCTTTGACGCATTTCACGGCGATCAACAATCATATCGATTGCACCATGCTCAAGCAAAAACTCACTGCGTTGGAAACCTTCTGGCAAATCTTCGCGTACGGTTTGCTCGATAACTCGACGGCCAGCAAAACCAATTAATGCGTTTGGCTCACCAATGTTGATATCACCCAACATGGCTAAGCTCGCTGATACACCACCCATTGTTGGGTCAGTCATTACCGAAATAAATGGCAAGCCTTTCGCTGATAGACGTTCTAGTGCTGCACTGGTTTTTGCCATCTGCATTAGGGACATGAGCGCTTCTTGCATGCGAGCGCCACCACTTGCAGAAAAACAAACTAAACCACAGTTTTTCTCAATTGCAGCTTCGACAGCACGAACAAAACGAGCGCCGACCACTGAGCCCATTGAACCGCCCATAAAAGAGAATTCAAATGCACACGCTACGACAGGTAAACCTAACAGTTCGCCTTTCATTACAACTAGAGCATCTTTCTCACCACTATTCTTTTGTGCAGTTGCAATACGCTCTTTGTAACGTTTTGAATCTTTAAACTTTAGCTTATCTACTGGCTCAAGTTCATCAGCGATTTCGGTGCGGTTACCTTCGTCTAAAAATGTTTCCAAACGACGACGCGCTTTCATTCGCATGTGATGGTCACATTTTGGACACACTTCTAGGTTACGCTCTAACTCAGCGTGGTATAGAACCTGTTCACAAGAGGTACATTTAGTCCAGATACCTTCTGGAATAGACGCTTTACGTGAACTAACTAGGTTACTTTTCTCTAAAATTTTCTCAAGCCAACTCATGGAAGACCTTTTCTTTCAAATCTCTCGCAACTGTGCGAGAGAAACTAATTCGACATTAATGCGGAGAGGATTAAAGCATATATAAGTCAACCTGTAGACAAAAAACTGGTTGTACCTATGTTAAAAACTTATTGTCTCGCACCAAACATACTCACATGGAGCAATTCTTTTTAGGTTAGATTAGCTTAACCTTGGTTTAATAAAACAGAAATAACTTTGTGTCAGGAGTATTGTAACTTTTTTAAAGTGAAATATTTACCATACAAAAAGTGTCTGTTTTATATACCTACACTAAGGATTAATTATCTAACAAAAATAGTGGGCCAAGAGGAACGTTCGGCAAACCGAATTCATCTGGATAATCCACATCAACCAGATATAGACCTTCAGCTTTAGCAGTAGCACCAGCTAGCTTTCTATCTTTTTGTTGTAGTAACCATTGAATCCATTCTGCAGGTTGTTCTCCCTTACCCACTACTATTAAGCTACCCGCGATGTTTCGTACCATATGGTGAACGAACGCGTTCGCTTTAATATCAATCACAACGTATTGACCATGTCGAGTCACTTTAAGATGCATAATATTACGCCAAGGACTCCGTGACTGGCAATGCACTGCTCTAAAAGATGTAAAATCGTTCTCACCTAACAGATACTGACCTGCTAAATGCATTTTTTCTGCGTCTAAATCACCATGATAATGGCTTACTCCACTACCCAAAATAGCAGGACGAAGTTTGCTATTAAATATGATGTAACGATAGCGACGAGCTGTAGCTGAAAAACGAGCATGGAACTCATCAGGAACTTCAGTGCTCCATCGCACGGCTATATCACTCGGTAGATTCGCATTAACTCCCATTGTCCAAGCAACAGGTTTGCGAATTGCGTTCGAATCAAAGTGAACAACCTGCCCAGTACCATGCACACCCGCATCTGTTCGGCCTGCACATTGAACTTCTATTTCATGGTTTGCAACAACGCTCAGCGCTTTTTCTAGCTCTTGCTGCACGCTGCGGACTTCTTTTTGCCTCTGCCATCCAAAGTAACGAGTACCATCGTACTCAATACCCAACGCTATTCTCATTTTGCGCACTCATAAAAAACAGGGCGAGAAGTATATACCTAAAACCACATACGATGCCAATTTTGCTTAATTCGTTTGCAATTCGATACATAATTTTATGCCCAAACAACCTCTAGGTTGCTTGGGCATCGTTAACATATTTATTCACTAGCTATTTTTAAGTGAGTCAATTAAGTTTTTCGCTTCTTGGCGAATCTCATCGCTACCATCAACAATCGCTTCTTCTAATAAGCTTCTAGCGCCTTTGGGATCATTCATTTCGATATAGATCTTAGCTAAATCCAATTTACCAGCCGCTTCAGAGTTTGCATCGACGTCTGTCGTGTCTATTTCACCGATAACATCTGGGAATTCGTTCAATCCAACGTCATGCAAACTTAACTCTTCGTCCTCTGGCTCGGCACTTTCTTCTTCCTCTACTTCAGCCATCAGCTCATCAATGGTTCTATAACCTTCGGAATCAGCTGGAAGATCATCTAGTTCTTGCTGACTTTCCCAATTCTCATCTAACGCTTTGGCTTGCTCTGGTTGGTTTTGCTCATCCCAAACATTTTGTTCATCATCTGGAATATCATCTGAAATAGTCGCTTGCTGCTCTTCAGAGAGGCTAAAGCCATTCCAATCCTCACCGCCAACTTCTAACATTGAATCGAGATCAAGTCCTGCACTATATGCTGAGTCTTCGTCAGCAGGAGCATCTATCGCGAAATCCTGTTGTGAATCTGACGAAGGTTCAGATAGCAGATCATGTAGGGTCTTCTCGTCAAGCTCATTTGCCGACGCAATATCAAGAACATCTACACGACTTGGTTCACTTTCTGTAATCTCGGTATCTTCGGCAGAAAGCGCGTTTCTTATCGTATCTTCCAGCGCTCTGTCTGAGCCAGTATCGATGCCTTGTTCTACTGCACCCGCAAACTCTTCCTCACCTTCGCTCAATAAAGCAGACACATCTGACTCAAATGCCTCTTCAGGTGAAAGTGTAGGTTCTGGAGGCTCTATTTCCTCCATTCCCGGAAGCTCAATACTTTCTAACTTAAAGTCAGCTTCAAGATCTCCAACCTCTTGATCATCTTGTGGTTCAGAATCTGCTAAGGCGTCTTCCTCGCTATATTCTGGAAGCTCGGTTTCCGCTAACTCAATAGGTGTTGTTTCAGGCAGTGGCTCTTCACCTGACAGTAATGAAAGTTCCTCTTTTTCAGAGGTTAAATCAGGCTCATTGGAAGCATCGGAAAATGCATCAGCAATCGCATCTTCTTCGTTATACTCAGGAAGCTCAGTTTCGTCTAACTCTGGTAATTTAGGCTCGATTTCATCAGCTTCTATAAAACTTTCTTGAGGTTGCTCTAGATTTGTAACATCAGGATCGACATCACTACCACCTTCAGGCTCTATTGGCGCATCTTCACCAGAGACAGATGACTCAAATTCAGCAATCAAATCTTCATCTGTGAGCTCTTCACCCGAAGGCTCTTCAATTGATAACTCAGATTCTATGTCACCAGTTTCATCCAACTCCGGTGAATCGAAGTCAGCTTCATCGACGTCAATTTCACCCACTTCTGGTTGTTGAAGATCGTCAGCGTCAATATCGTCTAGATTTAACCCTTCTTCGGTTTCTGGCTCGAGCGCTACTTCTTCGTCAATAATAGGAGCATCCAGCTCGGACACATCCTCTTCTGACAACTCGTCGCTTAAAGGCTCTTCCATCGAAAGGCTTG
>NZ_JBLNLI010000011.1:0-164116 GCF_059777565.1 Vibrio sp. A37 | reverse complement strand
ACATCACTCATAATGATGGGGTCACAGGTTCGAATCCCGTCGTAGCCACCATTTCCCACACTTCTATTCCCTGCTAATTCCTTCTTGCACTTCAGCTAAATCTTTCGACAACAACTGATTTCCTGTGTCTGATTACTTTACATCAATTCTGCTTTTTAGCTCTGTTATTAGAAATAGAAAAACCCAGCCGAAGCTGGGTTTTTACCTGTTAGCGTCGTTTTACCCCAAGAGCCCTAAAGCTGTTGTGGGCGCTTGCTTTGCCTGCGCAAGTACCGCACTCGATGCTTGAGATAGAATTTGCGATTTGGTAAGAGCTGTCGTCTCTTTCGCGAAGTCGGTATCTCTAATGCGGCTTCTAGATGCATTAACATTTTCGTTAATGTTTTCTAGGTTACTGATCGCATGAGTGAATCGGTTTTGGAAGGCACCCAATTCTGCACGTTTACTATCAACATAGTTAAGCGCTGAATCGATAATACCAACGGCCTCTTGTGCGCCACCTATTGAAGTGATATCAATGTTATCTACGTCAACAGCTTGAGCTTGCTGCATAGACAGCTCACCAGCTAGTGCACCCGAGAAAGCAACCTCTCCAGATACCTTGTTATTACCGGTATAAATCTGAAGTTGGCCATCTTCATTTACAGAGGCGCTCACCATATCGTTCTGACCATTGATGTAAGTCGCCAACTCTTCTATATCGTCACCTGATTTAGCGTTGACTGTGATAGATTGCTGAACTCCATCAACATCAGTAAATGCCATGGTTAGTTCCGTCGCACCTTCTGGCACTCCCCAGTTAGGACCTTTAGCATTTGCTGCTGTATAGCTAAAACCACCCATCATAGAGTTATCAGAACGCATATTCGCCATATCTAGGATAACTGCCTCACCACTGTTTGCACCAATCTGGAAGGACTGAGTTCCATAGGTACCATTCAACAGCCTTGTACCACCAAATGAAGTTGTTTCAGCGATACGGTTGAGCTCTTTATTCAACGCCGTAACTTCTTGTTGCAACGCCACACGCTCAGATTTCGAGTTAGAGCCATTTGAAGATTGTAACGACAGATCCCGCATACGCTGCAAGATACTTGTACTTTCTGCCATTGCCCCTTCTGCTGTCTGGGAAATCGATATCCCGTCATTAGCATTTCGTACGGCTACGTCTAGACCTCGACTTTGAGATGTCAAACGGTTCGAGATTTGCAAACCTGCGGCATCATCCTTTGCGCTATTAATCCGAAAACCGGATGATAAGCGCTCCATTGCTGTCTGCTGTGCCGATTGAGCGTGATTCAAATAACGTTCAGCGGTCATTGCAGAGACATTTGTATTTACATTCACTGCCATAGTGATTTTCTCCTATTGATTCTCCGATAAATCGAAAGTACCACACGGTTTCCGACGTCTCGGAAAACCAATTAGTTCTCTCAAAGTTACCTTTAATAACGACGTAAGTTGAAAATCCTTTAAGGAAAAAGCTTCACTTAAACAGAAATGTTCTAAAAAACATAAGTAATATGACATCTCTAACAGTTTAAGAAAAAACAGCTAAAGTTTATCTCTTAATGGCCGGGTATTATTGAACAATGGCCCGATTCGACAAGGCTCATTTAAATAAAATAAACCTATGATTTATATTGGGTTATTTCAAAGAAGGCAGGTTGCTAGAATAAGATAATAGAAGTAACTATTACAAAATCAGATAATTCAATATATAGGTTTATTTTTGAAGTTATTTAATCAGGGTATTATTGATACGAGCCATCAAAATATCCCCTCAAGCAATCATTGTAATGAATATTCAAATAAGCATTGAGTTCACTTTTACTCTGTAATCCAAATTTATTTCTAATAGAGCTAAGCGCTTTATCCACACTTCTAGGAGAGCGACTAGAAGTTTGAGATATGGTAGGAATGTCCATACCTAAGCCAATCAGTTTCAAATAGGTAGTTTGTATCGCTGTTAGATGAAACTGCTTCGCTAAGCTTTCAAATGGCGTAAACTTAAATGGGGGTTTCTCTCGGCTCTCCCATTCATCAAGAACCATGGATAATTTCATTTCAAAGGGTTTAAACACCCGATAAAAATACAAGCAGACTTGATGAAACGAGTGGTAGATTTTATCCAATTGGATGTCCATATCAGATGAAATAGTGAAACTAAATACATCTTTAGAAACGCCCAAGTCGTACTCCAAAACAACACAGAAGTATCTATCATTGCCTGACAACCGTGGTAATAGCGAATACATTACATCCTTGTAGCGGCTATCTTCGCTAAGCTTTTCATAAATAGGGCGAATTGAGCCCCTATCCAAAGAAACGTCACCACTTATCTTAATTTTTTTCATGAGCTCTCTTACAAGAGAAGGGTTTATCGACACTCCAGTAATATTTGAGTGTTCAAAAAGCCGATAAAAAGTAAAACTGTGAATCTGACACCAAGGAAGAAGAGAGGCAAAAAGCTTCTTAAAAGTAGGCTCCAAATAAGAAACAAGTTCCTTATGTTTTTCTATATCGCTTTGCGAGCTTTTAGAAATAAAATTCTCTTCGTTAATTAGTTTTACTCTATGCATAGATACCTTGAAGCCACCAATTTTCCATACCGACCAATGTACAATTGATAAAATTAATCATACCACCAATTAATTCTACTCGATTAAAAAAAAAATTAATAGATTCGATATTTGTATCCAAGAAAAGACATAAATATATAAAATTTATATCTTATTTACATGCATTAACAACAAAAAGATATTGAATATAAAATCAGGGAAGGCAGAAAAGAAAAAGCCCCTTCCTTTGAGAGAACCGGGGCTATTTGGGTGGTCAGAGCCAATGTGGAGATCAAGAGAAATGAACCATATCTTGCTGACCGAGTGCTCGATTAACGACAATTACAAAACAGTACAACTGTGAGAGAGTTTTATAATCATTGATAACCTCGCCTTGCCAAAAGGTAGCTCTACAATACTTCACGTCTGAAATATAGGCTGTAGAGGATCCCTAAAACTACTGCAACAACGATAATGCAGAGTTTGGCAACTGTTTTGCTTGGGCCAGTATCGAAGTACCAGCTTGCTGCAATATTTGCGACTTGGTAAGTTGCGTTGTTTCTTTCGCAAAATCCGTATCTTTTATTCGACTATTCGACGCTTCTACGTTTTCTTGAATATTGGCTAAGTTATTAATACTGTGGCTTAGCCTGTTTTGTTTCGCACCGAGCTCAGCTCGTTGAGAATCAATATACCTAAGTGCACCATCAATCACTGCAACACCATTTTGCGAACCACCAACCGTCGTAATGTCAATATCTCTCACCGTGGTTAGCTGTCCAGGTCCACCTTCGAGCCCAAGCTCCGTCGCAAGCCCTCCGGAGATGTTTAAGTTGCCTCGAATATTAGGCTCTGCGAAAAATAGCTGCAGTTTGCCTTCTCCATCAACCGATGCTTTAAACAGGTGAGTCTGACCGTTGATGTAAGTAGCGAGCTCTTCTATATCATCACCTGGCTTCGCAGCGATATCGATAGTCTGCTGTTCACCATCTGGTGTTGTGAATTCAAGCTTTAAATCTCTAGCGTTAGGTGGGACTCCCCAACTCTCTCCTTTGCCGTTAGCCGCAACAAAGGATTGCCCCCCCATTTGCGGTTCATCAGCTCGAATACTGGTTAAACTAATGATCATCGCTTCACCGGAGCTGGCACCAATTTGGAAAGCGGACTCCCCAAACGAACCATTCAGTAGTTTCCGCCCACCAAACGAAGTGGTTTCTGCAATACGGTTGAGCTCTGTTTGCAATGCCCGTGACTCTTGATCCAATGCAATACGCTCTGAAGCAGAGTTAGTACCGTTGGCAGATTGTAGTGCCAGGTCCCGCATACGAACGAGTACGTTTGTTGCCTCATTCATTGCCCCTTCCGCTGTTTGAGCGATAGAGATACCGTCGTTGGCGTTACGCATTGCCACATCTAAACCTCTTGACTGAGCAGTCAAACGGTTCGAAATTTGCAAGCCAGCGGCGTCATCTTTCGCGCTGTTAATACGGTTACCCGAAGACAATCGCTCCATCGATGTATTCAGCTCGCCAGTGGCTTTATTTAAGTAACGCTGAGCAGTTAATGCAGAGACGTTAGTATTTACTGTAATGGTCATAAGTTTGCACTCCTAGTGAGTTCGCAACTCCTTGCGAAGCGGCCAGCTTAATCTCATTTGGAGGTACTGACCGTATTGGCAACTTGTTTTGGCTTTAGCGAAATCAATTGCCGTTTTTAATCACTCTAATCTAGACAATCCAATTAGCGTGCCAACTTTCAAACCTAACGGAATATAATTTTTATTTTATTTAAATTCAAAAGGTTAGTGTTTTATTTAAATTTAAAACCTTTCGCATGACGGCGTTGTTACTACGGTTTGCCGTCTCATTGCCGCTTATAAAGCGAGTTACGGCAAAGTCTCTCGACGGTTTTTATGGTAAGGAAGTATCCTTACATTTTCTTTGCACATACGGCATAGCTCATATGGCGACAAAGATCAGAAATACCTATTCAGAAAGCCCTACAACCTTCTGAGCTAGATATAGTTAAAAAGTGTTAGCTCTTTTGTTTTACCAAAAGCCAATTGAGAAGCTTTTAGAGCTCGCTCGTTCTCATTAAACTCGATAACAGCTTGCGCATAATCCAGATCTTCAAAGGTACTTTTGGACTTTTTCAAAGAAAGCTGAAAGTCTTCATGCTGCTGCTCTTGAAAATCAATGGTGGCAAGCCTTGCTCCCACATCAGAGCGAGATTTATTCAAGTGAATAAATGCCGCATGAAATTCTTGAACAAGCTGCTGAAGCTTTGCAGTGTTTGAAGCATCTGACACTGAGCCTGTTGAAAACTCAATCGCGTCTTTAAAGGTATCAAACACACTGAAAGTGGATCTGGGCTCTAGAGACAGTGAATCTCCCGATGTTACTTGCCCTTTTAACTGAATAGTGAGCTCATTGTATTTAATGCCGATTGAAGAATCGTACTCACCGGACTGAACCGTACTGCCATCTTTTTCCAGTTGATAACCAAATTGGCCATTCGGTAAGTCGGTAAATGTTACCGTATATACTGATTTATCATCTGGGTTCAGATTTCTGGCTCTTTCAAGCAGCAGCTCTGAACCTTCTTGTAATTCATATTCAGGCTCATAATCCCCAAAAGGATTATCGATCTCCATAAATACTTTACTACCAGGATCATTGATCGGGACTTCTAAACTATTCGCAATCTTCATTTTGCGCTGATAGTCATCTCCGTTGTACGTGACTCTGCCTTCGTTATCTCTGAAGAACGGTTGTGTCTTTGGCTTAGTACCCGAAAAAATATAGTTACCAGAAGCATCTTGCACATTCGAAAGCACAAGAAAGTTGTCTGCTAATTCCATCAACTCTCGCTTCATCGCTTCTCTATCTTCTGGAGCTAAAGAACCGTTAATCATTTCCATCAGAGTTCGGCGAGCTTCATCTGTGAAACTTTCGGCGTTATCTAAGATAACTTCATGATTTTCTAGTCGGTTCCGGACTAAAACGATTGCATCTAAATACTGGCGTATCTGCTCTGACTGCTGACCAAGCTCTTGAATATAATGTGCCGCCAATGGGTCATCACTAGGTGAAAGCAATTTTTTACCCGAAGCAAGCTGAGCTTGGTTGTGGTGAATTTTTGCCTCTTGCCGCCGAATGTCATTTTGAACTGACTGATAGTTATGGAAGCTAGAAATTCGATTAAGCATGCTCTACCTCCCTACCTCAACTGCAAAATGGTGTTGAAAGTATCATTCGCTGCCTGCATGATTCTGGAAGAAGCCATGTAGGTCTGCTGAAACTTCATCATGTTCGCTGCTTCTTCATCTAAGTTTACACCAGAGATGGAAGCAATCCGCTCTTGCGCAGATTCTTTTTCCAAACGTGATATATCGGTTAACCGAGATGCTGTTGCTGTTCTTAAGCCAATTTCAGAGCTGAGGTTATGATACACATCGATAACCGTAGACTCATTGTTGTTCAAGGTCTTCTCAGTTTGAATACCTAGCATTTTTAGCAAGTTACCGTTGTCACCTTCTGAAGGAACCAAGTTGGCAGTAAACTTATCGTTTGGTAGCGCACCTGCCGTCAACTCAAAAGTCGTGCCCTGCACGGTCACTGGTCCTGAAGGTGGGTAATCTTGAGGCTGAGTCAAAGGCTTACCTTTTGTATCAGTCACAACAAACTGGTCGCCCAGTGGAGACACTAAAACTTCAAACTCCCTTAACTGCCCAGCTTTTAAAATTTTGAATTTTGCGCTGCCCTGAGCAAAGGTTGTTGAAGCTTCATAACTTTGCGCTGCAATAGCCGTCGGGTCGTTGGTTTCCATTTTGATTTGAGCAGCAGCTCGGCGTGTTGGACGAATAAGGACTCTCTCACCTGTTGCCAGATCATTACGGATCTCAACTCTCATTCCATCGATAAGAATTGCTCCGCCAACCACTGGCACAGTCACCATTTCACCTGAAGGACGCGTTATTGTGTAATCACTACCATCATATTTCAGCGAATACTCACCAGATTTAATTTGGCTGGGATCATCAATAAAAGCGGCAAGCTCAGCTTCAGAATCACCGTACGTGATGACACGAGATTTGGCGATTGTCTCCGAGTTGACATCAGTAAAAATTAATCCACCAACATTGCCGCGCAAATCCAAACCTTGAGATTGAAGCTTATTCACCTGATAGGAAAAGATTGCCGCCATCCGGCCCAATTCATCCATGACTGTAGGAATATCTCTGTCGCGCATATCAAGCATTGAACCAAGCTTTCCGTCGATATCAGTACTGGATATCGCTTTTACGCCTTTACCTTCAATCATAGCGAGGCGACGTTTGTGTACATCTGGATAACCATCAATCATTTTCAATTGGCTGGCTTCGGTACCAGATACCAAAGTGTGTCCATTACCAATTAAAATATTGTAACCATCAGCTCCCTTGCGCGGAGTTACGGTTACCTTGGTATACTCGGAGAGTTCGGCAATAAGCTTTTCATGCTCATCCATCAAATCGTTATGAGGGCCAGGCGTTCTCATCATCAAACGTTGTAGATCACGCAATTCAAGACCTAGCTGGTTTACACGTTCGATACCCATTTCTAGTTTGCTATTGGAAACCTCAGATTGACGTCGAACAGTTTCATAAAATTCATTGAGACTCTTACTGATTAGCTCTGCTTTTTCTAATACGATTTTTCGTGCACCAACATCATTTGGGCTGTCCGCTAGGGTTTTAACGGCATCAAAGCATTCGTTGAAATGCTCAGGAATTTTTTTAGAGGCAACAGAAGAGATCATGTTAACTAACATCTGCAGGTTTTCTTCAACATCTTTCTTATTGGCAAAGTTAGTAGTGGATAGGTTCAACTCGTTAACGGCAAACTGATCCCACGAGCGGCGAACTTTTTCCACATGCACACCCATACCGTAGGTCTCGCCTCCGTATCGCCTCGGCATGTTGGTGCCTTGAACGACGGACTGACGGCTATAACCCTCTGTATTCACATTGGAAATATTGTGACCAGTGGTATTAAGCTGTTTCTGAGCAGTGAGGACGCCTTGCAGCCCCACATTCAGAATATCCGATGCCATATTGCCCCCGAAAGTGTTGCAAAAATCAGTATTTACTGAATCTACTTTAAACTAGAGCAAAATACGTGCCATGGAAGTAAAGACGAAAATAAGGAAGGAAAAATCTAATATAAAACAAATATATAAAATAGAAAAACGACTTAATCGTTAGGTTAGTCCATTTTATCTATACGCTGCTTAATTCTTAAGATTTTCTCTGAATACTGCGGGTCTGTAGCGTAGCCTGCTTGATGGATACCTCTAATGAAGCCTTCCGAGTTTTGCTGGCTAGCCAGCGTGTTGGCATAGCGAGGGTTGCTATTTAGGAAGTGGACATAGTCATTGAAACTATCTTGATAGCTATCATAAGAACGAAATGCTGCTTTTTCCACAACAGGCATTCCATCTTGGTATTCTAGCGTTTGAGTAGACACTTTACCGCCTTGCCAACTTCTATCTGCCTTGATATTAAATAGGTTGTTACTGCTACCCAAACTATTTTTTACTACCTTCTGTCCCCAACCAGTTTCTAGTGCCGCTTGAGCTAACAATAGAGAAGAGTCTACACCTAAAGCGCTCGCCGCTTTCTCAGCGTACGGCCTCATAGACGAAATAAAGGATTCTGGAGAAGAGAATGAAACAGGTGCAACTGTTTGAGTTTTCTCAATCGGAGCAGATGGGATATTCGCATCCACTTGCTGATTATATTGATGCACCTTCTTCATGACATCGTCAAAGTTAGATGAGCGAGCCTCTGCACTAGGGTTATCTATTTGCCCTTTACTGAGCTGAGCAACGATCATGTCCGCTAACCCAAGCGACCCTGAAGAACTCAAATCGCTCGCCATTTGTTCATCCAGCATGCTGCGATAAAACTGACCATTTTGGCTATTGGTCATATCTGACTCAAAAGCAGAATTCGCGCTACGCATTGACTTAAATAGCATTGAGGTAAAGATGGCTTCAAACTGCTTAGCTGCTGCTTTCAATGCGGCTTGTTCACTGTCTTTATCGCCACTCACGCCTTGTTGACGTAACTTGTCTAAACTCGCTAAGTCATGAATAAATCCGATATCATTGCCGTTGTCTATCATTGCCATGCCTCTTAAATGATAATCAACTGGCCTTCAATGGCACCAGCTTGTTTCAATGCCTGCAGAATCGCCATAAGATCCGATGGTGCTGCGCCTACTTCATTAACGGCTCGAACTAGCTCGTCTAGCGTTGGACCAGGAGCAAATTTAAACATCTTGCCTTGTTTTTCCTTTACTTGAATATCAGAGTCTGGTGTGACAACCGTCTGCCCGCCTGAGAATTGGTTTGGCTGACTAACGTTTAAGTTTTCCTTGATTGCCACCGTCATTCCACCATGGGTAACAGCTGCAGGTTTTAATCGCACATGACTACCCACAACAATGGTCCCCGTGCGAGAGTTAACAATAATTTTTGCCGCACCATCTGCCGTTTTAAACTCAAGGTTTTCCACTGCGGACAAAAATGCGACGCGCTGGCTAATATCTCTTGGAGCGCGAACTTTTACTGAGGTTGAATCAACAGCAGAGGCCATGTTAGGCCCAAGAAAGTTATTGACAGTATCTGCTAAACGCTGCGCTGTAGTGAAGTCTGGATCAACGAGGTTAAACGTGATGTAGTCACCACGTCCAAATGGCGTTGGCACTTCTTTTTCAACCATTGCTCCACGAGAAATCAAGCCCACTGCTGGGTTATTACCGACCAATTTGGAACCATCGGCACCGGAAGCACTAAATCCGCTCACGACAAGGTTACCTTGAGCTACCGCATAAACATTACCATCAACACCTTTTAAGAAAGTTTGCACTAAAGTACCGCCACGTAAGCTTTTCGCTGAGCCGATAGAAGACACTGTCACATCAACAGTTTGACCTTGTTTTGAAAAAGGAGGTAAATCAGCGGTAACAATTACAGCGGCAACATTTTTAGTTTTGGGTTTCGTCCCCGGAGGCAATTGAATGCCGAATCGTTCCAACATCGCGTTGAAGCTTTGATCGGTAAAGGGAGTCGACTCCCCTGTTCCAGGAAGCCCCGTCACCAAGCCATAACCGATAAGTTGGTTGCTACGAACGCCAGATATTTCCGCAACATCTTTTATCCTAGCTGCGCTTGCTGTTGCCACGACAGTAGCAGAAAGAAAGGCAAGAAATCCTAGTATGAGTAGTTGTATTCTTATCATCGTATATCCCTTACCTTGTATTATTTATTCAATCAATGTCATCAAACCGACACTATAAAGCGACATTAAAGAATCGTGCCAAGAATCCCGGTTCCTGCATATCTTGATTCGTTCCAGTGCCAGAATATTGAATTCGCGCGTTGGAAATTCTATTTGACGCGATGGTGTTGTCGAAAGAGATATCATCTGGACGAATAGTGCCACTTAAACGGATATATTCGTCGCCAGCATTTAAGGTCAGCCACTTTTCCCCGCGGATAACTAAATTGCCGTTCGCTAGTACTTCGATAACTTCAACAGTAATCGAGCCACTGATGCTATTGCTTTGGTTTGCAGCCGCGCTGCCACTGAATTTATTGTCGCTTTTTAAGTTATAGGAAAAGTTATAATCTTGAATTTTTAACTCTTGCCCACCAACGCTAAGCGGGTCCATTGAGTCATCATTACTTTTCGAAAGATCCGCATCGGCACTTTTCGCGGCTTTGGTATTCTCATCTAAGGTAACGGTAATAATATCTCCGACCCCTCTGGGTTTTGAGTCGTCGTACAAGCTATTGGCAGATACTGAGCTAAACAAAGATCCTGTCTCTGCGATATAGTGAGCAGGTTGGTGCTTAGGATGAATAGGAGCCCACGCAGGGTCACCAGCAATAGGGTCAGTTCTACCTCTAAGAGTATCAACAATACCTGACTGGCTCTCTTCTTCCGCTTTATCCCCTTCGACAGCATCAACCGTTGTGGTGCCCGCAACCTGCTCTGGTGTTTCAATAGGCCCGTCGATTAAAGTACAACCAGAAAGTAGAGCAACTGTAATTAAAGCTAATAGGCGAAACATGGTGCTACCTCACTCATTGATTAAAGCTGCTGATTAACAAAGCTAAGCATTTTATCTACGGCAGAGATGACTTTAGAGTTCATCTCGTAAACTCGCTGCGCTTCAATCATGTTAACCAACTCTTCTGTCACGTTTACGTTGGAGGTTTCCAACATGGACTGACGAATGTCACCAAAACCATCCAGTCCCGGTACGCCCTCTTGCGGATCGCCACTCGCTCCTGTTGGTAAATACAAATTTTGCCCAATTGGCTCTAGGCCACCTGGGTTAATAAAGTCTGTTGTGGTAATTTGACCAAGTACTTGGTTATCTTGCTGCCCTCGAACGCGAGCAGACACTTCGCCATCGGTTCCGACCGTTATCGAAATAGCATTATCAGGTACGACAATTTCTGGCTGAAGTGGATAACCACTGCCAGAAGTCACTATCGTCCCCTCGCCATTTAATGTAAATTGGCCGTTTCTGGTGTAACCAATATTGCCGTCTGGCATCAAGATTTGGAAAAAGCCGTCCCCTTCAATCATCATGTCTAGTGAATTAGAGGTGGTTTGCGCGTTACCGTTAGTGTGAACCTTTTGTGTTGCGACTACTTTTGAGCCGGCACCAAGCATCAAACCACTTGGTAGCTCAGTATTTTGCGACGACTGCGCACCCGGCTGGTTAATATTTTGATAAAACAAATCTTCAAATACTGCGCGGCCTTTTTTGAAACCAATAGTCGAGGCGTTCGCCAAGTTATTTGAAATAGTTGAAATATTGGTTTGCTGAGCGTCTAAGCCAGTCTTACTTACCCATAATGCTGGTTGCATAATATTCTCCTTAAAGCGCTAACTAGCCCATCCGCAACAACGTATCGGATGACTTATCCATATCTTCGGCAGTACTCATCATTTTCACTTGCATTTCAAACTGCCTTTGTAAATCTATTAAATTGGTCATCTCACCAACAGCGTTGACATTACTGCCTTCAATGGCACCAGTGAGAAGTTTGATTTGCGCATCGGCTTCATAAACCGCGTTGGGATCTTTAGAGCGAAATAAACCCACACTATCTTTATAAAGCG
Source organism: Vibrio sp. A37 (assembly GCF_059777565.1). Lineage (NCBI taxonomy): Bacteria > Pseudomonadati > Pseudomonadota > Gammaproteobacteria > Vibrionales > Vibrionaceae > Vibrio > Vibrio sp. A37. Next base: position 152,371 of record NZ_JBLNLI010000011.1, on the reverse strand, counting down.
TGCTGTTATCTATCTTGGTTAGCTTGATACGGTCAACGATTTCTATTGCGTCGGCAGGAGCACCTTGTGGAACTACAGAGATAGTGCCGTCATTACCGATTTCAACTTTACTAACAGGCACAGGTACCGTAATGGGAGCTCCCGTTTCTCCTAAAATGGCGTGACCTCGACTATTTACCAAAAGACCGCTCGGATTGATTTTCAAGTTGCCGTCGCGAGTCAATCCTTCCTTTCCAGTCGCATCTAAAACTGAAATCCAGCCATCACCTTGAACCGTCACGTCAAGATCTCGTCCAGTAGTAATCACACTACCCTGTTCGAAGTTGTGCCCTGGTCTTTCTGTCATGCTAAACACACGAGTCGGCAATCCTTGTCCATAAGCCTGCATAGAACGAGCTTGCTCTAAGTCAGCTCGAAACCCTGTGGTACTTGCGTTTGCGAGGTTATTGGCTCGTAGCTGCATAGCCTGCATATTTTGCTTTGCGCCACTCATTGCCAAATACAATGCACGATCCATAAAACGGCTCTCCCTAGTCCTAATAAACTAAGTAAAGCAATTCACATGCCATATTTTATTTGTGTTTTATTTCAAAAAGTTATGTGAAAATTGAGAAATGATGTGGATTAACATCAATAGAGAAAAGTAGAAAGCGGCAGAGAAACTCAGCAATACTTTGCCTGGGGGATGAGTTTCTCTGCCGCCTTGCGTTAACCTAAATGGGTTAACGGATTTGCAGGATGTTTTGTTGTAGTTGGTTGTGTACTTCGAGTGAGCGAGAGTTCGCTTGGAAGTTTCGCTGCGCGGTAATCAAGTCCACCAGCTCTTGGGTCATATCAATATTAGATTGTTCCAACGTACCACTACTCACCGAACCAAATGAACCTTTATTCGATTCACCCCAAATTTTATGACCAGAGAATTGAGTCGCATCCCATTGAGTACCACTTTTCTTATCTAGCCCTTGGTCATTAGCCACCCGAACTAACGCCAAGCGTCCTAGGATTATGTTCTGACCATTCGAGTAAGTACCCAATACACTACCGTTTTCATCAAAGTCGACTTTGGTTAAGAACCCAGTTGTCGCGCCATCTTGGTCGAACTTAGTTAATTCAAATGGTGCGGCAAATTGTGTCGCTGAATCGAGACCAAATGAGATGGTTTGGGCACCATCAGCACCATTTAGATTAATCGGGTTTGCTCCCTCTCCTAATGGCTCAGTCACTACGTTGTTACCGCTGTTAATACTAGCCAGCGTACCATCATTATTAAATTTCAATGTGTTACCAACCTGACCTAATGCGTTGGTCGCATCACCACCGACGATATTTACTGGCTTTTCACCCTCACTATCTGTAACGGTATAGTATGCCTGCCATGTATTCGCCTGACTCTGGTCTTTCAGGTAATAAGCGGTCAATTTATACGAAGAACCCATTGAGTCGTATATTGTTGAAGAAGTCGAACGGTTATAGGTTTCTGGGTCTGTAAAATCAAATAATTGTGGGTTCTTCAATTCACCGTTTGCTGGGAGGTTAAATCCTGCCTCAATATTTGCCGTTTCTTTTGGCTTACCAAACTCTGCAGGAATACTGAGCGGTGACGGCTCGTAAGACAGTACGTCTCCAGTATCTTTGTTTACTTGATAACCTAATACAAACTCATCGTTCGATGTCACCATGTAGTTGTCTTTGTTCAAGTGGAAAGCACCGTTTCGAGTCAGCTCATTTTGCTGAGGAACCAATCGGTCTTTCGCAACGGCAAAGTAACCTGTACCAGCGATACGCAAATCCATTGGGTTGTTGGTGTAAACACTCGAACCCTCGTGGAACTGCTGAGCAACCTTGTTGGCTTGCACACCTTGACCTGGAGTGGTCTTCGCCTGAGTAAACAGCGAGTTAGAATAAACATCACCAAACTCTGCACGTGACTCCTTAAAGCCGTATGTGTTCGCATTGGCAATATTGTTACTGGTCGTATTCAAATCCAGTTGTGCTGCGGATATCCCGCTTAACGCTACATATGACATATTAAAATCTCCTCTCTAGCTAGCGCGATTACGCTTTGCCAACTTCTAGTACTTCAGCAAGTCGAACTGGTGAATCAAAACCAGCCAGATTGAGCAGTACATTTCCATCACCTTTACCAAGAAGGACGCTGTTGACGTTTGCATACGTCGAGACAGGGAACTCTTGGTTTTCTCCATCGGCCATACCTGAGGCTCTCACCTTGTATTTGCCGGCTGGCAATGGATTACCGTTATCGTCGTTACCATCCCATTCGATTCGATTGTCACCGGTTGGTTTTGAACCCACATCGAATGTTCTTACTAATTGTCCAGCTTCGTTTTCCACTCGAACCATCAAGTTGTTAATGGATTGAGGAAGCTTCACTATTGCCGCCATACCATCGTTAGCTTGTTTTACACCCGCCGCTCCGGGTACTAACACATCGCGGCCAACAAGAGTTGAGGCTTGTAGAGCTTGATTCGACGTCATTGAAGCATTCAAGTTTTCGAACTGAGTGTTCATCTTGCCGATACCATCAACGGTTGCGAATGATGCCATTTGCGCAATCATTTGATCGTTACTCACAGGTTTAAATGGGTCTTGCTGTGACAACTGCTTGGTAAGCAGGGACAAAAAGTCTTCCTGTTTCAGATCTTGTTTACCTGTTGTCTCATCTGGCTTATTTTTGTCCTGAAGAGCCTTCAGTTGATCGATATAGGACAAGCCGCTTTGACCTAGGTTATCAATACCAGCCATATGCTAACTCCTTTACTGTCCCATCTGCAGCGTACGCAACAGCATTTGCTTACTGGCGTCCGCTACCTGAACGTTAGTTTGATACGAGCGAGAGGCAGAAATCATATTCGCCATTTCTTCCATTACATTGACGTTAGACTTATAAATATAGCCTTCCTCGTTCGCAAGTGGATGATCCGGGTTATATTCTGCGCTAAGAGGCTTATTACTTTCTACAATGCCTAGCACTCTTACCGGAACATTATCATCCTTGTTGTATCTCGCTTTATTGAGCTCAGCCCCAAAAACTGCATGGCGAGCTTTATATGTTTCTTTTGCCGAGCTAGACACACTGTCTGCGTTAGCTAGGTTACTAGAAGTAGTGTTTAAACGAACAGACTCAGCGCTCATTGCAGAACCAGTTACATTGAATACATTAAACAAGCTCATCTAACTACTCCCCTTTAATCGCTTTGGTTAAGTTCTTAAACTTACTACCTAAAAATTCTATTGAAGCTTGATGGCGAATTTGATTTTGCATAAACAAGTTACGCTCTAGATCCACATCCACTGTATTGCCGTCTCCAGTATCTGGTTGAGTCGGAACGCGATATAGCTTTTCCCCAGTAACAGTGAAGGAGGCAGGAATGTGCCGACCATCTGTGCGACTTAACGAAATGGACGCGCCAGATGTTGCCGCCTGCAAAGCTCTTCTAAAGTCCATGCCTCTGGCCTTAAATCCCGGCGTATTCGCTTGGGCGATGTTCGTGGATATCACTTCAGCATTGCGTTCACGTACTCCCACCGTGTATTGGTGAATACCTAATGCGTTATCAAAAGAAATAGCCATAAACTGCCTCAACTTAAAATCTTTGCCTACTGGTAAAAAGAAAAGCAATATGTGTACCAACTTTAAAATTCACCAAATATTTTTGTTCACACTCTAGTAAAGCAATTGCTAGGCCAGTATCTACCCAACCCGCACTTTATCGATACAAAAAAACCCAACATCAATGTTGGGTTTTAAACCTTCTAATTTAAAAGTTAATCCATTGTTATAACAACTTATAGATAATTCCAGGATTACAGCGAATCATTTCAAAGCGGTCCGTTAGGCCCGTTAATGACTCTGACGCGCCCAACAGCAAATACCCTCCAGGATTTAAACTACTGGCCATTTGATTGAGAACTTGAGACTTCATATCAGGAGAGAAGTAAATCAGCACATTGCGGCAAAAGATGATGTCAAACTTACCTAGCATATGGTAGCTCTCCATCAAGTTTTGTGGGCGAAAGTTAACTAAACGTTTTACGTTGTCTTTCACCTTCATACGGCCATCACCCGCATCCTCAAAAAATGTTCTACGTCTTTCTGGCGAAAGCCCCCGGCCTAAAGCCAAGTTGTCGTAAACCCCGGCTTTACACATATCAAGCATGCTAGCTGAAATATCCGTCGCCGTGATTGAAGCACTAGAAAACATCCCTGGGCGTTTTTGCTGAGTTTCTAATATGGTCATGGCGATAGAGTATGGCTCTTGCCCAGAAGAACTCGCGGCAGACCAAATTTTTATTGGACGTTTATTTGCCGCCACCTCAGGTAACAGCTTTTCCGCCAATACATTAAATGGGTAGGTATCTCGAAACCAAAGCGTTTCATTGGTTGTCATCGCATCAACAGCAGCAACACGCAATTCCCGGTTTCTCCCAGTCGTCACGTCGCGCAATAGTTCAGATAACGAACCTAAACTAAACTTGCTCACTAAAGGACTAAGACGACTTCGAACTAAATATTGCTTGCTGTCCCCAAGCACAATGCCACACTGGGATTCTAAAAAACGACTAAAATCGCGATACTCCTGATCGCTTATAGTGATCGCTGTCATTAATGTCTCTTTATTCGCTCACTGCGGCTTTAACCGCATTCCCCAATTCATCTGGATTAAATTTCGCTATAAATGAGTTCGCACCCACTCTTTCGACCATCGCTTGGTTAAATACACCACTTAATGAAGAGTGAAGAATAACGTACAAATCTTTTAAGTCAGGATGGCGACGAATTTCCGCAGTTAAGGTATAGCCATCCATTTCTGGCATTTCGATATCTGAAATCACCAAAGAGATTTGATCATATATACTGCCTTCCCCTAGCATTTCAACCAACTTATCGTAAGCTTCTTTTCCGTCTTTAACCGCTATACACTCAAACCCAATTGACGTGATTGCTCTTTCTACTTGACGGCGGGCTACGGTTGAATCATCAGCAATAAGTATTCGACGAACAATTTCCTTTTCCGTTTCAACTTTCGCTATTTCCTCACCAATGGTGCTATCCATTGTTTCATCCAATGGCGCAATTTCGGCAAGTATTTTCTCAACATCGAGAATTTCGACCAATTCATTATCGATATTTGTGACCGCGGTTAAATAATTGGCTTTACCAGCACCTTCTGGAGGCGGCAATATTGCTTCCCAGTGCATGTTGATGATTCTTTCTACTGACGTCACGAGGAAAGCCTGAACAGTTCGGTTGAATTCAGCTATAACGACAAAACACTTTTCTACGTCAGTAGTCTGACGCCCACCTATAGCCATACTCAAATCAATCACAGACACTGTTTGTCCACGAATGTGAGCGACACCTCTCACCAATCGGTGTAAATTTGGCATTGAGGTAAGCTTTGGGCACTGAAGCACTTCCTTGACCTTAAATACGTTGATACCATAGCGCTGAGTACCCATTAGCCGAAACGTTAGTAGCTCCAATCTGTTTTGACCAACAAGTTGTGTACGCTGATTCACCGAATCAAGAATACCCGACATAAGCTCATCTCCATCTGAAAACTTGTATAATAAAAGTGATAGTCTAAATTTTGGCGAAGATAAAACCAGAGAAATAGAATGTTCAACTTAACTATACGTTCATATCCTTTGTCCATATCTAAGTGTAGAGCTTTATTGAAAGTTTTTTACTCTTCTGCTGTGTTTTTCTTCGTTTTATTTAGTGCGAGTAGTTATTCCGCGACAAAACAGCAGGTAATTGAGATACAAAAAGCCGCACAAAACCATGTGTTGAACACTGTAAAAGCCGAGCCTGGAACAAATTTAGAAGTCCATGCTGCGAACATCGATAGTCGAGTGAGGGCATCAGACTGCCCAGAACCATTAGAAACGTCTTCCAACACGACCAACCCATCAGCAAGCAATATCACGGTATTAGTCAAATGCCCAAGTGATAACTGGCGAGTGTATGTTCCCGTTAGATTGGCCTTAACAGGCCCTCAAGTCATTGCGAAACATAGCCTCAACCGCGGTCAAATCATTCACGAAAGTGACGTTTATATCGGAATGGTAGATCTACTAAGACAACGCCGACAAGGTTTTTCTTCTGTGAATGGAATTATAGGCGCAAAAATAAAAAGAAACTTACGAGCTGGAGAAGCCATTGAAAATAGTGATATTTGTGTAGTTTGCCGCAACGAAACAGTGGTAATTAAAGCAATTCATAACGGAATGGCAATAACCACAAAAGGCACAGCTTTAACGGATGGGTCACAAGGTGAACAGATAAAAGTGAAAAATAACAAATCCAACCGTATAATTGTAGGGAGAGTGACTGGAATCGCTGAAGTAACCGTACAGTTTTAGTCTTGATTGGCGTATCTAATTCATATAGATGAATTGTCAAGAAAAAAGTACTAAAGTTATTCCTTTCAATGTCGATACTGACTGTACAGGTTCTGATTTTAGCAAAAGGCTTATTTATGGCAGGTATAGATAACATACGTTCTGGCCAATCAATGACATCATCTTCGACGAGGAATACATCTCGTACAGATGCTAGTTCATCGAAAAATACCGATGAAGCAAAAAAGAGTGCTTCAAGCGGTCGTGACGATGCGGTTTCTCTTAGTCGACAAGGCAAGGAAATCGGTGAAATCCAAAATCAAATGGCGGCAAAACCTGCCTTTGATAGTGCGAAAGTCGCCGCAATTAAAGAGGCGATAGCAAATGGTTCGTATACCGTTGACCCTGAAAAACTCGCCGATAACCTTATTAAGTTCGAGAAGGAACTCCGCGGACATTCCGACGGCAATGGATAGATAAGTCATGGCAGCACTGGATAGTTTATTAGATTTTCAGCTAAAGAATGCAACGGACCTGTCACTTTTATTAGAGAAAGAAAAAGTAGCCATTGCGACCAGAGTTGCCAAAGACATAGAAAGCCTTGCTCAAGAAAAACTTGAACTCATATCCCAGCTACACAAAACCGATCAACGCATCGGTACTCACCCAGATATATCGCAGCAAAAAGACAATACTGACATTTCGAATAAAATCGATCAGATCCGCTCGATTGTTCATGATTGTCAGCAAGCCAACTTAGTCAATGGCGAAGCATTAAAACGCGCTCAGCTCAGCTTTAATAAGCTCAATAATTTGATGCAGCAAAGCCAAGGCAAGATTGGTATGACTTATGACTCTGGCGGCCAAACTCAAACTATCTCTACTTTAGGTACGAATATAAAAGCTTAGATAAAACAGTGGTAAAAGAATTGAATAAGAAAACGGCAACTTATCAGGTTGCCGTTTTCTTTACTGCCTAACTCATTTTTGAATCTGACAGATAGAGAATGAAGATAAAATGTTTAGCTGAAGCTAGAATATGGTTTGCTGGCGGTTTTCTGGCACTTGAGTCACTTCGCCATAATCACGCAGCTTATTCATTTTCAAAATGTCTAATCTCAGCTCGGTGACATAGCTGTCCCCTACTTTGTAAGCTCTTACCACTTCCGCACCTCGAATCACACCGTCAACTGCACCAGAGGTTAATTCAGAACCCAAACGCTGATCTTTCAAGTCTGCTCGTCCACTCACCCTCATACCATACACTTGCTCTGCAAGCTCTCGATAAGCATCTATCTTGGACGCTCTCATGGCTCGCACTTGACGCTCTTCAACATTACGCCCTTTCTGCTCGCTGATACTCGCATACCCTACAGCCGTAAGCCAGTTGTCCTTTCGTATCGTCGTCAACGGCTGACAACCAACTAGTGCAAGCATCACTATTACTAAAACAAACTTTTTCATAATGATCCCTCCTATGGACGTAAGATAACCGTATATGGCTGCTTAATTGTTGGATCGGAGCGAATGATGACACCATCTTCAGTTCGCATACTATTCAACGTATCAAGATCTCGGCCAATTCTGTCCGCTGGTAAGAAGCCTTGCGCAGAAGCGACAACAACTCTTGATTGCATACCTACGACGCGAGCGTTTATCAAAACGCCACCTTCTTGACGCAACATGGTTCCAGTTAGCACATATTGAATCTCTTGCTCTTGGGCTAAATCTTTCCAATCTCGGCTAAAAGCAAAGTCACCTTGATTCGTTACTTGAATTGATCCGGTAGTCTTAAAGTCGACAACCTTAAATCCACGCCGTTGGAACTGGTGTATAAATCCATCTGACATGGAGTTACCCAGCCAGTTGGTCGCATCCAAGTTTTGCAAGTCAACAAATGATGTCACAGCAATAGGCGTACGCGCTGAAACACTGGTATTAGATACCATCAAGTCTTCCGTCATACTTTCGACGAAAAAGTCTAAAGTGTGGCGAGGGCTTTCCATCAACATAAATTGCGACCCGCTATAAGGCTCCTTACCGTTATAGATCGGGGCGTAAGCACAAGCAGTCAAAAAGACCACTGATAAGTACGTTAGCCATCTTTTCATTCTCTTCATCTCCAGATTTTCTTAGACACTTTGTTTCAGCTTTCCTTTAGCTGGAACATTAATTGCTTCTATATTTACTGTTACGTTTATAAAAGCTGTGTCTAGAGCCACTGAGATAACTAAAGCAAAAACTATACCCAACTGGATATGATGCGATGAAAAAGTTTCTATTTATCTTAATTTCAATTTGTTACTCACTTGTACACACCACTTCGGTACAAGCAAATTGGTATGAGGTAACCGGCACATCCACTGTTGTTTCTTCCAACGAGATGGCAAAGCTGCATGCTCTAGAAGATGCGATATACCGAGCGGTCAGTTTTTCTGGCGCGGACATCGGCAGCATCAGCAACATTAGGCCCTTGTTACATGCCGATAAGAAGGAATATCAGTTCGCCAACAGCGAGATCCGCTATATTTTGGTCGACCGCTATATCGCCAGCAACAATATTATGTATGCCTCCATCCGGATAGATATCTACCCATCGGCAACAGGTTGCCATGTCGAACAATACAAAAAGACCACACTACTTAGCAATATTGATGTCATTTCTCCACAACAAGCGGTAATGGGACAGATCTACTCCGTTGGCGATGATTTCACCAAAATCATTAACAACCAAATTAATGACCAATCCGTTAGTTTTGTGTCCGTTGGCACCACCGACTTTGCCATTAGTAAAAGTGACCCAACAAGAATTCAAATGATTTCGCAAGACACTGGTGCGCAATATCTAATTAGTGGCGAAATCACCGATCTCACTGCAACCGTAGAAAAGAAACTGATTAAAGATGACATCATTAACCGCCAGTTTGCCGTCGATATCCAAGTCTATGACGGCAAAACTGGCCATGAGGTGATGAGTAAAAAATACCGCGAAGTTGCCATGTGGCCGTTTGCCAAAACCAGCCAAGTAGATACGAAAAGCGCTAGATTCTGGGCATCAACATACGGTGAAATGTTAATCCGTGTAAGTCGCAACATTATGTTGGATATGGAGGCGGAACTGGCTTGTAAAATCACTCTGCCAGAAGTTGTGGCCAAGTTCGGCAACAAAATCACGATAGATTTAGGACGTATCCACGGCGTTCAAACTGGCGACAAGTTAAACTTATGGCATACCAGCTCATTTATCGATCAGAACGGTTTACCACGTACAAAAGTGTCTCAAACCGATATCACTTTGACAGTATCAAGAGTGTATGACAAAGGCGCAGAAGTGACTGTCGATCAACAAGATATGGCAACAAGCGTTCAAATCGGTGACGTAATGAACAAACAGCTTTAAAAGCTCAAATTGAAGGTTAACATCCTGCAAGATTTGAGTATCATATGAGGCACGCTCCCGTGGCACAGCTGGATAGCGCAGCCCCCTCCTAAGGGGCAGGTCATAGGTTCGAATCCTATCGGGAGCGCCATATTTATCAAGGTCTTAGCTATTTTTTAGCTAAGGCCTTTTTCGTTAATGTCCACATTTTGACCACAACTTTCAATTCTATGTAGCAAATATGTAGCAGTCCTTACCTTCAATCACCAACCGAACTTTGCTAGGATTGCCTCCTACCTTAAGATGTAACGGTATGATTTAACTAGAGACTTCGTTAGAGGTAAAATTAGACGAACTAACGAGGTCAAAAAATGCCAAAGAAAATGCTAACCGCAGAATTTAAACGTGAATGTGCAGAGCTAGTCATTATTCACGGTTACAAACACAAAGATGCTGCCGCAGCAATGAGTGTCGGACTTTCATCCATTCAACGATGGGTGAGTCAGTACCGTAAAGAACTCAATGGTGTCACACCTAAAGCCAGCGCATTAACGCCAGAGCAGCTCCGTATTCAAGAGCTAGAAAAACAAGTTAAGCAATTTCAAAGCGACAATCAGCTATTAAAAAAAGCTTCAGCCTTATTCGCATTAGAAATGACCAACGGCAACAAATCGCGGTAAGGCTGAATAAAATGGGTCATCATGTGACCCAAGTGTGTCGTTGTTTATCCATTGCTGCTAGTACATTTTATTATCGAGCTAAACCGAGGCCTATTTGCCCTGAGCGTGTAAAGCTTGATGCTGCTATGAAGCAAATCCATATTGATATGGATGCCACATATGGCAAAGTTCGTATGCATGGTGAATGACGAGCACTAGGCTTTAATGTCGGTATGCACCTTGTCCGTACTTCGATGAAACGATTAGGGTTAGTAGCAAAACGACCCAAACAGCATAAGTATCCGGCTAGTGGTAAACCGTCAGCGATTGCGCTGAATCACTTAAATCGTCAATTCAACCCACAAACCTAAACAGGCTGTGGTCTGGCGATATTACTTATATCCGAACGCAACAAGGCTGGCTATATCTCGCAGTGATAATGGATTTATGCTCTCGAAAAGTGATTAGCTGGGCGTTCTCAGATAAGCCCAACAGCGAACTAACGACAAGGGCCTTGAGATTGGCGGTCAATAAACGGCAACCTACTAATGGAGTATTATTTCATTCAGATCAGGGAGTGCAATATACGTGTGAAGCATTTCAGCACTCACTGAAAAAGCATGGCTTAATCTCAAGTATGAGTCGAGCAGGAAATTGTTTAGACAATGCTGTAACCGAAAGGTTTTTCCGTAGCTTAAAATCAGAGCGGATTAGTTATCGTTGTTATCAAACAAGGCGTGAAGCGATGGCTGATATTATTGACTATATCGAGCCGTTTTATAACCAAAAGCGACAACATTATAAATTAGGAAATATCTCACCAGTAGAGTATGAAATGAAATTGAGAAAAAGTGCCTAAAGAAGTCTCCAAGTTTACTTGACCGTTACATTTTTGCTTGGGATGCACACTTCGTCATACGTTAGTGGTACATCATAACGCTATGCGCAATATGCCCGAATTAATATAGCGGCCTGATACCGCTGGTTGCTTTCTAGGACTGCGAACTATTGGGTTCTTCCTTTGATAAAATTGTGAATGAAATGTCCATTTTTGTTTAATTATAAGAATTTCTTCTTATAAAAATATTACCTAATTTACATATTTTATTCTTATGCATAATTCATTCCGCTCCAAATTAATTATTTGTTAGTTTTGTTATTAAATTTCAAAGCGAAAAGTCAAAATAATTATTTTTATAGTGTTTTATACTAAAATTTTGACGTTTTTGTCCATTTATTCAGTTTTATTTTATTTTATGCTAACAAAAGTATAACTGATATTTATATAATCATTTTTTTGGAAAATTAGTATGCGATATTGTATGGCTATTTTATGAATATTTTTTGTTTTTAATTTGTTCTATTTCGTTAAGAAATATTAACTTAATCTTATTTTTTATGGGATGCATATTATTTGTTAATGTCTTTTCATAGGAATGATTACTCTTGCAGTATAATATATGTTAAATAAAAACTTCATTCAATGTTGATCAATATATTTCTTGGCGATAGCATCTTTTTGAACCAAAAATATTTCATATGTTAACACTTATTCTATTTATCACTCAGGATATAGACATCCAATACGAGTGGACGATGGATTCGTTCGGAGATCAAATAAATGCGCCGTTCTTCATCTATGAATTAATTAAAAATATCAAACTTTAACATCATGGTTACTTGCATAAAAATTCTAAAGTTTAGCTTTTTAATTCTATTTTCCTGCTATTCTAGTGAGTTTTTATTTGGAAGTATACTATATTAGTCAGTCAGGAGTATATAAATGAGAAAGTCACCGATTACTGTCAGTATTGGTATTGCGTTAACTGTCGCATGCTTTAATACATATGCTGCAGATCAAACAACATCGCAATCGAAATCACAATCGGATCAACAATCGTTATTTGCTTATGGTACCTATAAAGAAGTAGATGGCCTGCGTGTGTTTAGCCCAAGCACTAACGAAAGTCAGGTTCCGCCTAAGGCATTAACAGCCAGCAATGCCCCAGCTGAACAAATGGCACACACAAACACCTTATATGTTGCTCCTTTAGTAGGTGCCAATACTTCTACTCCACAAGGAGTTAGTCCTAGTAGGCTTCGTACTGTATATCAAATAAACTCTCCGAGTGGAGCGGGGAAGACAATAGCCATCGTTGACGCTTATGACGACGTTAACGCGGCTGGTAAATTAAGTCATTATTCACAAACGTTTGATCTACCAGCAGCAGACTTTCAAGTAGTGTATGCATCAGGCTATAAACCTCAGGCAAATGCAGGCTGGGCGGGTGAGGCAGACCTTGATGTTCAAATGGCGCATGCCATGGCACCTGACGCCAAGATTATTTTAGTTGAGGCGGCTTCGGCTAGCTTCAAAGATATGTTTGATGCTGTTCAACTTGCAACGCAGTATGTAGAGAAAACAGGTGGTGTTGTGTCTATGAGTTGGAGCGGCTCTGATTCTTATAGTGATACAAGTAATGATAGCTACTTTGATAATCCAGCTATTTATGTAGCGTCTACTGGAGATGATGGTGGCCAATCTGGCTATCCAGCAACGTCACCAAATGTTATTGCGGCTGGTGGTACCAGAATCCAGTCAGACAATAGCCAAATAGCGTGGAGTTTCAGTGCGTCCTCTAATTGGGGGGGCAATGGTGGAACCAGCTCTTATGAGTACGAGCCTTCTTATCAGAAAAATAATCAATATGCGGATGCTATTGTCAATGGCATGCGAGGCACACCTGACTTGTCTGCGGATGCCGATCCAGCAAGTGGTGTTTCGGTATACACGAGCAGTGGCTGGCAGGTAGTTGGTGGTACCAGCGCCGCAGCGCCAATACTGGCAGGTATCATTGCGAATGCAAATGTGCCTTCGAGCCTAACATCTTTCCAAATGCTTGATAGAATATATAGTGCTCCTGAATCCCGTTGGTACGATGTTACCTCTGGAACCAACAAACTAGGTGATAAAGCGTCAGCACATTATGACTTAGTTACGGGCCTTGGTGCGCCATTGGGTGTTAAAGGTTTTGAAGGTTAATGCTTAACAGATTAATATAGCGTTAACTAACTGCACTTTAATTGGCTTATAAATGCCCAACCATCTACCTTTTATATTCTTAGATCGGTTGGGTATTTTTATTTTTAAAGTGCTAGCTCAAGCAGCGTACAGAACTTCTATCAATTATCGTCGGTATATTAGTTTTAATCGGCGAGTCGGGCACCACTTACCGACGCGTTGCATCACGCGCCATGGCATTGATAGGAAAATGGAGGCTGGTTAATTTGGGTGTAACAAAGTTAGCTCTTTCACCGCTGTCATAACAAATCACCGAGATATCATCAGGTACGCGCAAACCATGCTCTGATATGGCGAGTAGTGCGCCAACGGCCATTTCTGCGTTGAAACAATGTATAGCCGTTGCTTTCGACTTCAATATTTGACAAGTGAGTTGATAACAACTGGGCAAATCATATTCACCCTCTAAACAATGAGTCGGTATCAAACCTTCATGGAGACCTATACTCTTAGGACTTACGCATTGTCAGCGTGCTTAAAATTTGATATCAGATAGAATGGCTATTTTTAGGTATAGAGCAAATTTAAGTCGAAAATGAGAAGTACTACTCGTCCAACTACAGCTCGATGCACCCTTCCTAAATACATGGGATTTTTGATTAGTGAACCCAAATCACCAACATGCACTAGGTTTGAAGAAGTGACCGGTGGTTCCCATGATAGTGTTAATCGATTTCTTCATCGTGAGAGCTATCAACCCAAAGATTTATTCGACGAGGCCGCTCAGCATTTATGTCTGCTTGGTGGAACTCTAAGCATTGATGACAGTGTCCTTGATAAACCTTACAACCACTATATCGAGCTAGTGAGTTATTACTGGTCAGGTAAACATCATAAGACAGTTAAGGGTCTAAACCTGATAAGCCTTTATTATACCGACCCTTATGGGTTCTCCAATCAGTTTGAGTAAAGTTTGTTACAATAACCATAACTGGAGTAGCGTATCGTGTTACCCAAATACCCAGCTCATGTTCGGCGATCCTTTTTATCTCAGAAACTAATTCCTGTTCATAAACATGAATTTCTAACATAGCAAAGCCTTGACCTGTGAATACAGGGCTGTAAACAACAAAATAGCCTTGCCTCTTTTCTTCGATATCTTCGTACTTAATCCAACTTTCTTTCATATGTTTTTATTTTCGCGCAACTAACGCTTTCTATACAGCGATAGGCCGTATTTATACGTTGATTTATGCCTATTTAATCTTTCATAGTCAACATAAAATCAAAGAGTTAAAGCGATTTTTTGAATATTAAACGGCAACATGTAGCTTAATGTGAGGAACTGAATTTAACGTCACTTAAAATGAAACAACTTGAAATTTTAGGAAATACAAAAACTCAGGACTCATAAGGGGCAGGTCATAGGTTCGAATCCTATCGGGAGCGCCATATTTATCAAGGCCTTAGCTAAAAATTAGCTAAGGCCTTTTTTCGTTAGTGTCCACATTGGAGCACAACCCTATAACCATCCTTTAATATTGCACCAAGTTCATTGCATAGCTATAACCCCTACTGATTTATAATTTCCCAATTTAAAGCTTTGGATGTCATTTGACTTTTGCCGCTATTATTCGTTTCTTGCTCGTAAAATTGCCAAGAGTTATTTTCAGATACACCAATGATTGTTTTTGTGAAGCCTTTTTGCGATTTCACTTCTATCACACCATCAACCAGTTGGGATATTAAATTGGTGTGTGCGATGTTACCCAATATCGGTTGTGTTATATCTAAGATTGAGTTGAGGCATGCATATCCTGTTTGAAATGGCTGAAGATGTACCATTGAGTATTTGTTTCCTTTTTTCACAATGCTCAAATAGCACCCGGTTAAAGGAGGAGTGATCCAAATATCCGCAATACCGGGAGTAAAGGCTTTGGTCCGTTCTGTTTTATCGTCATACCCTTTTCGCATAGGTGTTGTGATCGTTTTTATTTTTCCCCCCTTCAGTAAACAGAAATTCGGATCCTTATGCGTTCCGCCTTTGGTTAATTTGAGATTTTCAATTTTCGATTCAATGGGATGATATGAACTAAATAAATTGATGCATTTATTTGTGCTTAAAAATTTCAATGGATTGGACTTCAATTCTTTCAATACATTACACATGATGTCTTACCTCACTAGCCTGCTACTTTTTTGTTTAAAGTCTGTTGTTGTGTACATAATAAAAACAAATAAGCAACAATACACATATTCACCATAAAAATTGCATTGCATTTGTAATCAAATTGGAACTTGTGTCCTAGCTAAAGGCAATTTGTATTATTACTGTCACTGACAAAGTGTGAACTAACTAAATCGGAATTCCTTCATACTAAGCAGTTGAGTTCATCTCAAGGAAACAAGACTGGACTTGAACAGTACATTGTTCACGAGTAGAGTGTCGCGCTTGTCTCTCCACTCATTAAGCTCAATGATCAAGCTAATTCACAAGCCAAGCCTTACCAAAACTGCGCTACCATTACTATTTTTATTGCTCTCACCAATGGCTTCAGCAAATATTTCACAACATCAAGCAGATACCCTTCTACAAATGGCTGGTGTAACGCAAATCTATCCTAAGTTTTCGCAAAACTTAACTTCCAACGTTGAGCACTCAAAGTTTCTAAACGCTTATGCGACACCAAAAATCATCGACCAACTTGTTGAGAACGCGCATACCTATTTCAACCCAGCTCTGTTTGAGAAGAGTACGGTGTCTTCGGTCCAAAAAGGATTGAGTGAACACGATTATCAAACATTAATGGCTTGGTATAATTCAAGTCTCGGAAAAAAAGTGACCAACTATGAGATCACACGTGGAACGCCTTTGCAGGTTGAAAAAGAAATCTCAGAAACTAAGCAGCTACAAGAAACATCTAGCTTCAAACGAATCCAGCTATTAGCCAAACTCGATACGTTGTCGAAAACTTCTGAGTTTTTGCTTGAGACATTTAAGTTTACAATTACGGATGATTGGACAGCACAAGCTAAGCTTCTTCATACCTATAACCAGAGATCGAAATCGCTGTTTGAGCATAACTATCTATCGGTTATTCTTGATCAAGATAAGTATATGTTCCGAAGGCTTACGCTCGATAAAAACCTATACAAATACCAAAAGCTAAGTGATGCTTCTATTAAGAAATATCTTCATTTTCTGGCGTCCCCTGAGTGTCAAAAGTTCATCACCTCATCGGAGATGGCTTGACAAACACTGCAAAGCCTGGCGCTAAACTATATAGCCAAGAATACGCAAAATTGGTATTTGGCGATCACCATAAAACAAGCTGAAGCAGAACATACGTATTGGCGGCTATTATTAAGCACAAGCAGGCTAAGCTTGATGCGTTAGAGTTTTATAAACAATCTCAATAAAAAAACGAGTAGCCGGCAAAGCCAGAGTAGCCCGATCAGCCACCTAACTTTGCCTGCGACTATAAACCGAAGAACTAGTCCAAACTTAGCTCTGAAAGTGACTCACTCGATGCTAAAGCGATAGGTTCAGACTTTGCTCCTTCAATCTCACCTTGCGTCGTCACAACAACATGTATTTTACCAGAGTAGTTTTGAGGCACCGATACCTGTAGGACGTTGTCGATCTTGGAGTCATCTATAGTCGATTCATACACTAACCCGCTTTCATCAATGAATTCTTCACCATTGGCATCAAGCAGCTGAATGGAGAGTGGTGTCAACGCATAGCTACTGAAACGATCCCCACCTTTCTTCTTGAAAAACGTTCCTCTACGTTGCCAAACCAAGGTTAATTTCTGATTCGGCTGTGCCTCTCCCACTAACTCCCAACGCGTTTTCCTATTGGTTAATTTCGCTGAATAGAGAAAGTCTTTTTGTTGAAAGGCGTTGTCTAGGTTCATGTACCCCCAACCATAAATAGCATTCCACTCGCTTGCCCTAGTCGATGGTCCATGAGCTGCCATGTTTGTTGGATCATCCTTATCATAACTCCATGCATCAGCACTGTTAATTAGTAACGCTTTTATGGCATTTGGATCTTCAATACCAGCACTTTGAGCTAATGCTATAGCTCCGGTTACATGAGGTGTCGCTGCAGACGTTCCACCCATCAGCCGAGTTTGCCCCCACTCGCTAGGCCGATAGAGCACACTAGTCGAATAAGGTTTAAAGTACACATTGTTTTCAGTAGCATAAACCTCTTCCGTCGGCGCTATCGTACGAGTATCGTTTCCGGGAGCGGATAGGTCGGGTTTACGTCTTCCATCTAAAGTCGGGCCATGTAAGCTTGACGCTTTTATTACGTGCAATTTCCTTGAACTTTGCCTAACTAGAGGGGGATCGGATTCTGGATTTTTTTCCACAGTTAGGTTCATGTTCGCAACCGTTATCCCATTGTAGTTATCTCCTGGAGAGGTCATAGGGAAAGAATCTGGGCTAGAACTTGAGCTGTTCCCTGCGGACTTGGTATATAAAATGCCATACTTCTCCGCAATTAAATCAAAAATACGTGCTGTAGGGCTGTAATCAGAGGCAAGTCTGCCATGACCGAAGCTGTAGTTGATAATAGTCGGCTTGGGGTGGTGAGAAGATTGGCTGGATAACTGCCAATTTGAGGAATATTCCTCCAAGGTTTGATAGCATCTATTTAATGCAAATGATCCTAGGTTTTTTCCGCGAAACATCCAAGAGAGGCTAGTAAACGTTTTGCAGATAGCTTCCCTATCTGTTTCAGAGCCAAGCCCAGTATCCCCTGCAAAGCTCACTAACGCTTTCTCTATACCTGGAGCCATTCCCGGTAAATAAATGGCGGAGTTTAAATCACCCAGAATAATCCCAGCAACACCTGTTCCATGAGCCGTTCTTACGTCGTTGTAATATAGGCCTGATTCTGGGTGCTTGGTATTCACGTAAAACCGAACCTTTTCAAGACCGTCCATTTCAGTTGCTACGCCACTATCAAGAATTCCTACTATGGCCCCTTTACCTTTGTAACCATTTTCCCACCAGCTTTCGGCTTGCCTATCATCAATAAAATTAGACCCGCTATCATCTTGATATAAAAATTGCCGGCTGAATTGTGGATACTGATTTTGAGGCTTGCTGACTTCAAATTCTTCACTACCTCCTAGAATAGGAGCGATATACGCTATATGATCTAGCGCTGACAGTGAGTTCAAGTTCTGTGAGTTCACTGGGAGCTCAGCCAAAATCACATTATTGTATTGTGCGACAAAGCTTCCACCAAGCTCTGCCAGACCACTTGCAATAGACTCTGAGTTTTGGACCTCAGTACCTTCAGAAAGAAAAATCAATACTGTTTCTCTCTGGGTGCTTGGTATTTCTGCAGTAAGAGTTTGCGGGTCCGTTTGAGCGATATTTATTAATCGTTGATCAACTATAGTAGAGCCAATATATTCATCTGCTAGCACCTTGTTTGCGGTTGAAAAATTGCTAGCCAAAACAAACAATATCACCGATTTATATTTTACAACTTTCCGTAAATTGGTATTCATAAGTTCCCTTTACTGAAAAATAAAACTGTTTCCATACAAACAGTTAACAATAAATCCAGCCGAGTTTACTAGGAAAAAACACCCCGTCAAGAATTAGACTTTCCCTTAAATCAATATTCATTTACAGGGTTATTTTTGAGAGTTTTAGAAAAATTAATTAAATATAAAATAAGTGAAGAGCTGTAATTTATTAAGGCTAACAGCACTGCGAAACCACTATGATTATCCTGCTTTATTTTTATCTCTCTAATCTAGGTGTCACTTTCAGGTACGTAAATCCCTTAACCAGCCTAGCAACCTACATCTCTTTCTTAAAACAATGATTTTTTGTTAAAGTAGAGCCTCATCACAAATCCACCTCCACCAGTTGGAAAGGTGACATGGGACAGTAAAGATGCATGAAGAAAACACCATTGTATGTAAGTTCAAACTTTCCAAGCGTGATGTAATCAACGCAGCGCAATATCATTCATTGTTGTTTAATCGCTCCCGCTCATTTAGAAAGTACACGATGATATTAATGGTGATAGTCGCAGGGCTTTGTATTTACTATAAAGTGAACGAAAGTATTAGCTATGCGCTTGTATTTATAACCATCATGACTGGGTATCTATCGAATAGTGCCGAGTACTATTTTATTGCTCCATTCAAAGCTCAGCGTCTCCTTAAAGAAGGAAGAGTAGACATGAGTGGAACCGAAGTCACGATTCAGGAAAGTGGTATCAGTGTAAAAAATGACTCAGGTACTAAACACTTTAACTGGGATGGCATACATCATTGGCACTGGGGACAAGCGGCATTCTTAATCTATATCGAAAGTCACGACTACATAGTGTTACCCACTCATGCCGTACCAGACGAAAATCGATTTACCACACTGCTACGAAAACACGTTGGCCAAGGCAGCAAATCTGCTTGGGATCCAATAAAAAAATAAGCATTAAATATATCGCTACCAATAAATCTATTGCTTATACACACCACCTATAAAGTGTCTCTGACAAAAAGCTTAGAGCACCATACCCACTAGTAAATGTGACATTGGGCGAGAGACTCTGCATTTTTGCTGTCTCACCTATTTTTAAAGCTCTTAACTTTATAAAAACTGCCACTAAGAAAACACATAAAACCTACTAATTATTAGTCGGTTAAATAACTTTATAGCTATAAAATATAACGCCCATACTATATATGTATTGCCAATACCTTAAATGTAATAGATACAGCAAAGGAAAAGGCAATGGCAGTAGGAGACAATTCGAAAAATAAAAACTCAAATGGAAGCTACAAGGGTATTCAGCTGACGACAGGAGGAGAATTCAGTTATTCAGCAAGCAATGAGCTAGGTATTATTACGGGTAGCAAAAACACCTTTGTTGCGGGCAACTACCTTTCAACCGATGGGCCTTTTACCAACAAGCTGCACGGTGGTGAATACATTCAGTATTATCCAGGAGTAAAAACGGACATCGTCTACTGGGCAGAAAAAGTGACATGGAACAGCTCACTCATCACTTGGGCTAAAGACCACTTTTACATGAATAAAATTGAAACGGTACAAAAACAAATAAAAACAAGCCAAGAAGATTTAGTCGTTGCGCAAAATAAATTGGATCTCGCTCAGAACGGAATGGTCACATACAACAGCCTTGCGGAAGCCATTGGTGATGTGCAAGCCCGAAAAGTAGCGACAACATTAGCTGAACAAAACATCAATATAACCAAAGATAAGGTCACTGTGAAAACGGAGGAACTCAAAAAGAACATCTCGAAAGGCCAACTTGACCAAGGGTCGTCCAAATTAAACAAAAGCAAAATCAATTTAGATGATTCGGATCTAATGATATTTTAGGGAAAAGAGTGCATCAGCCCTATTGGTGCATTCCATCACCATTAAATCAAGGGTATAAAGCCATTTCATCAACACTGAGAATGCAAGTAACACAAATCAATAACCATTAAATATGAGCCGTCACTCCACGTAGGCAAAAAAGCGTTGCTACATAAGAAAAGCGACTAGATCTGCAATAATTATTTGTTACTATTCTTGCAATAGCTCTTATTATCCTTTCCAGCTATAGAAAAGGCTAAATAAAAGACCAATCTATCTTCAGCACTAATCGCTAGGTTCAGAATGAAACGAAAACTTCTTGTCGTTGCACTATCAATGTGTTTCCTTGACGCTTGTTCCTCTCTCTCTCAAAACTCCTGTCAAACCGACATTCTGATAAACCATGCGAAATCTGGTGACGCTTCCAGTCAAGCGAAATTAGGCAATCACTACTACAGTAGGCAAGAATTCAGCCAAGCAAAGTTTTGGTATGAAAAAGCAGCGCAGCAAGGCAACGCTCACGCTGAGGAAGGATTAGGAAACCTGTATTACTACGGTGATGGGGTCAAACAAAACTATCGCCTATCTGCAAAGTGGTACGAAAAATCGGCCAAGCGAGGTAACACTCAAGCTCAAATAGTGTTAGCGCATCAATATATCTCTGGCGAAGGGACGCCAATCAACTACGCAAAAGCCTATCACTGGTATTTGGAATCAGCGAAACATGGCCATGCTATCGGCCAATACAATATCGGCGTTATGTATGAAAATGGCGAGTACGTAGAGCAAAACAATGACTTGGCATTTACGTGGTATTTGAAGTCTGCGTCAAACGGAAATGCTGATGCAGAAAACAGCCTAGGGCTGATGTATCTATATGGAAAAGGTAGAACACCTGACTATTCCAAGGCTTTGTCTTGGTTCGAGAAATCCGCCACGCAAGGTAACCAATATGCGGAAAACCACCTCGGCAATATGTATAAGTTGGGCAGAGGTGTGACTCAAAGCGATAAGCTGGCTTTAGATTGGTATAAAAAGAGTGCCGCGTTGGGTAACGCTCGCGCTGAGTACAGTCTAGGCAATTTCTATCGAGATGGCCTCGTTGTTCCACAAAATTATAAAACAGCAGCGAGCTGGTACAATAAGTCAGCCCTTCACGGCAATGTGGACGCCATGCTACAGGAAGCGAAGTTGTATCAATACGGCCTCGGTGTTAGCAAAAACGAGAATACGGCGACAGGTTTATACGTGTTAGCCGCAATGCATGGAAGTCGATATGCTGAGTTACAAGTCGGCTGGGCTTACGACAAGGGAATTGGCTTCACTCAAAACAAAAAACAAGCGTTTATTTGGTATAGCTTAGCCGCGCAACATGGCAACTCCAATGCTCAAAATAACCTAGGCTGGTTTTACCAACATGGCATCAATGTTAAACAGAATTATACTAAAGCACTTTATTGGTATCAACAAGCCGCTGAGACCAATTTGCCTACGGCTGAAACCAACCTAGCGAGTATGTATTACCTCGGTCAAGGAGCTGAGAGAAATTACAACAAAGCGTTCAAACTATACTCTAAAGCCGCGCAAGCGAACTACGTAGAAGCACAGAATCATTTAGGTGATATGTACCGAAAAGGGGTAGGCATAAAAACAAACTATGACGAAGCGATGCACTGGTACTTTAAAGCAGCAAATCAGCCAAAACCTTCTCCTTACGCAGAATATCAGATGGGTCGAATGTACCAAAAAGGCCTAGGGGTCGAGCAAAGCAATCAGATTGCATTTAAGTGGTATAGAAAATCAGCAAACAATGGCTTTGCTGACGCTCAATATCAGCTAGCTAACATGTATCGACAAGGTATCGGTGTAAAGAAAGACTTCAGCAGTGCCTTTCATTGGTATCAGCTATCAACACAACAAAACAACTACGCTGCGCAAGTTCAATTAGGGAATATGTATCGCTATGGGCTGGGAGTTGAAACAAACCCAAGCGCCGCCATTGCCGATTATCAATCTGCGGCAATTAATGGCAATGTAGACGCCGCGATCGATTTGTCGGAGATGTATATCAACCCTCCAGCTATGGTCGATAAAGATTATGTTAAGGCTTACGCTTGGTTAGAAGTTGCTGCGAAACAAGGCAGTATTATCGCCAAAGAAAAGAAGCTTTTCTGGCAACCACAATTAACCCAAACACAGCTAAGCAAGGCAAACTCCTACGCGGAATCAATCGAAAGAGCTTTATCACGCTCATAATGGCTAATATCAAGAAAAATAGCGGCATTTTGCCGCTATTTTAAAGCTGTCACTATCTCATAAAGCTCACTGTTTCAAACTATTTTCAAACTCAAATCGCTTCGTGCAAGTTGTAGCTTGCCAAATGCTGACTGGTATCATGAGCTCTGGAATGTAATTCCGTGCTGCTCGTTGAAATCTCAGTGGTCTCATTCACTAAACTATCAATTTGTTGATCAATCAAAGAGAGGTTATACAACAAGGACTTCATAGCGTCGCTTTGCGATACCGATGAGTCGACAATACCGTGGTTCACTTCATCAGCTTTGGAAATATCTTCGAGTGCCGTCTCAATATCAGCAACTGACTCCTCAATCGATTCAACGCAGTGCTTACTTGCACTCAACCCTTCATCAGTAAAGCTTATCAATTGCTCTGAGACTGCTGTTAAGTCTGACAATATACTTTCTACTTGGTCAGTCGACGTTGAGGTTTTCTCTGCAAGCCCACGAACTTCATCGGCAACGACGGCGAAGCCACGTCCGTTTTCTCCCGCACGGGCGGCTTCGATGGCAGCATTCAATGCCAGTAAGTTAGTCTGCTCGGCGATATTACGAATAATGCCTAAAATCTCACTCACTTTATGCACCTGATTACTCAACTCAGTTGCAGATTCTGACGTTGATTGGCTCTTTTCAGACAGCAACTTAATGTCACGCATGGCCTTAGATAGCCTTTTTTGCCCGTTATTCGCACTTTCTACTGCTTTGGTTAACGTACTCGAAGAGTGGTTAGCGTTTTCTTTCACAGACTCAACCGATTCCTTGGTCTGCTCACCGATTAACACTGTCTCTTTAATATCACTACGCTGCGAGCTCACTTTCGATGTCAAAGACTCTATGTGATTTTCCAAGTTGTCAGCAATGCCTGTGACTGCCATGGAACCTTTATGTATCGGGTTAAGGGTCTGCTCAATTTTACTAATGAACATATTGATGTGCTCAGCAAGTTTACCCAATTCATCTTCTCTCTTGAGATGGATTCTCTTTTTCAAATCACATTCACCCGATCCTAGCTCTTCACATAAAGATGATAAGTTATTTAACGGTTGAACCAGCACTTTACGTAAAATGATTAATAGCACTGCGATAGACAGTGCAATACAGGCAAAGCCAAGCATAAAGGATTGCTGCCCTAGAGACTGGCTCAGCATGTGAAGGTCTTTAAAATGCCAGTAGGAAACCGCAAAACCAGTCAATGTTTTCTTTTTTCCGGAGTAAATGGGAACTGCGTAAACAAAATTATCGCGGTCATCTAGCAAGACTTGAGCATCAGACCACTTAAATTGATTCAGTTCTGTTCGACTGCTTGTTTTATCGGTAGAGAATAGTAATGACTTGTCTGGTAAATAAATGTCAAAGCGAGTTAAGTTGCCCTCACTAGCCTTGGAAGCAACAGACACTCTTTCATCAATACTACTTTGCTTTTTAAAGCGAACAGCACTACCTAATTGCTCACTAACAGATTGTGTTGCTTGCTCAAATGACTTTTTACTCAGCTGATGGATCGCATTAGTACTACTCACCCAAATGCTGTAAGAAATCGCAGTGATAGCTACTAGCATCAGCACCGATGAACTGATGATGACAAGTTTGTTTATTGTTAAACGCATATAAGTCCTATCTCACTAAAAATTCGGTACAACATTTATGGTTGTTTTGTACCTATCAACTATTATTTATCTAAGTAATTAGTAAATAAATCATGCTGTTTCAACATAGAAGATGGGAGTTTTTGCTAATGTATTAACTTTGAGATTTTAGAGTAATTACTAGGCAAGAGACTTCATCTAAATAAATAGTGGGGAAGGAAAGTGAACAAGCTGCTCATTTTTCTATTACTTTTATCTTTCTTTTTTGCCTGTGTCGGTATTGTTTACACTGACAGGCACACTATTGAGGGACATAGCAAAAATACGACACTAGAAGATAAGTAAGATGACATCCACTTGAGTTGGGCAATAAATTCACCTCAAAATATTAAAACGGCTTTAAGCATTTAAGTCCCTCTCTATCCTAATTTGACTACACTTTAGAGTATCCACTCACTGGTTTACTTCTTAATATGAAACGAAACTTGCTTTTTATTCTGACCTTAGGCTTCTTTTCCTTTACTAGCTACGCTGAAGATATTGATGAACATACCCCAGTAAGAATTTGCATGGGTAACGGAGGGGAATGGATACCATACGGCATGTGGGAGCGTAAAGATGGCGTGGTAATAAAAGATAAATTTGTTGGCTTAGTCCCTGATGCTGTAGAGGCAATATTTGATAAAATTCCTTACCAATATGAATATTCTTACATGCCTTGGAAGAGGGTAATGAAGAATATGAAATCAAATGAGGCGGCGTGCGAAGTTGCTTTATCCGTCAGTTATAAACCTGAGCGCTCTGAATTTGTTTATTATACCTTCCCTTTCTACAAGGTTAGTATCGGTTACTTTTACTCAAAACGTTTTAGTAGCACCTCTCCTAAGTTAGACCAACTTAAAGACAATGAGGCCTGTGGGATACTTGGCTACAACTACTATAGTTACAACTACAATCAGCACATTAAGAAGTTTGAAAATGCGGTTAAGACACTCCAAATGGTGAAGAAAAACCGGTGCAAGGTGTTTCTGAGTGAAATTGAACCTATTCTTTTTGGCATGTTGAAAGGCTATTACGACAACTCTCCTGAACTATCATACGTCGTGGTGAGTGAAAAAGTGTTTCATATAGCTATTAACAAGAAAAGTCCTCGCGCCAAAGACTTACTCTCAGATATAAATCAAACCCTTATTGACTTTCACTATATGGGGCAAATGGATGAAATAAAGAAGCGCTACTTGGGTGAGTTTCATCAGCCATAATAACTGACTGATAGTAGATTCAATCATAGAAACAGCGAAATTCTAACCACTTAATCTGCCGGCTCATATTGTTATATAATGTTTGAGCAAAGAACGTAGTATCGCAGCAAATATGCATGCTCGACATATTTATTCTTTGCATGCTTTCAGAGTGGCGGTTAATTACTCTTCTTGAGCAATCAGCAAAGATAACACTGAAACGATGTTAGTGGTTTTCTTTTAACCGAATACAAAACAGCACGCATAATGAAGAGGTTGTAAAGTGTGATCCAGACGGAACCTCTTATATACCTACAATTAAATAAAATATAAAACTGTGCGGCAATAACTTGATATTCTGATATTTTTTCGCCTCGACTTTACTATCTCACTATTCGGTATAATCATAATTGACTACGGTTAGCGAATACTCAAGAGAATATGCATTCTTGCCTATGGCATTTTCAACAATGCTATTAAATTCTTAATAACCTTAGAACTCATTTTTGTCGATTGCTGTACGGTTAAAAATATTACAAACTCGCGCCCCGAGGTGCTTCGTCACGATAAAATGTTGGAAAGATGCAATTAAAAATTAACCAAAAGCAATCTTTCAGAAAAAACGAACTGATTTCATTAACAAGCCAAAAGTTCTATTTTTTAGACACTTACTGAAAATCACTTAGTTTAACATTCTAATTTTACTCACTGATTTACATATTCTTGTTGCTTTTTTATTTCAAGTTCCTCATCGAGCAAGATAAGCAACGGGAAAATATTTTCGTGTAAAAGTGAATCAGTTATTGCTGCACCTCACTATAACGTTCAACATCAGGAGTAACTTAATGAATTCAAACGCATCAAATCCTCCCTCATTTGGCAAAATATTTTCGTCTTCACTACTAGTATTTGGCAATGTATTGGGTGTTGGCGTTTTAGCCCTCCCTATAACGGCTGGATTAGGAGGGTTTGTTCCTGCCTTAATTGGAATTGTCGGAATTTGGTTTGTCATGCTTTTTGCTGCATGGATAATCGCCTCTCGCATCGATCCGACGAAGAAGAATTTTGACTTACCTTCATTCTACGGCCAAGAGTTAGGGCAATCCGGCAAATGGATAGCGATAATATGCAACTTAATTATCCTTTACGGAGTATTGGTCGCTTACTTGAGCGGAATATCTTCAATGATAACTTCGCTATTTCCTGCCCTAGCACACCATGAAACACTGATTACCTTAATCTATTTTTGTATTACCACTGCACTCATTATCTTTGGACTAAAAGCCTTAAGAAGTGGAATGGTATTTTTGGTTGCAGCGACATGGATTTGTTTTATTTTGATGGTCGCTACTGGCTTTAGTCACTTTAACCCACAAAATTTAACCTTCACCAGCTGGAAATACGTGCCAATTGTATTGCCTATCGCCGTTTCAGCATTCCACTTTCATAACATCATTCCAACTGTTTCTAAATCATTAAACCACAACCAATCCGCGACTCGAAAATCGATCCTACTCGGTGTATTTATGGGGTTGGTGATCAATATGGTGTGGGTTTTAGTTGTGCTCGGTACTCTACCTGAGAATGGTGCGGGCGTTCACTCAATTGTTTATGCGAACTGGCATGGACTTACTGCGAACGTGCCGATGTCAGAAATACTAAATAGCAAAGTCTTTTTATATTCAGGCCTATGTTTTGGGCTTCTTGCGGTAACCTCTTCATTTATGACAAATGGAGCGGGCCTATTTGGCTTTATCCAAGACCTAACAACTAACTATTTGAATACCGAAAATAAGTTATTGGTTGGCGCTTTATCATTTTTACCGCCTCTAATCGTAACACTTATCTACCCAAGGCTATTTCTGGCGGCGTTGTCCATTGTAGGTGGCGTTGGAGAAGATATTCTTTTCGCAGTATTGCCAGCCATTGTTTTGATTAAGCTCACTCGCAGTACCAATCGTCAATATCAGGCTGTAGGCTACGTCATGCTGATTGCTGGCTTATTTATTTGCCCATTTGTTATTGGACAAAAAGTTGGCCTCATTCACCTACTCCCACCGGCAGTTGTAAGCTAATTCATATCATCTCCAACAGCTCTAAAAATATGAGCTGTTGGAGGCTTCTTAAATGTTATTTCTCTGGTTTTACCGTCAAATCAATTTCTTTTAGATAGTGATACTGGCTATCACTGAGTGGTGCAATATCTGAGATTGGAAAGCTTTTAAATACCGCTATTTTTACTCGATTATCAAACTCTGGGCTTCCACTGCTTTTCACAATTTTTACCGACGTTAACTGTGTTTCCTGATCAAGATGTAGTTGTACTTCTGTACTAAGCTTTCCAACTGCGCCATTGGGTACGTACATATTCTTTTCAATACGCTCTAAAATTGTATTAGCTGCACTTTGTACTGGCTCTGGTAGGCCATTGTTTTTCTGTTTGCGTGCAGGAGTGACGGCCTTAACGGGAACCACTTTTTCGACGGTAGCTTCGGGCTTGTTAGTTTGCTTCGCCGTTTGATGATGGGCGCAGCCACTTAGCAATAAGGGAAGTGTGATAAGCAGTGAATAAACAACTCGCTGACGCTGAGAACATAACTTCTCTCGCTCTTTAGCCAGCAAGTGAAAAAAATTGAAGTGTGGTTTTACATCCATAGGCTTCTCGGGTCAACATGTGCTTGTCACCTAGCCTATCGATAAATTAGGGCTAGTCAAGCTAGCCCTAAAACGTGTTTCTATCGCTCACTGCTTTTAAGAAGCAGTAAGAACGGACTCATAACCTTTAACTGGTGCTTTTGGTACTAGCGTCGCAAGGCATAGAGAAATCACTGCCATTCCTGCTCCGATATAAAAAACCCATGAAGGATTAATCATCCAAACCATACCTAACAATACTGGCAGAACGACTGCAGCGATATGGTTGATGGTGAATGACACTCCCGCTGTTGACGCAATATCCTCGGGATCCGCAATTTTCTGAAAATACGTTTTTGTGGCGATAGCCATTGCGAAGAATAGGTTGTCTGTAACATATAGGCCCGACGCCACCCAATGATTGTTGATTGCTGCATACGATACAAACACACAAATCAAGCCAACATATTCGATAAGCAAAATATTGCGCTCACCGATATTCGCTACCAACTTACCAATTTTAGGTGCAAGCCACATCGTGGCGAGTTGGTTAACGATAAATAGTAGCGCCATGTTCTCTACGGTAAAGCCGTATTTATCTACCATCAAGAACCCTGCAAATACCACAAATATCTGACGGCGAGCACCAGCCATAAAGACTAAGGCATAGTACAACCAGTATCTTTTTCTCAGCACTAAGTGTCTATGTTGTTTAGATTTTTTCGGCAGCACTGGAAAGTGAACAAACATGTACAGAGCTATCAAGCAACCCACTACGCCACCAATAAGATAAACATACTCAAATGATATTTTAAATAGATCCATTGCAACCCAAATACAGGCAAAAGTCGCGAGTGCTACCATCGCACCGCGACTGATCAAGGCGCCCATATATTTTGGCGCTTCGTCCTTACCTAACCATTGAATTTGCAATGAAGTATTCATGGTTTCGTAGTAGTGAAACCCAACGGACATTATAATTGTCGTCGCATATAAGCCGTAAGTTGAAGGGAAAAAACCAGTTAAGGCAACACCTATAGAAAGTACAGCCAACGCTAATACGGCTAAGTATTGCTCCTTAATAAGCAACAATAAAAACACAGCCCCGAAGGCCAGAAATCCTGGCACCTCTCTCAACGACTGCAGTAGACCAATTTGAGTACCTGCGAAATTGGCTTCATCAACACTGAAGTTATTCAGCAGTACTCGCCACACAGAAAACGTTACCGCTGCGCATATCGCGCTCAGTAATAAAAACTGCTTAGGCTTATTAATGTTATCCGACATCATATCTCCAATAACTACAATTGAAATGACACGGACATATTCTATAGATAAAATGGATGTCTTAATTTATCAATACTGACACATTATTTAGCCAATGCGCCAATTTGTAGAAAAAGAACAATTGTTCCGGCCAATTGAAGCCATCACTGATGAAAGAGCTGCAAACTCTGTTGGTGTTGCTCACTCCCATGAATGGTGTCAGCTACAGTATGCCACTCAAGGGGTCATCAATGTAAAAGCTGGAAACCACAGCTTTATCATTCCTCCTCAGCGCGCGGTTTGGATTCCAACAGGCATCGTTCATCAAGTCAATAATATCGCCCCAGCCAGCTATCGAAGCTTTCATATTGATAGCAAGTTAGGTGAAAAAATTGGTAACGAAGTTAAAGTCATCCAAGTCTCACCTTTTTTAAAAGAACTTATTCATCGAGGCTGCAGTGCTTGGCAGGATAAATACCAGATGAACGACGTGAATTCAGCTCTAATGACCATCCTGATTGAAGAAATCTATCAAGCACCAATTAGCCCACTGCACCTCCCTTGGCCAACAGATCCAAGGCTTAAAAAAGTCTGTGAAATTCTCCACAATAACCCTAGCGATAATAGAAACCTTTCCGATTTAGCCAAATATTCTGGTGCCTCTGTTCGAACCTTAAATCGACTTTTTTCCAAAGAGTGCCAACTCAGCTTTACTGAATGGAGGCAAAAACTCAGAATATTAACGGCACTTGAACACCTACAAAATAACCGTTCGATAACCGACATTGCTTTAGAGTTGGGGTATGAATCAAGCTCGGCTTTTATCACTGTATTTAAAAAGCACCTTAATTCTTCTCCCAAAGCCTATATTCGAAATTTAGTTCAGATGTAATTTGGGGTTAATACTGGTTTTTATAAAATTTGGCTAAATATTATCGTGCTAATACCCATTTTCTCTGTAAAGCATGGTATTCATCGCAAGAATTTAATCTAATTGACCCAGTGGCAATATTGATTAAATTTTCAACAAAACAAAATGAACAAGAGCAACCTTAGTACAAACACTGGACATCGATTTATATCCAAAGCAAAAACTGCGTATAAAATTCATATACATTGTCCCGATGACACTGTATTACATAGATCAGTTGGTTATATTCGTATTGGTGAAAGAAAGGGACTGCAAAAAGCAATTAAACTTCGCAACGAATTAGGCCTTGAAATGTGGGGGAAGTTTTGGCGCCGTCTGCTAAAAGATCCATACTTAATGACTCGGCTACCGCACTCACTCGAGCCAAAAATCATTTATAAACCAAGGCCTACTAAAGATGATCCTGAATTTAAGGATGAGTGTTATATTGCAGCTTGGCGTAACTACGACACTCAAGGGAAACTTATTTATAAAAGTGTAGTTTGCTCCGTAAATAAGCACGGAAAACTGGGCGCGTACACGAAAACAAAAAAAGCCTTGTTAGAAGCCAATAAAGACAATTTAGAAATCCTAGAATATATGGGTCGTGTTGCGAGTATTGATTTAAAATAAAAAAATGACTTGTTAACTAATACCTATAAAAAAGCGGCTTTAACGCCGCTTTTTTATTATTTATAGAGCCAATAACCTAATCAAGCATTGGCTTCGCGCTGTCGAATAAACTCTAACGCCATTTCAATTCGAGACGCCACTCTCTCTTTACCAATAAGCTGCATCACTGCATCAACCGAAGGCGATTGGCCTGCTCCAGTGACCGACACTCGAAGTGGCATTCCGATTTTACCCATACCGATGTCTAGCTCTTCACAAACCTCTTTAATCACGTTGTGAAGGTTTTCAGTTGTCCATTCTGTTAACTGGTTAATTTTCTCCAATGCCAATTCAAGTGGCGCTTTTGCTACTCCACGTAAGTGCTTTTTAGCTGCAGCAGCATCAAACTCTGAAAAATCTTGGTAGAAATAACGAGACTGTTCCGCTAATTCAACCAGCGTATTGCAACGCTCTCCAACAAGTTTAATCACTTCTGTAATCGCCGGGCCATTTTCTAGCGAGATACCTTGCTTATCTAAATGCCATTGCAAGTGCTCGGCCACATACTCTGGATCAGAGGTTTTGATGTAATGGTTGTTTAACCAAAGCAGCTTGTCAGTATTAAATGCCGATGCTGATTTGCTAATTGCACTCAAGCTAAATAGCTCAATCATCTCTTCTTGAGAGAAAATTTCTTGGTCACCATGAGACCAACCTAGGCGAACTAAGTAGTTGTTTAGCGCATTCGGCAAGTAGCCTTCATCGCGGTATTGCATCACTGAAACAGCGCCGTGACGCTTAGACAGTTTGGCACCATCATCGCCTAGAATCATTGCGCAATGCGCGAATGTGGGTACTGGAGCACCAAGGGCTTCATAAATATTGATCTGACGAGGCGTATTATTGATGTGGTCTTCACCACGAACAACATGAGTAATACCCATATCCCAATCATCGACTACAACACAGAAGTTGTATGTTGGAGAACCATCAGTACGTCGGATAATCAGATCATCAAGTTGGTCGTTACCAATTTCAATTCGGCCGCGAATTTGATCTTCAAATACTACGCTACCTTCTTTTGGGTTACGGAAGCGAATGACGCAAGGTTCTCCATCGTTCTCAGCATCATTTGCAGCTTTAATTTTAGGATGGTTTGCATCGTAGCGAGGCATTTCTTTGTTCGCTTCTTGCTCAGCACGAACTTCATCTAGCAACTCTTTGGATGCGTAGCACTTATAAGCCTTATCTTCTGCTAAAAGCTTATCGACCATTTCATTGTAACGGTCAAAACGTTTGGTTTGATAGTACGGGCCTTCATCCCACTCTAATCCCAACCAAGTCATACCTTCCAAGATAGCGTCAACAGCCTCTTGAGTTGAACGTTCTAGGTCCGTGTCCTCAATACGAAGAACAAACTCTCCTCCTTGGTTTTTCGCATATAACCAAGAATAAAGTGCCGTACGAGCACCACCTACGTGAAGATAGCCTGTTGGGCTAGGTGCAAAACGCGTTTTAACCGTCATTTGATGAATACCTATACTTATAAACTGTTGCTGATTGCTTCAGTAAGAAGTCAAATTTGCGCGCCATTCTACCACTCACACATCTAAGACTACAATTGTCCCCGCGTTATTTATTCGCCACAATTGGGTATACACTGAATAAACAGATTTTGTTAATCATACTTAGGTAAACATTTTGACTAGATTCATAACATTACTGCTCGTATTGGTGAGTAGTTTGTCCTATGCCGAGCCTCTATTTTGGAGTGCACAACGAGGTGAGACTCACTTGATGCTCATGGGGTCAATTCATGTCGGCGAGCATAATATGTATCCATTACCGAAACCAGTTATCCAGTTTTTAAAAAAGAGTGACGGCCTCATCGTCGAAGCAGATATTAGAAAATTTGCCCCATCAGATCTTCCGCCCCCAACAATAACAACCAAACAAGTACTAGATTCAAAAGATACTCAACAGCTTAAGAAAATTAGCCATAAACTTGGGTTAGAAATGAGTGTATTAGAGAAGTCGCCGCCTTGGGCAACCGCCTTAACGCTTCAAATTGGTCAATTTCATCAACTTGGGTTATCGCCTGAACTGGGTGTCGATCATAGAGTCATGACCCTCGCTGAACAGAACAATATTCCTATTATTGGCTTTGAAAGTGTTCAGTTTCAGTTCGGCCTTTTAATTAATTTACCTAAAGGGGGCAAATCCTTATTAGAAAATACATTGGATGAATTTAATAAAAGCTCAGCGTACAGCCAGTGCCTAGTGAAGGCATGGAAACAAGGTGATGTCTCCGCCTTAGAAGGCTTTGCCAAGCAAACTTCATTTTCAAGTGACTTTGACAACAAGTTTATATTCAAGCGCAATCATGACTGGGCAAACAAACTGACTTCCAACAATTTCCTACCAAACAAAAACGGCAACTACTTGATTGTAGTTGGTGCTCTGCATCTAGTCGGAAAAGACAACCTATTGAGTCTGCTAAAACAAAAAGGCTTCACCATCAAAAAGCTATCTGCAAGTCAGCCCGTGAAATGTCAGATTTAAAACGTAAAAAGGCCCCAGTATTTCTACTGAGGCTTTAAAAGTGGTCGGTGAAGAGGGATCGATCGGACTGGCGCTCCAGCCCCCGACTCTCTGGGCCCAAATTACTATCAAATAAAATGCAAAAAGGCCCCAGCATTTCTACTGAGGCCTTAAATGTGGTCGGTGAAGAGGGATCGATCGGACTGGCGCTCCAGCCCCCGACTCTCTGGGCCCAAATTACTATCAAATAAAATGCAAAAAGGCCCCAGCATTTCTACTGAGGCCTTAAATGTGGTCGGTGAAGAGGGATTCGAACCCCCGACCCTCTGGTCCCAAACCAGATGCGCTACCAAACTGCGCTATTCACCGAATCTGCTGAAT
The DNA here is from genome assembly GCF_059777565.1 of Vibrio sp. A37. NCBI lineage: Bacteria > Pseudomonadati > Pseudomonadota > Gammaproteobacteria > Vibrionales > Vibrionaceae > Vibrio > Vibrio sp. A37. The sequence continues at coordinate 118,109 of NZ_JBLNLI010000011.1, read as the reverse complement.
CGCTTTATCAGCAGCGCGTATAATACGGATTGCTTCACCAAAATCAAGCCATTTTGCTTACTTCAATAAAAACACATCATTATGCGGTCAATATTACAGCAAAAGTTATCGGGTGTGACTAAAAACACAGTTACTCCTACATATTGATAACTAAACACATACAATTGATCCAGATCAGTATCAGTTTGATGATTAAGTTTTAGTCTAATTTTGTCTTCAAAACTTTATAGGGGGCAATATGGACTTTTGGCTTAATCTTCTTTTTGGTAACGCAATTGGGCTCTCGTCCATGATAGTGATCCTCTGTGCACTAAGCCTTATGCTTTTTTTTAGCGTGTTTTTTATCTATAAAGTTAAGAATGACAAATCTCCTCACTAGATCGCTTAGCTTCTATTTATTTGACTTGGGTAAATAGAACTGTGCTTTGCACCGAAGTAGATACTTTATCTACTTCGGTTTTTTATTACCTAAGAGTAATAACCAGTAACCACCCTGCCAAATTCACTTGATATTGGTATACTCAGCCTATGTAGTACCTGCATAGTGAGCTTATCTATGTCTGAAGATTCTGACTTGTTCCAAGAAATGATGGCCGATGTAAAGCCGTTGCAAAATGATACCGCTGAATTAAAAAAACAATTTCAAGCTACCGAGTCTCATGCTGCTAAACGTCAAGCGGCGATGTCATTAGACAAAGATGATCCTGAATATTTGTCTATTGACCATGCACCAATGCTTAAGCCCGATGATATTGTGGAGTTCAAGCGAGATGGTGTTCAAGAAGGCGTATATCGAAAATTGAGGTTGGGGAAATACCCTATTCAGGCCAAACTCGACTTACATAGGAAAACGCTTAAAGAAGCCAGAGATGAAGTGGTGAAATTTCTTAAGCAATGTATCCGACTCGATATTCGTACGGTCATCATCATCCACGGTCGTGGAGAAAAATCGAACCCGCCTGCACTAATGAAAAGTTACACTTCGAATTGGCTCGAACAAATCAAAGACGTTCAATGTGTTCATAGCGCACAACGGCATCATGGTGGCAGTGGCGCAGTTTACGTGTTGCTTAGAAAAAGTAACGAAAAGAAGTTAGAAAACCGAGAAAGACACCAAAAGAGAATGAAGTGATTAATGATGCTCTATTCCCTTTAGTTGTAGAAACGTATACTATTCGCACACTTTCATTCCGTTGTGAAACGTTAAGAGAACATAATGACCCAAAGTAATACCAAAAGACTGAACAAATTCATTAGTGAAACTGGCTTTTGCTCTCGCAGAGAAGCAGACAAACTTATCGAGCAAGGCCGAGTTACCATCAACCAACAGATTCCTGAAAAAGGCACCCAAGTGAACCCAGGAGATGACGTCTGTATCGATGGTAAGCCCGTTCGCGCTAAAGAAAAACCTATCTACATTGCCCTGAATAAACCAACAGGCATCACCTGCACCACGGAAAAAGACGTGCCAGGTAATATCGTTGATTTTATTGGTCATCACAAAAGAATTTTTCCAATTGGCCGCCTAGATAAACCTTCTGATGGTCTGATTTTTTTGACCAATGATGGAGACATCGTCAATAAGATACTGAGAGCCGGAAACAACCACGAGAAAGAATATGTGGTGCGAGTAGATAAACCTATCACTGCATCTTTTCTTAAACAGATGGGCTCAGGCGTGAATATTTTGGATACTGTCACTTTGCCATGTGAGATTTCCCAAGAAACCAAATTTTCCTTTCGTATCGTGTTAACTCAGGGCCTAAACCGTCAGATACGCCGTATGTGTGAAGCACTAGGCTACCAAGTTCTTAAGTTAAGGCGTGTTCGTATCATGAACATTACAATAGATGGTATCCCTAACGGAAAGTGGCGCTATCTATCCAATGAAGAAATAGCTGAGATACTCGCGATGTGCGAAGGCTCGGTTGGAACAGAGGAAGCTTCTCGCGCAGACCAGAAAGGCAAATATATAAAGAAAGCCACAGATGCGAAGTTATTTGATAGTAGAGAAGAGAACCAAGCTTCTAAAGCAAGACGAAATCAGAAGCAGAAAACTTACGCAGGCCATGATGCAGATAAGTTTCGTAAGAGCCCTCACTCTTCTAAGAGCAATAAAAACAAGCAAGCCAAGAACATCACTAAAACTTTTAAACGTGAAGAAAACGGTTCTTCTAAATCGTCAAACCAAAACCGGGTAAAAGGAACACTCAAGCTAGGTAAATAAGTGGGAACATCCCCTCCTAAAAAAGAAAAGAGGCGAATTTATCGCCTCTTTTCTCTTTATCTAGCGGGTAATTACTTCGTGCCGAAAATCTTATCGCCAGCATCACCTAAACCAGGGACAATGTAGCCATTTTCATTTAACTTTTCGTCTATTGCAGCAGTGTACAATTCAACATCTGGGTGCGCTTTTTCTAGCGCTTCAATGCCCTCTGGCGCAGCAACTAACACCAATACTTTGAAGTGCGTACAACCTTTTTCTTTTAGCAGATCGATAGTTGCAATCATCGAACCACCCGTCGCTAACATAGGATCAACGACCAAGGCAATCCGCTCATCTATATTCGAAGCAAGCTTGTTAAAATAAGGGACAGGTTCAAGGGTTTCTTCATCACGATAAACGCCTACGACACTAATTCTTGCACTTGGAATATGCTCCAATACACCATCCATCATACCTAGGCCAGCACGAAGAATAGGCACCACTGTTACTTTTTTGCCTTTTATTTGATCAACTTGAACTGGGCCATTCCACCCTTCTATTGTCACTTTCTCGGTTTCAAAATTGGCGGTTGCTTCATAAGTCAGCAAACTACCAACTTCAGCGGCTAATTCACGAAAACGCTTTGTGCTAATGTCACCTTCTCTCATCAATCCGACTTTATGCTTTACAAGAGGATGCTTAACTTCAACGACTTTCATTTCTATCTCCAGAGGGCGTGGGGAATTACTAAAAACTTAGCAGATTATATACTCAACTCGATGGAAGATACATTATTCAACATCAAATCGACTCACTGATTTTTAGTCTTGGAAGCTAGGTTAGGCAAGGTTTCTAAGGGCTAGACTCACTCAAACAAAAAAACTAGCGCAAACGTTTGCTCTTTTGGATTAAGCACTGGTAGAATAGCGCCGTTTTCACATCTAATATTAAGACCGAGGATTTCCCGTGAGCGGTAACAATTCTTCTTTAAGCTATAAAGACGCTGGTGTAGATATCGACGCAGGTAATGCACTTGTAGATCGAATCAAAAGCTCTGTTAAACGTACACGTCGCCCAGAAGTGATGGGTGGTATTGGCGGCTTTGGCGCACTTTGCGAACTGCCAACAAAATACAAGCAACCAGTTCTTGTTTCTGGCACAGATGGAGTTGGAACAAAACTACGCCTCGCTCTAGATATGGCTAAACACGATACCATCGGTATCGACTTAGTTGCGATGTGTGTGAACGACTTAATCGTGCAAGGCGCTGAACCACTATTTTTCCTAGATTACTACGCCACAGGTAAACTTGACGTTGATACTGCAGCCGATGTTGTATCTGGTATTGCAGAAGGCTGTGTGCAAGCGGGCTGCTCACTAATTGGTGGCGAAACGGCAGAAATGCCGGGCATGTACGAAGGTGAAGATTACGACGTCGCTGGCTTTTGTGTTGGTGTAGTCGAAAAAGAAAACATCATTGATGGTACAAAAGTCGCCGCTGGTGATGCACTGATTGCAGTTGGTTCAAGCGGTCCACACTCAAACGGTTATTCGCTAATTCGCAAAATTTTAGAAGTCTCCGGCGCCAGCAAAGATGAAATGCTGGAAAGCAAAAGCATTGGCGAGCATCTGCTAGAGCCGACTAAGATTTATATCAAGTCTGCTCTTAATTTGATCGAAAATCACGATATCCATGCGATCTCTCATATTACTGGTGGTGGTTTCTGGGAGAATATTCCTCGCGTACTTCCTGAGGGGACAAAAGCAGTGATTGATGGGAACAGCTGGCAATGGCCAACCATCTTTAACTGGCTACAAGAGAAAGGTAATGTCGCTACTCACGAAATGTATCGTACTTTTAACTGTGGTGTTGGTCTTATCATTGCTCTTCCACAAGCACAGGCAGAATCAGCCGTTGAATTGCTAAAAGAGCACGGAGAAAACGCTTGGGTTATCGGTGAAATCGCTCAAGCCAGTGGCACTGAAGAACAAGTAGAGATCCGCTAAGCATGAAAAATATTGTTGTTTTAATCTCAGGAAACGGAACTAACCTTCAAGCAATCATTGATGCTTGTGAGAACAATATAACAACAGGCAGAGTGACTGCTGTATTTTCAAACAAGGCTGATGCTTACGGCCTTGAAAGAGCTAAACTTGCTGGCGCGGATGGTGTTTTCGTTGATCCTAAACAGTTCGATACTCGCGAAGCTTTTGATCAAGAGTTAATGTCACAGATCGACACCTACAAGCCTGACTTAATTGTTTTAGCCGGTTACATGCGCATTCTTAGCAATGATTTTGTTCGTCATTACATGGGCCGAATGGTTAACATCCATCCGTCTTTGTTACCAAAATACCCAGGCTTGAACACCTATCAGCGTGCGATCCATGCAGGCGATGAAGAGCATGGCACTAGCGTGCATTTTGTGACAGAGCAGCTTGACGGAGGCCCTGTCATTTTGCAGGCAAAAGTGCCAATTTTTGACGAAGACAATGTCGAAGAACTGACAAAACGAGTTCAAAGTCAAGAATATAGAATCTACCCTCTAGTCGTTGAGTGGTTCGTTGATGGACGTCTTACGATGAAAGAAGGCAAAGCCTTCCTTGATGGAAACCAGCTTGGTATCCACGGCTACGCAGAAGAGTAACGACTGTTCGAGTTGTTAAAATGGGATGCACATGCATCCCATTTTTATACCCTTTTCTTTTTCTCTTTGGGTTTAGCGTAAGCAACATCTTTAAGTTGTTCTGAATTACCATCAATAAGCTCACCATTTTGAAATAGCGAGAACTCTCCTGGCTTCATTCGATGCCAAGTCTCATCATTGGTGAGAGGCTGCGTCGCTATTACTGTGACGATATCATTGGGTGTTGTTTCTTCTTGGAAATTGACGGTCATCTCTTCATCGATAAGACTGGCTTTTCCAAAAGGTGCACGGCGAGTGATCCAATAGAGATGATTGGTGCAATACGACATGACATATTCACCATCAGACAAGAGCATATTAAACACACCTCTATCGCGCAACTTATCGCAGCACTGAGTCACAAACCTAAACATTTCAATCATATCTTGTGGTGGCTCTGGGAATTCTCTTTCCAATTTATCCATCAACCAACAAAAAGAAAACTCACTGTCGGTTTCGCCAACCGCACGATGGCGACCTGTCGGCCAACCTTCGTAGTCTGATAATTGACCGTTGTGGGCAAAAGTCCAATACCTACCCCAAAGCTCACGAGTGAAAGGGTGGGTATTAACTAAACTCACCTCACCACGATTTGCTTGCCGGATATGACTGATGACAGCCTGACTCTTGATTGGATAACTTTGAACTAAACCAGCAATTTTTGAATCACAGCTAGGGTTGGGGTCTTTAAAAGTTCTAAACCCCTTACCTTCGTAAAAAGCGATACCCCAACCATCGCTATGGGGGCCTGTATTCCCCCCCCTCTGAATAAGTCCAGCAAAACTAAAACAAATATCGGTGGGAACATTGGCACTCATACCGAGCAACTCGCACATAGACTACTCTCTCCCTAAGATTTGTTTTCTATTACTCCATCTCTTTTTCAATAAGCTGGATAATAATATGAATGATTTTAATATGAATTTCTTGAATTCGATCTGCGTAGCCAAAATGAGGGACGCGGATTTCGATATCCGCTAGCCCAGCCATCTTGCCACCATCTTTACCCGTTAAAGCGATAGTTTTCATGCCTTTCGCTTTTGCCGCTTCGATGGCATTTAAGATATTTCCAGAGTTACCAGAAGTCGACAGACCAAATAGTACATCGCCTGATGCCCCTACCGCTTCGACATAACGAGAAAAGACAAAGTCATAACCAAAGTCATTGCTCACACATGAAAGGTGGCTTGGATCAGATATCGCAATACCTGGGTATCCCGGACGATTCTCTCGGTAACGACCCGTCAGCTCTTCAGCAAAATGCATGGCATCACAATGAGAGCCTCCGTTGCCACAAGACAGTACTTTTCCACCCTGTTTAAAAGAGTCTGCTATTAACTTCGCTGCTTTTTGAATTTGCGCGATATTGTTTTCATCACTAATAAATTTATTTAATACGTCTGCTGCTTCCGTGAGTTCGCTTTTTATTAGATCTAGGTACATAGGTTTCTCTTAAATTGATCAATGTATGGTTACTAAGCCGATTCTGGTAGAAAGAGCTACTTGAGCTCAAAGGTCAACAGACCTCAGTTTTTGAGTGTACATCAAGGCTTGCTCGCTTCGATAGCAGAAAAGTAACAATTTACATATCTTAGGTTAAGAAACATACCTCAGATAACAAAACTGCCAAACTTACATTACTGAAACACTCTTAGAAGTCGGTAGTTTTTATCTGATAAAAAATTTCTCTTTACAAGTTAATAACAAAAACACACAATAACTGGTAAGACCACATACCAGTTATTAAATCTCTATACGAGGAACTCAGTATGGCAACCCTACTCGCCTTTATATCCTTTTTTGCTGTATTACTTGTTTGTCTCTATCATCGACGTTCATTAGCGACAACCTTAACCCTACTCCTAGCTGTCATGGTAGTTAACGCTTTTCTTGGCTTAACTAGCCCGTTAGCTTGGCTCACGTTTATTATTTTTTCTGCCATCGTTTCAGTTCATCTAGTAAGGCAAAAGTTGATTTCCAACCGAGCCTTCAAGCTTTTTAGAAAAGTTTTGCCCGAAATGTCCCAAACGGAAACAGAAGCGCTCGAAGCTGGCACTGTTTGGTGGGAAGCCGAGCTATTTGCTGGCAAACCTAATTGGAAAAAACTGAATACCATCGCAGCGCCGAGGCTAAGTGAAGAAGAGCAAGCATTTCTTGAAGGCCCTGTGAATACTGTATGTGAAATGGTCAACGATTATCAGGTGACGCACGAACTTGCAGATCTACCACCAGAGGTTTGGCAATATCTCAAAGATAACAAATTTTTTGCCATGATTATCAAAAAGAAATATGGCGGCTTAGAGTTTTCAGCTTATGCTCAATCGTTGGTTTTACAAAAGCTCACCGGTGTTTCAAGTGTGCTATCTTCTACCGTTGGAGTTCCGAACTCGCTTGGTCCAGGTGAATTACTGCAACACTATGGTACGCCAGAACAGAAAGCGCATTACCTGCCCCGATTAGCGGAAGGAAAAGAAATCCCGTGTTTTGCCCTGACTAGCCCAGAGGCGGGATCCGATGCGGGTTCTATTCCTGACTTTGGGGTAGTTTGTGAGGGTGAATGGGAGGGCGAAACCGTTTTAGGAATGCGCCTGACTTGGAACAAACGTTATATTACTTTAGCGCCAGTCGCCACGGTTCTTGGCCTTGCTTTTAAACTCAAAGATCCAGATAACTTACTAGGCGACAAAAAAGATATCGGTATTACTTGTGCGCTCATCCCAACTAGTATCTCAGGAGTAGACATTGGCCGCCGTCACTTCCCACTCAACATACCTTTCCAAAATGGCCCTACTCGTGGTGAAAACGTCTTTGTACCATTGGATTTTATTATTGGTGGCCCCAAAATGGCTGGCCAAGGTTGGAGAATGCTGGTTGAATGCCTATCAGTTGGGCGTGGAATTACCCTTCCCTCAAACTCTACTGGTGGTTTAAAAACAGCCGCTCTCGCCACTGGTGCTTATGCTCGAATTCGTCGTCAGTTTAAGCAACCGATTGGCCATATGGAGGGAATCGAAGAGCCTTTGGCACGTATCGCGGGTAACACGTATGTTATGGATGCGGCTAGCACGCTCACAGTTGCAGGCATCGATTTAGGTGAAAAGCCATCGGTTATTTCAGCTATCGTTAAGTACCACTGCACCCATCGAGGCCAACAAGGAATCATTGATGCCATGGACATTGTTGGAGGAAAAGGTATCTGCTTAGGGCCTTCCAACTTCCTTGCTAGAGGCTACCAAGGTGCTCCCATTGCTATAACCGTAGAGGGGGCGAATATTCTCACTCGCTCAATGATAATCTATGGTCAAGGCGCCATTCGCTGCCACCCTTATATTCTTACAGAGATGCAATCCGTGCACTCAACAAGTGTTGACGCAATGCAAACTTTCGATACAGCCCTCACTAAACACATTGGCTTTACATTAAGCAACCTCGTTCGAAGCTTGTGGCTGGGGTTAGTCGATGGCATGGGTTCAAGCTCGCCAACAAAAGATCAAACTAAGCGTTACTATCAGCAAGTCAACCGCTACAGTGCTACACTCGCACTACTCTCAGATGTATGCATGGCAACGCTAGGTGGTTCTTTAAAGAGAAAAGAACGCCTATCTGCTCGCTTGGGGGATGTTCTAAGCCAGCTTTATCTGAGCACGGCCACCCTCAAACGATATGAACTAGAGGGTAGGCAAAAAGAAGATTTACCGCTAGTGCACTGGGGATTGCAAGATAGCTTACAAAAAACGGAACAAGCGATTGAAGAGCTGCTTGCTAACTTACCGAACAAATGGCTTGGTAAGCTTTTAAAAGTCATCGTTTTACCATTTGGGAAGGTTCGCCGTAAACCTAGTGACACGCTGGATAGCCAGGTCGCGAGAATATTACAAACCCCATCAGCAACTCGCTCTAGATTAGGTCGTAATCAATTTATCCACGATTGCCCAAATAGCCCAGTAGGGAAAATTGAAAAAGCCCTGCACGTTATCCTAGATGCTGAACCTATTTTCTTAAGAGTATGCAAAGCTACCAATACTAAGCGTCCATTTGTCAGGTTGGATGAAGTTGCTGAAGTAGGCCTAAAAGAAAATATTATTACTCAGCAAGAGGCCGAGCTTCTAATTGACGCTGAACATAGACGTTTAGAAACCATCAACGTCGATGATTTTGAGCCACATGAATTGACTAGCTCTGCCACACTACCGGTTAATACATTAAATCATCATGTGGCGTAGTATATCTTGCGAAATTTATCGCCTTGATAAACCACACTAACAAACGTAAAACCCGTAACTTTTGGTTACGGGTTTCTATTTCAATCATCACAGTAGCTTTACTCATCTGGAATATCTAACTTCATCTCTGGGATTTGGCGACTCGCTTTAAACTTCTTCCATATAAACCAAACGAGAAGCCCTAAAATGATGGCCACAACGTTACCGATGCCGATAAATATCATACTCCTAGTGCGAGCCTCTTCTCTCATTTGCAGCATACGTAATTCTTCTAGAAGTTTTTGTTGCTGGAGTTCTTTCTCTTCTTGAATACGACGAGTTTCATCAATATCTACATCTTCTAGAACGCTGTATGTTCGATTACTAAGAGTAAACATTAGTGGACGATTGGTTCCTGCTTCTGTGGCATAAACTCGACCAAACCAAGTGAAGTTACCAAGCGTCCCTGTATTTGGTAAATTGAGCTCTAGTTTAAGGCTGTCTTTGTCGGCATACCCTTCAACCTTAACTTCTTTTTCATTCGGATCCATACGAGTAATGTGTGCAGCAAGTGAGCCAGGTTTTATTGTCCCCTCTTCTCCTGAAATAATGACCTGATGGTCAACTCCTTTCTCCCTAGCCTGTATGAAAGTAACATGGTAGGGCTCAGGGTAGACTAAAACTTGCTGTTCTCGGGCTCTTAGAAATACGCCATTCCCTGAAGTGATTCTTGCCATATATTTCCCTGGTTGAGACTTAATGGGCAATGTCACTGTAAACACTCCATCGCCGGGGTATTCATCTAACCCCTTACCATCATCAGCAAACTCACCAATAACTTCGGGTATAGGTCGAGCTTCTTCTGACAACTCCGATTCGTTTGGGACATACTTGGTAAACGTTACTTTTAACTCTAAACGATCGAGAAAATCTCGAAGAACAAGTGGTTTATTGTCAGAAGTCAGCTGTGCAGTAAATTTGACGTGCTCACCATGATATAAACGTGCTGGCATCTTATCGGTAGAAAGCTCTAAGTGAGAAAACAGCTTGATATTATTCTTTGGTGTCACTTTGCCAATGGCTTGCCAAGGGCCTGGCATAGGCTTGTCAATCATAATGATATCCATTGAAGGCTCTTGATACCATTGAACCTTCTCTGGCTTTTTCCAAGCGAAATACTTGGTCCCATCAGGACGAACGAGTACGACGGGCTTTGAGGGTTTCTCTCTATAAATAACGAAGGTGACTTGTTCTACGGTGGGGTCAATACGAAACCGATTATCTAGTAACGACATAGTGGTCTCCGTAGCAGCAATAGCGCTCGTACCAAGCAATACGCCAATTAAAGCCCACATCGTCCTTAACATATTGACTCCCAATCCCTCACAAAGTTTTGTTTTATTCTACCGCCAGAGACAACTTCCATTTTTTTCAATAAGATCCAATCTTTTCTGGTGCGCTTCTAATTCATCGGCGGTAGCCCTTAAAACCTTTAGCGCTTTTCTGCCACTAGCTGCACGTTTTATCGACTCTCCTCCCATCGAACCATCTCCTTGGGCACCAGCATTAAATTGCAAAGACGTTTGCCCACCTGTCATCAATAAGTATACGTCTGCCAAAATTTCCGCATCGAGCAAAGCTCCATGGAGGGTTCGGTGCGAGTTATCTATGCCGTAACGATCACATAAAACATCCAAGTTGTTGCGCTTACCCGGAAATATCTTCTTGGCCATTGCTAACGTGTCGGTGATTTTGCAATATTGCGCTGTCGAACCGATAGATTTATCTAGCTTCTCAAATTCATAATCCATAAAGCCGACATCGAAGGGCGCATTATGGGCGACAAGCTCGGCACCGTTAATAAATTCTAGGAATTCTTGGTGTACTTGCTGATAGTCGGGTTTGTCGCGCAAAAACTCATCGGTAATACCATGGACTTTTATTGCATCGGGCTGAATTTCTCTGTCAGGTTTAATGTAAACGTGAAAATGTCGGCCAGTTAATTTGCGATTAACGATCTCAACGGCACCAATTTCAATAATTCGATGGCCTAGATAATGAGGACCTCCATCGGTATTCATACCCGTCGTTTCCGTATCGAGCACAACGATGCGATTTTGGTCAGAATTGTGGCTAGTATTCATAACAATAATTGTGTCAGACTATGTAAATAACGTACTTCATTCAATAGTATCAAATCATGACGAAACAAGTAGAAATTTTCACCGATGGTTCGTGTTTAGGTAACCCCGGCCCTGGCGGTTATGGCATCTTAATGCGCTACAAAGAGGTGGAAAAGCCTCTATCAAAAGGGTTTACATTAACCACCAACAATCGAATGGAAATGATGGCTGCGGTTGTCGCCTTAAAAACACTGAAAGAGCCTTGCCAAGTGATACTCACTACCGACAGCCAATATGTACGTCAAGGAATTACTCAATGGATACACAATTGGAAAAAGCGCAACTGGAAAACGGCGGATAAAAAGCCTGTAAAAAATGCAGACTTGTGGAAAGCATTAGACGCAGAGTCACAACGTCATCAAATAGATTGGCGCTGGGTAAAAGGCCATGCAGGACACCGAGAAAATGAAATTTGCGATGAATTAGCAAGAACAGCTGCAGAGAGTCCAACAGAAGAAGATACCGGATACCTTGCAGAGCAGGCTTAACTGTTATTTTTAGTGTGAGTGTTGCAGTTAACGCCAACGGGAGACAGTTTGCGTTTTAACTGCCAATGAGGACGAATAGGTTTTAATGGATAAGTGCGTTTGCGAGCAACAATAAAGTACAAGCTACCAAAATATTGAATCCAAGTGCTAAAACTATTCTCCAACGCTGTCCACATAGGTGGGTAGGTTTGAAAAGGAAACACAGCGTAAGAGTCATGATGAATAACTTGGTAATTCAACACACCTAGCCAATCTTTAATTCGATTTGGCGTAAACATTCGCCCACTCCATGGTAGGTTGTTTTTACGCCAAGGCATAAGGCTCGACAAACCCGTTAAGCTAATTGGATTAAACCCTGTGATGATAATATAGCCGTCATCAATCATGACTCTATCTACTTCACGTAGCATTCTGTGTGGGTCATTACAATAATCCAATTGATGCGCCATAATGACGGCGTCAAAACTTTTTTCTAAAAATGGTAGGTCGTAGCCATCAGCGATAATATTATGCAACTCGTTCTGGATATCTAAGTTCACTTGGTGTTGAATACTACAATCAATGCTAGTGAGCTCACAGCTCAAACCACCGAGTTTCAGCAAGTGGTAGCCAAATAGTTTCGGGCTCCATTCATCAAGGCGAAGCTGAATAGATTCACTCACCCATTGGCCATTTTTTAACTGTGACCAAGAGTGGGGTTTTTCTAGCTCTTTTTCGCTACGTGCTGGCTTCATTAATAATCTATTTCTCTAGGATGTCGGAGACTCAAGAATGTTACATATCAAAAGCATACCTGCATTTAATGATAATTACATCTGGCTGATAAAAAATAGTGATAATCGCTGTGCAGTCGTCGACCCGGGAGATGCTGAGCCTGTGCTAGATTATCTCAAACAGCACGATCTAAAGTTAGAAGCTATTTTGATTACTCACCACCACCACGATCATATTGGTGGCGTACCAGAACTTGTAAGGCAGCACCCAGACATAAATGTGGTGGGCCCAGCAAGTGAACCCGTCCCAACCCTAACTCATGAAGTTAAAGCTGGCGATCAAATAGAATTATTTGGCGAAGTCTTTCTAGTATTAGGACTATCAGGGCACACAAGTGGTCATATCGGCTATGTAGGAGACGCGAAGCTATTTTGTGGCGATGTGCTGTTTTCTGCTGGCTGCGGTCGCGTTTTCGAAGGCACCATGGAAGAAATGTACACATCACTAAATAAAATCTGTGCACTGCCAGAAGAAACAGAAGTGTACTGTGCCCATGAGTACACTGCTGCAAATATAGCTTTCGCTCTTGCTGTCGAGCCGGACAACGACCACCTTCAACAGTATCGCGATAAGGTTAATCGATTAAGAGGACAAGATACTCCGACTATCCCAACAACGATACGACAAGAGAAATGGATCAACCCATTTCTCCGTACAGATCAACCTAGCGTCATCAAGTCGGTCACAAATCGAACAACAAAAACCGATCCTTTGTCAATATTTACAGCATTGCGACAATGGAAGAACGAATTTTGACAAAATGCTACTTGTCACCCATAGGACCTGACAAGTATTATCAGCAGCCGTGTCAAAAAAGGGCTGTGTAATGCGAGTAAAATACAGCTGGGTTTTAGCCATGCTCTTATCAGGGTGTCAGCTAACCCAGTCCACTGATCAAAATCTACCTGAGCAAACCAATAATCCTCCACCATCTGTGAAAGAAGCGCTCCCAACAGGCAAAGTGGAGCAATCTCGTTCTCAGGCAAGTTCTGTAAAAAGCTCGCACAAAGCTCAGCGTGAAATTGTGAAAGTAACGCCTCAATCGCAAAAAGACGTTTGGCATCGGATCGGCATGCAACTTCACATACCAATTCCAAACAACCAATTGGTCAATTACTATCGCACTTGGTATATCACCCACCCGAGCCATCTCAAAGTGGTTTCTGAACGAGCAGCACCATTTCTGTACCTAATCACTAAGAAGATAGAAAAACGAGGACTGCCACTGGAACTCGCTCTACTTCCAGTTGTAGAAAGCGCGTTCGACCCATTTGCGTATTCACACGGCAGCGCTGCGGGACTTTGGCAAATTGTACCCGGCACGGGCAAAAGCCTTGGGTTAAAACGCAACTACTGGTACGACGGCCGCCGGGATGTAGATGCGGCCACTGATGCAGCTCTAGATTATTTGACGCAGCTAAATAAACGCTTCAATGGCAACTGGTATAACACAATTGCTGCATACAACAGTGGCGGAGGCCGTGTCTCTGCAGCCATTAAGAAAAACCAAAGACTCGGAAAGCCTACAGACTTCTTCTCACTTGATCTACCAAGTGAAACCAGCGCTTATGTACCTAAGTTGTTAGCGCTCGCAGATATTGTTGCACACCAAAAGAAATACGGCGTGCATATTCCACCAATAGCGAACAAACCAGTGGTAGAGTTAGTTAACCCTAAAGAACAACTAGACTTGGCAATTGCAGCTAAATACGCCAACATTTCTGTTAAGGAGTTACAAGAGCTTAACCCTGCTTACAACCAATGGGCTACCGCTCCTGAAGGCCCATATCAACTTCTATTGCCTATCAAATCCGTTGCCCGATTTGAGAAAGAAGTCAAAGACAACCCTGGCAAAGGCATGAAGCTTATTCGCTATAAAGTGAAGTCTGGTGACGCTTTAATTTCGTTAGCGAAAAAATACAACACCACACCTAAAGTCATTCGCGTCGCGAACAATTTGACCAATAATACCATCAGAATTGGTCAATACTTGCTTATTCCAACATCAACGAAGAATGACCAAGCTTACGCATTAAGTGCTTCTAACCGACTAGCCAAAATTCAAGCTGAGTCTCAAGGAAAATATAAGCTGACTCATACTGTGAAATCTGGTGACAGCCTATGGACCATCGCACGCGAAAATAAAGTGTCCTACAAGTCACTGGCAAAATGGAATGGCATGGGCCCGAGAGACACGCTTCGTATTGGACAGAAACTCGTCATATGGAAAAAAGCGACCGACGGTGCAATTATTCGTACGGTCTTCTATCGCGTAAGATCTGGTGACACCATCGATGCTATCGCATACCGCTTTAAAGTAAGCAGAAATGATATTGTGAAATGGAATGGTCTCGCGAACCAAAAATACATTCAGCCTGGACAGAAGTTAAAGCTTTATGTTGACGTCACTAAGGTGAGCGTTTAATTATCAGTCAATTTGTGCTCATAGCTTAATGAGAACAAATCTAATTAACCTCAGGCTTTCTTATCCAAACCTGAGGTTAATTAATAAGGCTGAAGCTGGCAATTAAGGGGCTGTGATCAGAAGCCGTTGTTACAGGTGACTCTGCCTGCTCAAGTGTTAAACCACGATAAAATAAATGATCAAGCGGCAGGCCATTAATAAACTGCCGGCGATTATCTGGACTAAACTTCGCCTCTTCTACACCGATTTTGTGTAGATTACTTTTCAATACTTTGAGCCTACCCGCACTCCAGCTATTGAAGTCTCCACCAACCAAAACTGGCCCTGAATGTTCCAGCAGACGAGCAACAAGCGTTTTTATCTGTTGTTGATACTCTTTCGTCCCATAGGTGAAATTAATAGCGTGTAGATTAACGACAGCCAGTGACTGCCCATTAGATAATTTATACAAACTAAACAAACCAGACTTCGGAAGCCGGATCCAAGGTTCTTTTTCCGTGTAGGCACAAGCAAATGTAGGAGAGGAGGAAGAGAAAGTCAGGACACCTGCGGGAACTTTAAAAGCTTTAAAAGCATCTACCTGAATAGCAAATTTACCTTTGCTACCTATCCAGCGTTCCAAATCTGGGGTTAAGCTAGACTCTTGCAACAAAACAAGCTGAGCATTGGCACTATAACGTTGCAACGCTTGCTGCCAATTATCTCGGTTTTGCTTGTAAATATTCCACACTAAGACATTTATTTTGCCATTCTGATCGATGGGCTGTGACGAATCATTCTCATAGCAAAATATATGCTTTTCTGTTTTGGCACCTTCAATAATGGACAAGGTTGGTGCGCTAGGTAGATCAAATACCAGAGAATAGCCCGTTACAACTGAAGCTGAAACTGCAGTGATGACTCCTAAAATCTTAGTCTTTTTCTTCATACACTAATTTGAAACGTTTAGGGGCATATACAAAGCCCCTTAATATCTATGCCTCTAAATGGCTTCCTCATCTTCTTCACCAGTACGAATACGAACGACACGCTCGATATCAGTAATGAAGATTTTACCATCACCAATTTTTCCAGTTTGTGCTGTTTCAATAATAGTATCTACACATTGATCTAATACATCACTGGCAACAACAATTTCCAACTTTACCTTTGGCAAGAAATCAACCATGTATTCGGCACCACGATACAACTCAGTATGGCCTTTTTGACGGCCAAAACCTTTGACCTCAGACACAGTCATCCCCGTAATACCAACTTCCGCCAGTGCCTCTCTAACATCATCTAGCTTAAAAGGTTTGATTATCGCTTCAACTTTCTTCATTTTTATTCCTTATATATTAGCAAGTTAGAATTAAACCTAAATCATATCAACTATCTAAGCGTCTTATTTTAAATCCGCGTAATATGCTGCAAGATTCTTCTATATCCTTTCTTAGGCAGCAAAGCCGATTGTGCTTACATTGCCGCCGACATTCCGCCACTTTATTGCTCATTTTTATATGGCCTCACTGAGGCCGTTAAGTATTTCTTGTTTTGCCCTTCTAATGCATTAACTTGTGTCAACCATTTCAGTGTCACACAGATTTCAATCCTTTATCCCATATGAGCTCACACTCTTGACCATAAAAAGCTTTGTCAATAAACAACCCAGCCACTGCTACAACTTGTCCTTCACACATTAATATTGGGGTTCTTCGCCTTAACCAACTCGGAACTTTATACTCTTGAAATAGTTTCTTTAGTTTACGGCTATGATTTCTTTCTACTGGATGGGCAGACAATCCCTCTGGATCAAAGCTAATCTTCAGCTCGCTCTGTTTTACTTTTGGAATGGACATATTTGCACCTAAAGTGTGTTTCTTGAGAAGAAGATTACCCAAATTGTCAGGTAACTCAACAGCATCATTAAAGCGAATATGGCTTTGCCACTCTGACACGTCTTCCATTGGCTTCAACAAATATAATTTACTATCAAAACGACGAAACTGAGCACCAGTAGTATTGAGCTGAGGGTTTGCATCCTTAGTTGCCCTTGCGACTTCCGACCATATTTTGTTGATTTGGATGTGACTAGGCATCAATTCACCGCTTCGAGCAATCCACATTCTCAATAACTGAATACGAGCTCTTTCACTACAAAGTGACAGTCCTTCAATATCGATACAGTTGTCTTCGTCTACTAACGCATTAAAAGGCTCTTCTAGCAGCTCCTCTAGCAGAGCTTCCTGTTCAGCACAAAGACTAGCACTACGACGAATAGATTGAGCAAAGAAAGGCCAACGCTCATTCAATACTGGAGAAATATGGTGTCGGATAAAGTTCCTATCAAATCGCGTATCTTGATTACTTTCGTCCTCAACCCAATCGAGCTTATGTTTGCTGGCAAACTCTTCTATCTGGGCTCTAGACACATCAAGCAAAGGCCGCATGATAATCCCGTTGCCAAAATTTTTCATGGCGGGCATAGCTGCCAAGCCTTTTGGACCACTGCCTCTTTTGAGGGCTAGAAAGAAGGTTTCAACTTGATCGTCACTGTGCTGACCAGTCAGTAGCACATCCTCATCATTGATATAGCGCCCTAGAGCTTGATATCGAGCATCTCTAGCCAACTTTTCTAGGCTTTCACCCGTGGATAGATCAAGAGTCACGCTTTCGATATAGAGAGGGATTTGGTGTTCATTACACCAGGTTTGACACTGAGCAGCCCAGTTTTCGGCACTATTACTTAGCCCATGGTTCACATGCACCGCAATACAATTTACCGAGTGCTTATTGCGAAATTGCGCAAGAAGCTCCAAAAGGACCCGAGAATCTACCCCACCGCTAAAAGCTAAAACAAACTTGGTGTCTGATTTTAGTTGCTTCACTAATTTTTCAGCGAATGCTGGATATAAATCGCTCATAACTTTCCAGTGCATCTCGGAACTATAAGGTAATCTTATTGCCGTTCTATCAAAAATAATAGCTGAGTAAAAAAACAAAAGGGTCGAACGATGTCGACCCTTTCTAACACTTGAGGCGGATTAACAATAACCGTAACTCATTAGACGCTGGTAACGACGCTCTTGGAGAGCATCTTTAGTGAGCGTATCCAGCTCTTTCAGCTGAGCAAGAAGTGTTTTCTTCATGTTCTCAGCCATAAGTTTGTAGTCACGATGCGCTCCACCTAGTGGCTCTTCAATGATTTCGTCGATAAGCTCTAACTCTTTTAAGCGAGTCGCAACAAGGCCCATGGCTTCTGCGGCTTGTGGCGCTTTTTCAGCATCACGCCATAGGATAGATGCGCACCCTTCAGGTGAAATCACCGAGTAAGTCGAATACTGAAGCATATTAACGTAGTCGCCAACACCAATAGCTAAAGCACCACCGGAGCCACCTTCACCAACAACGTTACAAATAACTGGCACTTTCAATCCAGCCATCACTTTCAAATTCGTTGCTATTGCTTCAGATTGGCCACGCTCCTCAGCGCCTACACCTGGGTAAGCACCAGCCGTATCAATGAAAGTGATAATTGGCATATTAAAGCGCTCAGCCATTTTCATTAAACGTAGCGCTTTGCGGTATCCCTCAGGCTTAGGCATACCAAAGTTACGCTTCACTTTCTCCTTTGTTTCACGACCTTTTTGATGGCCGATTACCATAACAGGGCGACCTTCTAGGCGCGCAATGCCGCCAACAATCGCTTTGTCGTCAGCAAAAGCACGATCACCTGCCAGCTCATCGAACTCCGTAAATACGTTTTCGATATAATCTAGAGTATATGGGCGCTGCGGGTGACGAGCGAGTTGGGCTGTTTCCCATGCACCTAAATCGTTAAAGATTTTCTTTTTTAGCTCTAAGCTTTTCTTTTCAAGCTGCTCAATTTCCTTATCTAGATCAATTGCGGCTTCACCGCCATGACGTGATACGCCGCGAAGAGCTTCAATTTTTGCTTCAAGTTCCGCAATTGGCTTTTCAAATTCTAGAAAGTTTAGGCTCATCTATCGATCCTTTTCCGCTCGATTATATTATCGAGAATCAGTTAAATTCGAGTTCTACTTGGCTTTTGCCCAGTAGTTGTTTTAATTCATCCAGCAACACATCACTTGGTGTTACTCTCCACTCCGTTCCTAACGTCAACTTCGCCCTTGCATCTGAGCGTTGGTAATAGACATTAACAGGCACTGAACCAGCTCTGTGTGGTTCCAGTATTTGACCAAAACGTTCAAAAAAGTGGCTGTCAATCTGGGAGTGATTTATCGATATCGACAAACCTCGGATGTATTTTTCACGTGCGCTTCCGAGATCCATAACCTCGCGCGCGGACATTTTAAGGCCACCATTGAAATCATCAAAGCTGACCTGTCCAGAAACGACTAGAATTCTATCCTTTTCTAACAGTTCTGCATACCTTTCTAACGCATCTGAGAACAACATTACTTCCATTCGGCCCGATCTGTCGTCCAAAGTCATGATACCAATGCGCGTTCCTCGTTTGGTGGTCATGACTCTAGCTGCGATAACTAAGCCAGCAACGGTAACGGTTTGATCTCTTCTAGTTGGTGTTGCATCTTTTAGTCGACAGCTAGTGTAGTGACTAAGTTCCTTGATATATTCATTAATTGGGTGGCCAGTCAAATAGAGTCCAAGTGTATCTCTTTCACCTTCGAGCCATACTCTTTCTGGCCAAGGTTCCACTTGAGCGTATTTATTCTCAACTTCTTCTGGCGCTTCCGTTAGTACGCCGAACATATCTGCCTGACCAAAAGATTCAGCCTGGTGGTGTTGACTGGCCGCTTTTACTGCGTCGTCAAGCGATGCCATCATAGCTGCGCGGTGAGGACCTAACCTGTCCAAAGCCCCAGCATGAATAAGCTTTTCAATCACACGTTTATTGACTTTTTTCAAATCGATTCGAGCACAAAAATCAAATAGGTCCTTAAAGTGACCATCTTTATTTCGTGCCTCTAAGATGGCATCGATCGGACCTTCACCCACTCCTTTAACTGCACCAATACCATACACAATAGCGCCAGCTTCATCGACATTAAAGCGATACAAACCTTTATTGATATCTGGTGGTAGAACCTTCAGCTGCATGCGGAAACATTCGTCCACCAAGCCAACGACTTTCTCAGTGTTATCCATATCAGCCGTCATTACCGCAGCCATAAACTCCGCTGGATAATGCGTTTTTAACCACAGAGTTTGATAAGACACTAGAGCGTATGCAGCAGAGTGAGATTTGTTGAATCCATAGCCAGCAAACTTTTCTACCAAGTCAAAGATTTTCATGGCGAGTTCGCCATCTACGCCATTCTTGATCGCTCCTTCTTCAAAAATTGCTCTCTGCTTAGCCATTTCCTCTGGCTTTTTCTTACCCATTGCACGGCGAAGCATGTCCGCACCGCCTAACGTATAACCCGCTAAGATCTGTGCAATCTGCATTACCTGCTCTTGATAGAGAATAATGCCGTAAGTTGGGTCTAACGTATCTTTCAGCGATTCATGCTGCCAAGTTTCATCCGGATAAGAAACAGGCTCCCGACCGTGTTTACGGTCGATGAAGTTATCTACCATGCCGGACTGGAGCGGACCGGGACGGAACAAGGCAACCAGTGCGATAATATCTTCAAAGCAATCAGGCTGCAGGCGTTTGACTAGCTCCTTCATACCACGGGATTCTAGCTGGAAAACTGCGGTCGTTTCTGAGTTTTGTAGTAATTTAAATGACTTGGCATCGTCGAGTGGAATTGACTCAATACGGAGAGACTCTTTTCCTTCTTTTGCCCGCCTTGGGTTGATTAAGCCCAATGCCCAATCAATGATAGTCAGCGTTCTAAGGCCAAGGAAGTCAAATTTAACGAGGCCAGCGGTTTCTACATCGTTTTTATCAAACTGCGTAACAGGAAAATGACCTTCAGCATCAGCATAGATTGGCGCAAAGTCAGTAATAGTTGTTGGTGAGATAACCACCCCACCCGCGTGCTTACCTGCATTTCGCGTACAACCTTCAAGAATACGACACATGTCGATGAGCTCTTTGACTTCCTCGTCGTTGTCATAAAGCTCTGGCAACGCAGGTTCCGCTTTAAACGCTTTTTCCAGAGTCATACCTGGGTCTGGCGGTACAAGTTTTGATATTCGATCAACAAAGCCAAATGGGTGGCCAAGTACCCTACCCACATCTCGAATCACCGCTTTTGCAGCCATTGTACCGAAGGTAATAATCTGGGAAACCGCATCACGGCCATACATTTCAGCTACATGATCGATAACCAAGTCGCGCTTATCCATACAAAAATCGATGTCGAAATCGGGCATGGATACACGTTCTGGGTTCAAGAAACGCTCGAAAAGTAAGTCGTATTCCAGTGGATCTAAATCGGTAATTTGCAATGCGTAGGCGACTAAGGAACCCGCACCAGAACCACGCCCTGGACCTACAGGAATATCGTTATCTTTTGACCACTGGATAAACTCCATTACGATAAGAAAGTAACCTGGGAACCCCATCTGATTGATAACATCTAACTCAATCTGCAAGCGATCATCATATTCTGGGCGACGATTCGCTCTCTCTTCAGCATCTGGAAATAGAAAATCAAGCCTTTCTTCCAAACCTTCTTGAGACTTTTTCACCAAAAAGTCTTCGATTTTCATCCCTTCTGTTGGGAAGTTTGGAAGGAAGTATTCACCTAAACGAACCGTAACATTACATCGCTTAGCTATCTCGACACTGTTTTCTAATGCTTCTGGGATATCAGAAAACAGCTCGCACATCTCTTCTTCACTGCGCAAGTACTGCTGATCAGAGTAGTTTTTCGGCCGCCTTGGATCATCCAACGTGTAACCATCGTGAATAGCAACGCGAATTTCGTGGGCATCAAATAACTCTTTACTAGGAAGAACGACATCATTTGTTGCCACAACGGGCAGTTCATACTTCTCCGCCAGTTCTAAGGCGAAATGTAAGTAGCTTTCTTCATCGGGCCTTCCCGTTCGAGTAAGCTCCAAGTAAAAACGCTCTGGAAAATGTGTCGTATAAAAATGGGTGCACTGCTCAACAAGTGGATGGTTACCTTTTAAAAGCGCTTTACCAATGTCGCCATTTTTTCCGCCAGACAAAACGATCAGCCCGTGATTAAGCTCTGCTAGCCACTCTTTATCGATAACTGGCTTGTGCTGAATATGACCGCGCAAATAGGCTTTTGATATCAGTAAGGTAAGATTTTTATACCCCTGATTATCAGCCGCTAATACCGTTATCTGAGTTAGCTCCTCACCAAACTCGGGTGACTGCATTGCAAAGTCAGCCCCGATAATCGGCTTTACACCATTGTTATGCGCTGCACCATAAAACTTTACTAGGCCACATAAATTGGTAAAGTCAGTTAATGCCATCGCAGGCATACCCATCTCAGCCACTTTCTTAACCAGCGGTGGTACTTTAGAAAGGCCATCAACCATCGAAAAATCACTGTGGACTTTTAAATGAATGAATTTAGGTTCCGACATATTTTAAATCCTGAAGGCTTCACTTGATAACATTAAATTGAATCTAGAACTCGCTGAACGGGTTTAAAGCTTTTTCGATGTTGCTCTATTACACCATGCTCCTCAATAGCAGCTAGGTGCGCTTTAGTTGGATAACCTTTATGGCTGGCAAAACCAAATTCTGGGTGCTGCTTATCCAACTCCATCATTTCTTGATCGCGTACAACCTTAGCAAGAATAGACGCTGCACTGATCTCCGCGACCCGCAAATCACCTTTTACTACAGCTTGTGCAGCCATTGTGAGCTGGGGCACTCTGTTGCCATCTATCAAACAATACTCTGGCTGAACCGATAGACCTTCAACAGCCCTTTGCATCGCAACCATAGTTGCTTGCAAAATATTAAGCTCATCGATTTCAGTTGGTGAACATCGACCAATTGCCCAAGCGAGTGCTTTTTCTTTGATTTCAGGAAACAGGGTAAGGCGTTTTTTTTCTGAAAGCTTCTTTGAGTCCGTTAGCCCTTCAATTGGATGAGCTGGATCGAGAATAACAGCAGCAGTGACGACATCACCAACGAGAGGGCCACGGCCCACTTCGTCAATACCTGCTATCAACTTTACGCCACTTGGGTATTCAAATGGAGGGAAGTCTTGAATGACTGCTTTTTTTGCCATAATTTATTTATCGATTAGTTAAGCTTAATATCGCGTTTGCTGCTTGCTGATCGGCACCTTTTCGAATCCAATGATGCATTTCAGTAAACTTCACTATCATTTCTTTATTGTCCGAGCCAAAGAGGCGAAGCACTTCGCTACTCAAGTTTTCAGGTGTACACTCTTCAAGTAAGAACTCTTTGACCAACTCTTGATCGGCAAGAATATTTGGCAGTGATACATATTTTGTTTTTACCAGCCGTTTGGCGATAAATGCGGTAATTGCGTTAACTCGATAGCCTACCACCATTGGCCTTTTCAGTAACATACACTCAAGAGCAACAGTACCTGAAGCCAGCATGACAACATCAGCAGCCGCGATCACATTGTGTGCGGTATCGTCTACAAGGTGAAAATCGAGCTCAGGAGCAAACTCTTTCCATGCAGCTTCAAACTGCTCTCTTCGCTTCGAATTGACTAACGCGACAATAAAACCGAGCTCAGGATCGTTCCTATGAATCGTTTTACATGCTTGTATAAAGGGCTCGCTAAGCATCTTCAGCTCGCTACCTCGGCTTCCCGGTAATACGGCTAGCCACTTTTTATCTTGGTCAATACCGAGCTTCTCTCGCGCTTGCAGCTTGTCGGTTTGCAAAGGAATTGTATCAGCGAGTGTATGGCCAACAAATTCGCAAGGCACATTAAATTTATCATAAAAAGCTTTTTCAAACGGTAGAAAGGCTAAAACCAAATTAGTTGCCGCTTCAATAGAAAAAATTCTTTTCTGACGCCAAGCCCAAACTGAAGGACTGACATAATGAACCGTCTTTATTCCGGCATCTTTGAGGTTTCGTTCTAAACGTAGATTAAAGTCAGGGGCATCAATTCCAATAAAAACATCGGGGGGGCTTTCAGTAAAATATTTGACTAGCTGCTTTTTAACTTTAAGTAACCGCGGTAATCGGCCAAGTACTTCAACTAAGCCCATCACTGCGAGCTCTTCCATATTAAATAGCGATTGACACCCCAATGCCATCATTTTCGGACCACCAATTCCGACGAATTCAGCATCTGGATGCTGCTGTCGGATGGCTTTGATCAACCCCTCTCCCAGAGTATCTCCAGACAATTCGCCGACTACGATACCGATTGTTATTGGTTTGTTCATGGGTTTCCCATAGAGTCCGTTTAGCTATCCCAAGAAATTAAAAAAGATCGCGACCGAAGTGGCGATCTTTTTATTTTGATTCGTCACAGATTAGCGGATGATACCACGTTCACTGTTTTCAACAATATCGATAATACGCTGAATTGAGGGCCAATCTTGCGCCATCTTTTTTAATAGGGGCATAGAGACTTCAAGAGTGTTGCCAGAGCGGTAAAGTTCTTTGTATGCTTTTTGTAAAGCACGCAACTCTGGTTTTTCAAAGCCGTTACGTTTAAGTCCAACTAAATTCAAACCAAAAGGAGAAGCGTGATTTCCTTGAGCCAGTACATAGGCTGGTATGTCTTGAACTACTGCTGAACAGCCACCAACATAAGCGTAAGCACCGACATGACAAAACGGATGAATTGCCGATAAAGCCATCACACCAGCATAATCATCAACCGTTACGTGACCACCCAAAATAGAATTGTTACCTATATGGGTATGGTTACCAATGATGACATCGTGAGCAATGTGTGCGTTAACACATAACAAGTTATCATCACCGATTACTGTTTGGTGCTTATCCTGAATGGTACCTCGGTGAATCTGAGCACTCTCTCGGATAACATTGCGATCACCAATGATTACCTTGGTATCTTCACCACCATATTTCTTATCTTGGTTTTCTTCACCAATAACCGCTTGTGGAAAAATACGATTGTCTTTACCAATAGTCGTATGGCCTTTGATGACCACATGCGACATAATTTCTGTACCCTCACCGATCTCAACATTTTCGGTGATATAGGTAAATGGACCAACGACAACATTCGCCCCAATCTTTGCACCATCTTCTACGACAGCACTAGGGTGAATTTTTGCACTCTCATGAATCATATTAGAACTCTCTACGAGCGCATTTCAGCTCTGCAGAACATACAACTTCGCCGTCTACTTTTGCTGTTCCGTTAAACGCTGCAATGCCTCTGCGTTCTTTTACAAACTCAACTTCTATCACAAGTTGATCGCCAGGCGTGACTGGTTTACGGAATTTTGCGCCATCAACACTTGCAAAATAGTAAAGCTCATTTTCTGCAGGAGCGCCAAAAGATTTAAATGCAAGTAGTCCTGTTGCTTGTGCCATAGCTTCAAGAATCAGGACTCCAGGGAATACTGGTAGCTTTGGAAAGTGACCGGTGAACTGAGGTTCATTAAATGAAACATTTTTAATAGCGGTAAGATACTTTTCCTCTTGGAAATCAATAACGCGATCTATCATTAAAAAAGGATATCTATGAGGTAAAAGTTCTTGTATCTCCGTGATATCCATCGTTTTATTTTCAGTAGTCAAAGTCATTTTCCTATGCAAAATATTTCGTTTATTTTTCAATAGCGCGCATTATATACCCAAACAACAAGAAGATGCGAGTGTCGCTGAAACGATCAAAGCGTCAATGCGAGACAGGGCCTGAGTTTAAAAGAAAAAGGCCCGCATTTTGCGAGCCGTCCTATAATGTGCTCTGTTAAGAGTCAGATTTATTTTCAAGCTGCTTTTCAACAGCTTTTAGGCGCTTGTTCATTTCGTCGATCCGGTGAACACGAGTCGCTGTTTTACGCCATTCTTTATTCGTCTGCAACGGGATACCAGAAGAGTATATACCTTTTTCAGTGATG
This sequence comes from Vibrio sp. A37, assembly GCF_059777565.1. Lineage (NCBI taxonomy): Bacteria > Pseudomonadati > Pseudomonadota > Gammaproteobacteria > Vibrionales > Vibrionaceae > Vibrio > Vibrio sp. A37. Next base: position 92,185 of record NZ_JBLNLI010000011.1, on the reverse strand, counting down.
CTACGCATCACCATACCCATACCGGTAATAGTGACACCGTCTACAATCTCTATATGGCCATTGAGTACAGAAGCTCCGCCAATAACACAATATTTGCCAATCGTTGTACTACCCGCGATTATTGTGCCGCCAGCCATCGCCGTACCATAGCCAATATGCACATTGTGGGCAATTTGCATTTGGTTATCGAGAATCACATTATCTTCGATAATTGTATCTTCTAGTGCACCCCGATCTATCGTTGTGCAAGATCCAATTTCGACTCGGTTACCGATAATAACAGAGCCAAGCTGAGGAATTTTAATCCATTCGCCTTTTTCATTAGCATAGCCAAACCCATCGGAGCCAATCACCGCATTCGATTGAATGAGGCAATCTTGACCAATTTGTACATTGTGATAGATGGTTACATTGGCCCAAAGCTTAGTATTTGCTTCAATTTTTGCATTCTTGCCGATAAAACAACCAGCGCCGATCACCACGTTATCACCGAGACTGACACCGGACTCCACGACAGCATTTGCACCAATAGAAATACCTTCACCCATTTCTACGGAATCATCAATCACAGCTGAAGGAGCAATGTCTGTCGCAGGAGAAGGTGTTGTATCTAGCGCTTGGGCAACTTTGGCAAAAGCAACATAAGGGTCGTCGACAACCACTACATTTGTGTTGCACAGTTCTCTTTGTGCTTCCTTTACCATGACTACGCTAGCTTTACAGTCCGGCAGATGCTTGGCGTATTTCGCCGAAGAGAGAAAAGTCACATGACCATCTCCCGCTTTGTCCATTGGAGCAACCATGGTAACGGTGACATTCTCGTCACCGTAAAGTTTACCACCAGTAATATTGACCAATTGATTAAGTGTCAGTTGTTGCATATTTGTGATTACTTAAGTGCCTTGATAACTTGTTGAGTAATATCATATTTAGGGCTAGCGTAGCGTAGCGCTTGAATATCAACAACCATATCGTAGCCATCTTTCTTCGCCACTTTTTCAACTGCAGACTGAATGGTCGTTAGAAGCTTTTGTCTTTCTTCCGCTTCTTTACGTTGAGATTCCTGCTCGAGTGCTTGACCTTTAATCTTATAAGTAGATTCTAGTTGACTAATTTCAATTCGAAGCTTTTCAACGTCTGATTGGCTCATAATAGAACCATCACGCTGAAGTTTTTTAATCTTCTCTTGAGCTTGAGCTTTAATGCTTTGTAGCTCAGCAGCCTTGTCTTTGAACTCTTGCTGCATTTGCTTCGCAATCACCTCTCGTTGAGGTAGCGCTTGGAAAACTTGCGCAGTATTCACATACGCAATTTTTTGAGCAGCTTGGGCAGCATTAGCAAAAAATGAAGAAGTCAGTAAAAGTAGGCTAATGCCAGCGGCTTTAAGTAATTTTTTCAAAATTATTTCCTTTGGTTAGAAGGTTCTACCGATTGTGAAAGTGAAGAACTCTTCGTCATCACCTTCATATTTTTTCAGAGGTTTTGCAACAGCAAAGACTAATGGCCCCATTGGAGACATCCACTGTAGCGCTACCCCTGTTGAAGCCCGATAATTCCATGGACTTGAATAATCGTAGTAATACTGATTTCCATATACTACCTGCGACGGATCGTAACTAAACTCTGTGTCCCACACACTCGCCATATCGACAAAGACACTGGTGCGTATTTGACTTTGAGCTTCATCAGATGCGAATGGGGTTGGTACAATGAGTTCCATACTGGCTAGCCATGTCGCGTTACCACCTGTAGAGTCACTTGTCACATAGTAGTCTCCATTATTTGAGGTCGAATAGTCTGCATAAACCGCTTTCGGACCTGCAGTGTTAGAGCTAAATCCACGTAGTGTAGAGAAACCACCTGCATAGAAGTTTTCATAGAATGGATACAAATTATCGTTGCCATTCGTCTTACCATACCCGTTCCCGTACCCTAAACGTCCGCGCATCAACAGAGTGAAGTCATGTGTTCTCGTTAATGGTACGTATTGGCGCACATCATACTGCATTTTAAAGTATTGAGCACCCGATCCTGGAACGGTAATTTTATACGACGCACTTTGATAGTTACCCGCAGTAGGGAAATAAGACTTATCCAGTGCATTTCTTGTCCAAGTGAAGTTCACATCATAGTCGTTGGTAATAAGATTACTATTACCGTATTGGTCGATACTCTTAGCAAACTGCTCTGCCTGAACATAGGTCGGAACATTACCAATGTCATTGTGAGTATAGCCAACCCCAAGCCCCAGTCTATTCAATTCGTCGACTGGAAAACCCCAAGTTAAGCTAGAACCATAGCTGTTGTTGGTATAGTCAACGATACCAGCATTGGAAGCCTCAAATTCGTTGTAGAAAACCTTACCACCTAGACTTACACCATCAAGGTTCCAATATGGATCGGTATAGCTTAACGTCACGTTCTTTGAATAGTCATTGGTCATCGCGTTAATGCCAACTTTATTCCCTGTACCTAGAAAGTTGTCTTGTTGCACACCTGCTTGGAAACTGACGCCAGATTCCGTACCATAACCAACACCGAAGTTTACACTGCCTGAGTTCGCTTCTTGTACATCGTAAACAACGTCCACCTTATCTGTACTGCCAGGCACACGTTCAGTTTTAACATTAACCGTTTTAAAGAAACCAGTACGATTTAGCCTTGTTTTACCTGTTTCGACATCTTTAGAATTCAGCCAGCTACTTTCCATTTGACGCATTTCACGCCTTAGTACTTCATCTTTTGTCGCTGTGTTACCCGTAAAGCGTATATCTTGAACATACATTCGTTTGCCAGGGTCTACGCTCACAATCAGTGTCACTTGATGATTTTTCTCATCAAACTGAGGGATCGTCTGGACTTTCGGATAAGCGTAGCCTGATTGGCCTAGCTCTTTCTTTATCGTATTTTCGAATCGGGTGACTAAAGAGCCGTTGTAAGTTTCTCCAGACTTAAATGGAATCGCCGCTTCAAATTTACTTTTATCTCCAGCAAGGTTACCTCTAAGCTCAACCTTGTTAACGGTCCAAGGTTTGCCCTCATGTAATACCAAAGTAATATAAACACCTTTTTTATCGGGTGAGATAGACACCTCAGTCGAAACGATTTGAAACTTCAAATAGCCTCTATCTAGATAGAAAGACTTTAAAGACTCCAGATCGCTGGCTAGTACTTGCTTTTGATATTTGTCGCTTGATAAGAAATTCCACCAAGAAACATCTGCTTTAAGATTAAAGTGCTCGAGCAGAGTCTTATCTGAGAAGACTTTATTGCCGATTAAATTAATTTGTTCAATTTGCGCGGAAGGGCCTTCAGTAAAGACGAACTTTAGATCAGCACGGTTACGTGGAAGAGGCGTTACAACCGCTTTAACTGTTGCGTTGTATTTACCAACACTGTAATAAAAATCCTCTAAACCTTTTTCAATATTGGATAGTGTCGTGCGATCCAAAGCATCACCAACACTGATTCCAGACGCACTCAGATTTTTCTTGAGCTGCTCGTCTTTGATGGTTTTATTGCCAGAAAAGGAAATACTAGCAATGGTTGGTCGCTCTTGTACCTTGATAACGAGGACATTATTGTCACGATAAACTTGTACATCTTCATAATTACCTGATGCATACATAGAACGGATGATATCGGCAATATCTTGACTATCAACCTTGTCACCAACACGAACAGGGATTTCTAAAAGTGCTGCACCAAGCGTAACACGCTGCAAACCTTCTATTTTGATGTCTTTAACGACGAAATTTTCTATATTAGTCGGAGCATGAGAGCTCGTTACACTATCAGCGGCATTTGCACATACACTCGTTGCTAACAACGTTGCAAACAATATCTTTTTCATTGCCATCTTGGTTTTTGTTATTCCTTGATACAACTGCTCTATAGGCGTGTAAAATCGTTAAAAATTGCTAATGCCATTAAAGAGAAAATAATCGCACCGCCCACTCTGTACCCCACTTCTTGGACCTTTTCAGGTACAGGGCGACGTATAACAGCTTCAATTGCAAAAAACAGTAAATGTCCTCCATCAAGCATTGGTAGAGGAACCAGATTAATGATACCCAAGTTGACGCTTATGAGTGCCAGAAACCCTAAAAAGTAAACCAGTCCGTGTTCTGCGGTTGTTCCCGCTCCTTGTGCGATTGATATCGGTCCACTTAAATTATTCAGGCCAATATCACCGACAATCAATTTTTTCAGTACGCTAATGGTCAGTCCTATAACTTGACCTGCCTTATCAACTGCCTTACCAATAGAGTCAATAACCCCAAATTTTAAATCTATTTTATAGTCTTCTGGCCAAGGTTCTGCAGATGGCACAATACCAGCGAATCCGATCACCTTGCCATCTGACAACTCCTTTTGGCCTGGAGTCATGCTGATATTAATCATCTGGCCTTGTCTATCAACTGTGAATTTAACCAGTCGATTAGGGCTAGCTTGGATAGCCTTTACCACCTGCTGCCAGTTTGATATCGGCTGACCGTTTATATCAACTAGGGTATCCCCGGCCTTTAATCCTGCCTTTTCACCAGCCCCACCTTTAATTACGCTAGACAGCGTAAGCAATATCTTGGGTGAATAAGGAGTAATACCAAGCGCTTGCATGGCAGACTCTTTATCTGGGTTAAAGTGCCAGGTTGCCAAATCCAATGTCTTGGTTTCTTGTATTCCAATATCGTTCTTTGGAGACACAGTCATCGTTAAGCTTTTGTCACCAATATGAGAAACCAAACGCATGTTCACTGATTCCCAGTCAGCGGTTTGGACGCCAGATATCTGTTTTAGTTCCATTCCTGGTCGTAAACCAGCTTGAGCCGCAATAGAAGAAGGAGCAATTTGTCCGATAACGGGCTTGACGGTAGGAACACCTATGACAAATACCATCCAATAAAGAACAATAGCTAGCAAAAAGTTAAAGATAGGACCAGCCGCAACAATTGCAGCTCGTTGCCACAACGTTTTATGATCGAATGCGAAAGGCTTTTGCTCTTCAGTAATTTCATCAACTCGACTATCGAGCATCTTGACGTAGCCGCCAAGTGGAATGACGCAGATAGTATATTCAGTGCTATCTTTACCGACTTTCCTCCATAAGGCTTTGCCGAATCCGATGGAAAATTTTTCGACTTTTACACCACAACGTCGGGCAACCCAAAAATGTCCATACTCATGGACGGCAACTAAGATGCCAAGGGCAACGATAAAAGACGCAAAATCCCACAAAAATCCGGTCATTCCATTCACTCACGTAATTGTTCATTCGCATAATTACGAGCTATTCTATCCAGCTCTAGCACGCTTTCCAAGTCAAGTACATCATGACGAGAAACCGATGCATATATTTTCGACAGCACATTTTCAGTCACAACACTGATATCATTGAATTTAAGTCGATTATTCAAGAAGGCTTCAACCGCGATTTCATTTGCAGCGTTCAATGCAGTTGTAGCATGTTGGCCTAAATAACAAGCTTCTATCGCCAACTTTAAGCACGGATAGCGTGCGTACTCTGGTTGCAAGAAAGTAAGTTCACCAATTTCAGCGAAATTAAGTGGTTTAACTCCAGATTCGACTCTCTTTGGGTAAGATAGGCCAAAAGCAATTGGTGTGGCCATATCTGGCTGCCCCATTTGCGCTAACACAGACCCATCTTTATATTGGACCATAGAGTGAATAACCGACTGAGGATGGATTAAAACCTTAAGCTGCTCCTGCTGAGTATTGAATAGCCATTTTGCTTCAATATACTCAAGGCCTTTGTTCATCATCGTCGCAGAATCAACCGAGATTTTAGGCCCCATTGACCAATTAGGATGAGCGATGGCTTGCTCTGGTGTTACATCCACTAAAGTCGCAACGTCTCGATATCGGAACGGGCCTCCTGAGCCTGTCAGTAAAATTTCTTGAATACCATATTCCGCTAGATTGCAACGCCCAAGTTTGGTCTGTATTTGCTGAGGTAAGCATTGAAAAATAGCATTGTGTTCACTATCTATTGGCAGAAGCTCTGCGTTGTATTGCGCGACAGCATCAATAAAGATTTGTCCTGTCATGACCAAGGCTTCTTTATTCGCCAGAAGTACTTTTTTACCAGCTTTAACTGCAGAAAGTGTCGGTAACAAGCCCGCAGCGCCGACTATTGCCGCCATTACCATGTCGACGTCAGTCAACGCGGCAACTTGGCAAGCAGCATCGGAACCACTCATGATTTCTACATCGCAATCTGTATTTTTTAAATGTAGTCTCAGTTGACTTTCAGCCTCAGCTGTTGCCATCACAGCATATTGAGGTCGATAATTTAGGCAAAGTTCGGCCATTCGTTTGGCATTAGTCCCTGCGACTAATGCCACGACCGAATACATGTCTGGATTCTGATCGACAACTTTGAGAGTACTCGTCCCAATAGAACCTGTTGCCCCTAAAATTGTTAACTTATGCATAATGAAGAGTTACCAAAATAACCGTATGAATAAAGTCCAAAGACCGACTAGAGAAGCAGGTAAAGAAGTGCGAATATAGGGAAAGCTGCCGTCAAGCTGTCGATTCTGTCTAGAACACCACCATGCCCAGGAATAATGTTACTGCTATCTTTAACACCAGAAGCTCTCTTAAACATACTCTCAACCAAATCGCCTAATACAGCAAACACGACCGTTAGCAAGATTATCAAGATCATCGCTACAGGGCTTTTAAATTCGACATGGAACCATTTTGCAGATAACCAAGCGACGATAATGGCGGTAATAATTCCCCCAATCAATCCTTCGATTGTCTTGTTCGGGCTCACATGAGGAGCCATTTTATGCTTGCCTATACTTTTTCCTGTGAAATAAGCACCAGTATCAGCAGCCCAAACAATTAAGCAGACAAAAAGAACAATTTTCGCCCCATGAAATGGATTGTTTGACCACTCTTCAGCACGCAATAACAGTACACTCCAAAAGAAAGGTAATAGAGTTAAAATGCCAAATATGTGTCGTGCACAATTGCTATTTTCCCATAGCGAGCGAGATTTTGGGTAGGTAATGGCAAATAAACTTGACCCAACCCACCACAACGCCCCAGCCGATAAGATGACATAATATTCAAGTAAGTGTTGATTAAGGCTCACATAATCAAATGGGACAAAATACAAACTGGCTGCGCTTACCACGATCGCAGGCACAATAGATATCATACGAGAACGACTATTTACGAACTGTGTCCATTCCCAAAAACCAATTAAGATGACGACTGCCATAGCTGTGACAAACCAAGGCAAAGGTAAATCAAAAATTCCCCAAACAACAAGCGGGGCTAAAATAAGCGCTGTGATAATTCTTTGCTTCAAACTCAATGAACCTTGTAATTAATTCTCTATAAGTGCTTTGATCTGCTCACCAGTACAGCCAAACCTTCTTTCGCGGTTTATAAACCAAGTCACAGCTTCAATTAAACTTTCTTCTTTGAAGTCAGGCCAATAGACTGGTGTAAAGTATATTTCAGCGTACGCTATTTGCCAGAGTAGGAAATTACTAATACGACATTCACCACTCGTTCTTATCAATAAATCGACGTCAGGCAAGTCAGACATCATCATCTGCTGAGATAAGACATCTTCATTAATATCCGAAGAACATAGCTCGCCTCGCTCTACTTTCTCGGCGACTTTTTGTGCAGCTTGGGTGATATCCCATTTACCACCATAGTTGGCCGCAATATTTACCACCATTCCAGTGTTACCTGCGGTCTTTTCTTCTGCATTAGAGATCTTTTTCTGTAAACGCTGGCTAAACCGAGAAACATCACCAATAACTTGTAGCTTCAGATTGTTTTTATGTAGTTTAGTGACTTCTGTCGACAGAGCTGTCACAAACAGCTCCATTAGAACCCCAACCTCATCTTCTGGTCGACGCCAGTTTTCACTACTAAATGCAAACAGAGTGATAGCCTTAACACCTAACTTGGCTGCTGTCGAAATGGTTTCTCTTACGGCAACCACACCGTTTTTATGGCCGAATACCCTTGGTTTACCTTGAGCTTTTGCCCAACGTCCATTGCCATCCATAATGATTGCAATATGTTTGGGCACTGCGTCTAAAGAAAGTTGTGAGTTTTGCATATTTAGATAAAGCGCTTATAAAACGAGCATATGAATTGTGTAAAGAAACGCTGCGCTATCTGTCAGCGCAGCGTTATTTGATAGGCGAGTTTAACGAATATATTAAACTTCCATCAACTCTTTTTCTTTTGCAGCAAGAACTTCATCGACTTTCTTTACTGCCGCATCTGTGATTTTCTGAATTTCATCTTGCGCTTTATGATCTTCGTCTTCAGAGATCTCTTTATCTTTTAGAAGAGCCTTAAGTTCATTGTTTGCATCACGACGAATGTTACGAATCGCTACACGGCCACCTTCAGCTTCACCACGAACAATCTTAACTAGGTCCTTACGGCGCTCTTCAGTTAAAGGTGGAAGTGGAACACGAATCACTGTACCCGCAGACATTGGGTTTAAGCCCAAGTCAGATTGCATGATAGCCTTTTCCACTTTAGGTGCTAACTCTTTGTCGAACACAGTAATTGCTAAAGTGCGAGCATCTTCTGCAATAACGTTCGCTACTTGGTTTAGTGGAGTCGCAGCGCCGTAATACTCTACAGAGATACCCGAAAGCAGGCTTGGGTGAGCACGACCTGTACGAACTTTAGCGAGATTATTTTTTAGTGCTTCTACACTTTTTTCCATGCGCTCTTGCGCTTCTAATTTGATTTCGTCAATCACAATTTCACCTTAATAATTTGTGCTCTGTATAAAGAAAATTCTATTGGGCATTGAAAGTCGAGTTATACGAAAAAGCTTTTACTCTTCAACGTCGCTAATTAGAGTACCTTCCGCCTCACCCATCACTACTCGGCGTAATGCTCCAGGTTTATTCATATTAAACACTCGAATAGGCATCTTATGATCGCGAGCTAACGTAAACGCAGCGAGATCCATCACCTTAAGCTCTTTTTCTAATACACTTTGATACGAAAGCTTATCATACAACTCAGCGTCTGGGTTGGCTACCGGATCTGCGGTAAATACACCATCTACTTTAGTCGCCTTCAGTACCACGTCTGCTTCTATCTCAATACCACGCAAACAAGCTGCAGAGTCAGTGGTGAAGAACGGGTTACCGGTACCTGCTGAAAAGATAACAACACGGCCTTGGCGTAGTTGGCTAATTGCATCCGCCCAATTGTAATCATCACAAACCCCATTTAGAGGAATGGCCGACATGACTCGTGCGTTAACATAAGCACGATGCAGTGCGTCACGCATTGCTAAGCCGTTCATAACCGTTGCAAGCATACCCATGTGGTCACCCACAACACGGTTCATACCCGCTTCAGCAAGGCCAGCCCCACGAAACAAGTTGCCACCACCAATTACAACCCCAACTTGAACTCCCAACTCGACCAATTCTTTGACCTCTTGGGCCATTCGGTCAAGTATCGCAGGATCAATACCAAAACCTTCTTCGCCTTGTAGTGCTTCACCACTTAGCTTCAATAGGATACGTTGATATTCTGGTTTAGGGTTCGTTGTCATGGACTTTTCCTTCCAAAAATAAGAGTCGTTGTATAAGTAGCTCTGATATACGTGAACGTATAGCAGTTATGGTTTAACACTTGACTGGTTTCTAACCAATTAAATATTAATTCATCACTGTACACCGCTAAGCCACTCACAAAAAGACCGCAGCCTGGGCTACGGTCTAATTTATAAACACTAAACGCTAAAATTAACCTTTTTGCGCCTGTGCTACTTCTTCAGCAAAGCTCATTTCTTCGCCTTTGTCGATGCCTTCACCAACTTCTAGACGAACGAAAGTAGATACTGATGCGCCACGCTCTTTAAGGATTTCGCCTACAGATTTCTTAGGCTCCATTACGAACGCTTGACCAGTTAGAGAGATTTCACCAGTAAACTTCTTCATACGGCCAACAACCATCTTTTCAGCGATTTCAGCAGGTTTACCTTCATTCATTGCGATTTCAACTTGAACCGCTTTCTCTTTCTCTACAACGTCAGCTGGTACGTCTTCAGGGTTAACGTACTCAGGACGAGAAGCAGCAACGTGCATTGCAACGTGCTTAAGAGTTTCAGCGTCGCCTTCACCAGCAACAACAACACCGATTTTCTCACCGTGACGGTAAGTTGCTAGAGCAGCACCTTCGATGTATTGAACGCGACGAATGTTTACGTTTTCGCCAATTTTAGCAACAAGTGCAATACGCTCATCTTCGAATTTAGCAACGAGCTCTTCAGTAGAAGCTTTAGATGCTAGAGCGTCTGCTGCAACTTTCTCTGCGAATGCAGTGAAGTTAGCATCTTTTGCTACGAAGTCAGTTTGGCAGTTAACTTCTAGAAGAACTGCAACACCATCAGCGTTTTTGATGATGATAGTACCTTCAGCAGCTACGTTACCCGCTTTCTTAGCAGCTTTTGCAGCGCCAGACTTACGCATATTCTCGATTGCTTGTTCGATGTCGCCGTTCGTTTCGTTCAGCGCTTTCTTACAGTCCATCATACCTGCGCCAGTGCGGTCGCGCAGTTCTTTTACTAGAGCAGCAGTTACAGCCATTCTCTATTCCTCAGTTAATTCTGGATATGGTAAAAATCAGGGGCCTAAAAGTGGGCCCCTGATGCTAACTATAACTCGGAAAGTGCTTCCATTTTATGTCACACGCTCCAAGTTAGCAGAGCCGCAATTATTCAGCTTCTTCTACGAAACCGTCTTTTTCTGCAACTTCAGCTACGTCTTTATTACGACCTTCAGATACAGCTTGAGCAGCAGCGTTTAGGTAAAGCTGTACTGCACGGATTGCATCATCGTTACCTGGGATGATGTAATCAACGCCGTCTGGGTTAGAGTTAGTATCAACTACAGCGTAAACTGGGATACCTAGGTTGTTAGCTTCTTTAACAGCGATGTGCTCGTGGTCAGCATCGATTACGAATAGAGCGTCTGGTAGGCCGCCCATGTCTTTGATACCACCAAGAGACTTCTCTAACTTCTCCATTTCGCGAGTACGCATTAGAGCTTCTTTCTTAGTTAGCTTGTCGAAAGTGCCGTCTTGAGCTTGAGACTCTAGATCTTTTAGACGCTTGATAGACTGACGAACAGTTTTGTAGTTCGTTAGCATACCACCCAACCAACGGTTGTTTACGTAAAACTGGTTGCTAGCAATTGCCGCTTCTTTAACAGCTTCAGATGCTGCGCGTTTAGTACCAACGAAAAGAACTTTACCTTTTTTCTCGCCAACTTTAGCAAGCTCATTAAGAGCATCGTTGAACATAGGTACAGTTTTTTCTAGGTTGATGATATGTACACGGTTACGAGCACCAAAGATGAATGGCTTCATTTTTGGGTTCCAGTAACGAGTCTGGTGACCGAAGTGAACACCAGCTTTTAGCATATCGCGCATTGATACAGTTGCCATTTTAAAATCCTCTATGGGGTTAGGCCTCCACATCCCCCATGTGTCCGACTTGTAGGCTTTTGCCTCAAGCACCCCGGAACATGTGTCGGAATGTGTGTGATTTAAAGATAAAATTTAAGTGGATGTAATCTGCCTCGCTTGTTCAGAGAAAACAGAGCATCTATCCGGCGCGCTTTATACCATATTTTGGGTGCAAAAGGCTAGAAAATTCGACCAAAGTTATTTAGAAAAACTAAAACCAACATAAATGTAAGGTTTTATTGTCGTACACTTTCCGCCCCCATCCTGCTAGACTATTGCACATAAACACGAAGAACCTTTTAAGAAAGTCGATGCCAATTAATATAAAAACAGCAGAAGAAATTGAGAAAATGCGCGTTGCTGGCAAGCTCGCCGCAGAAGTGCTTGAGATGATTGAGCCGCACGTCAAAGCAGGCGTAACAACCGAAGAGCTAGATCAAATATGTCATAAGCATATCACGGAAGTGCAAGACTGCATCCCGGCTCCTCTTAATTATCATGGCTTTCCAAAATCTATCTGCACCTCGATTAACCATGTTGTTTGTCATGGTATTCCCGCTACAGAAAACTCAGAAAGAGGCGGCGTAGAAAGGCCTGCTGTTTTAAAAGATGGGGACATTGTCAATATCGACATTACTGTCATTAAAGATGGTTTTCACGGCGACACCTCTAAAATGTTTCTTGTAGGTGATGTTTCTCCAGCGGACAAGCGACTATGCATGGTCGCTCAAGAGAGCCTGTACCTAGCAATCAAAAAAGTAAAACCGGGAATTAAACTTGGCGAAATTGGTTCTTCAATTGAGAAATACATCAAAACCAACAATAAAAACAACCCTCGCTCTAAGTTTTCAATTGTAAAAGATTATTGTGGCCATGGCATAGGTACAGAATTCCATGAGGAGCCACAAGTCGTTCACTACAAAAATAACGACTCGACTACTCTCCGTGAAGGGATGACATTTACTATCGAACCAATGATTAATGCTGGCAAATTTGGCTGTCGTTTAGACGATGAAGATGGCTGGACAGTGTACACGGGGGACGGTAAAAATTCTGCTCAGTGGGAACACACCCTTCTTGTTACCGCAACAGGGTGTGAGATCCTAACTTTACGTGAAGAAGAAAGCATCGCGCGAATACTCCACAACTAGTTTTTACTCTCTACATCATAGATTAAAATGAGTGCCCCGCGATGCGGGGTATTTTTTTTCTATGTCGTTATCTGATAAATTGGGACTAATCGCTCAAAAGCACATGGATAGCTATTTATGCCCACTCAGTCTCCGCAAGTTTCTTCAGCAAAGTGCTTAACCGTTTGTGAAGTAAAGCCTCAGCTGGATCAATTTAGCGAAACTCAAAAGCAACAATTTCTCCATCACGAACCCATCACCGATCTTGTCGTTGGGCGCTCCAACTATATCGATGGCATCTTAGTCCAATTATGGCAATCCTTGGGGCTCGCAAACATTTCAGATATCGCACTGATTGCCGTTGGTGGCTATGGACGAGCGGAGCTGCACCCTTTATCTGATATTGATATTCTAGTTGTTTCTGAGCACAAGCTAGACGACATTACCGAAGCCAAGATAAGTGAGTTTATTACCTTTTTATGGGATTTGCGTCTAGAAGTCGGCCATGCAGTAAGAACTGTTGAACAGTGTGCACAAATCGGTCGCGAAGATTTAACCGTAGCCACCAACCTACAAGAGTCTCGGTATTTGACAGGGAATGAGGCTCTATATTTAAAACTCAAAGAGCAGGTTTTATCCAAGTCTTTTTGGCCAAGTGAAAATTTTTATCAAGCTAAAGTAAAAGAGCAAAAAGAGCGACATGCACGCTATCACGATACGACCTACAACCTAGAACCCGACATCAAATCAACGCCTGGTGGGTTGCGAGATATTCATACTTTGAGCTGGATTGCACGCAGACATTTTGGGGCAACTTCTCTATTGGAAATGAGTAAGTTTGGTTTCCTAACCGATGCAGAATATCGTGAATTGGTAGAGTGCCAAAACTTCTTGTGGCGCGTGAGATTTGCTCTACATATTCAGTTAAAGAGGTATGACAATCGTCTTACTTTTGCCCATCAAGCTCAAGTTGCCGAGCATTTAGGGTTTGAAGGCGAAGGTAACCGTGGCGTTGAGATGATGATGAAAGAGTTTTATCGCACTCTACGTCGCGTGGCAGAGCTCAATAAAATGCTGTTAAAAATCTTTGACCAAGTTATTTTAAACAATGGTATAGAGCAAGAACCTGTGATGCTCAGCGAAGATTTCTTTCGTCGAGGAAATTTAATAGAAGCAAGAAAGCCTGTGTTATTTCAATCACGCCCTGAGTCAATTTTGGATATGTTCATTCATATTGCCAACGACTCAACTATTGACAGTGTCGCCCCAGCCACACTTCGCCAGTTACGCACCGCTAGGCGGCGTCTCAATAAGTTTCTCCATACAATACCTTCAGCCAGAAAGAAGTTTATGACGTTAGCTCGCCACCCGAACTCACTAAATCGAGCTTTTGGGCTAATGCATAAACTGGGAGTACTTGCGACCTACTTGCCTCAATGGAATCAAATAGTCGGGCAAATGCAATTTGACCTATTTCATGTTTATACCGTTGACGAACATAGTATTCGCTTACTGAAACACATCAATAAGTTCAACGACCCCGACAATTACGAGAAGCACCCAATATGCTGTGAAGTCTTTCCTCGAATTCACAAAAAGGAACTTCTCATACTTGCGGCTATATTCCATGACATAGGTAAGGGGCGTGGTGGCGATCATTCAGAAATTGGCGCGGTTGAAGCGTACGATTTCTGTATTGAGCATGGATTATCTAAGCCAGAATCTAAACTGGTTTCTTGGTTAGTAAAAAATCACTTGTTGATGTCTGTTACGGCACAAAGAAGGGATATTTACGATCCGGAAGTCATCACTGAATTTGCAAAAAAAGTGCGTGATGAAGAATACTTGGAATATCTTGTTTGCCTCACTGTTTCAGATATCTGTGCCACAAACCCTGAACTTTGGAATAGCTGGAAAAGAACATTACTGGCAGAGCTGTTCTATTCAACTCAAAGAGCACTAAGACGCGGTTTAGAAAACCCTGTTGACGTTCGAGATCGCATACGCCACAACCAGCAATTAGCTTCAGCATTACTTAGAAAAAATGGCTTTTCCGCTAGGGAAATTGAAGTTCTTTGGCAACGCTTTAAAGCTGACTACTTCCTACGTCATACTCACAAGCAAATCGCTTGGCACTGTACTCATATTTTGCAACACTCAGATCATAGCCAACCTCTTATTCTTGTTAGCAAAAATGCAACTCGAGGCGGTACAGAAGTATTTGTTTATTGCAAAGATCAGGAAGCTTTATTCGCCAATGTGGTGGCCGAGCTAGACCGACGAAACTTTAATGTGCATGATGCCCAAGTCATGACCAGTAAAGATGGCTTTGTTCTCGACACATTCATGGTGCTTGACCAAAATGGAAAAGCAATAGAGTTAAACCGTCACAATATTATTATCAAACACCTCACCCAAGCCTTGCAAAAAGGCTGGCAAGCGAAGTTGAAACTACGAAGAACACCAAGAAACCTGCAACACTTTAAAGTTTCCACCAAAGTTGACTTCTTGCCCACAAAAAGTAAAAAGCGCACATTGATGGAATTAGTAGCACTGGATACTCCGGGTTTATTAGCTACGGTTGGAGCGACATTTGCAGATCTTGGCATCAACTTACATGGCGCAAAAATTACGACTATAGGAGAACGCGCTGAGGATTTATTCATTATTACTAATGAAAACAATGGTCAACTGAATGACGAAGATAAGGAGCAATTACGAGAGTTACTCAGCAATAATATTACCAAGCTGGCACCTCAATAAGTTGGCAACTTTACCGTCTAGAGCCTAATATCGTTTGGTAGGGCGAAATTGTAATTACATAAAAAGCAGAGGTCGATTATGTTCCCAAACCTCACGGGCCTTGGTATCCAAGACCCAAAACAAATTGAACGTTACTCGCTTCGTCAAGAAGCTCATAAAGACATACTTAAAATCTATTTTCGCAAGCAAAAAGGTGAACTTTTCGCCAAAAGTGTCAAGTTCAAATACCCAAGGCAAGTAAAGAATGTCTTAGTTGACAGTGGCAGCCATCAATACAAAGAGGTCACGGAGATCAATCGCAATTTAACCTTAGTGATTGATGAGCTTAACACCATCACCAAACCAGAAAAAATGGCTGAGGCTGATGTTAAGAGCAAGATTTTGAAAGACTTGCATCACCTTGAAAAAGTCGTCGCCTGTAAAATTGCTGAGATCGAGTCAGATCTAGAAAAACTTAAGTGAGAGCTATATTCAACAAAAGGAACACCTAAGAAAGGTCCGAGAGCTCGGACCTATCGAGAAAATACAACTTAGTTCATCCAGCCTAAATAGCTTCCCAGTAAGCCAAGCACAATGAGTGACATCACTCCGGCAAGAATATCATCCACCATAATACCAAAACCACCGCCGACTCGTTTATCTAGCCAGCTTATCGGCCAAGGTTTAACCATGTCAAAAAAACGAAACAGAATAAATCCACTTAGAATCCATCGCCAATCTAGCGTATTCAAGTGAAAGAAAGGAACCACAAGCATAGTTATCCAATAACCAGCAAACTCATCCCAAACGATAGAGCCATGATCATGTACACCCATATCATCAGAAGTGATTTGGCAAATTTTCACCCCAACAATACACGCTAAAACAACCGCTAGGTAATATATTGACGCTGGAAGTTGAACCAACAGCAAATAGAAAGGAATCGAAGCAATGGTTCCCATCGTCCCCGGGACAACCGGAGATAGCCCACTACCAAATCCAGTAGCCAATAAATGCCAAGGGTTTTTCAAAGCAATACGCGATTTAGGGTCAGTCATGACACTTGCTCCTCAAAATGGTCAAACCCTCCTAACTGCCAATCAATAAGCTTCCCACTTTCATGCAACTCAAGCTTATTTCCCGCGCGAATCTGCCCAATACAAGTAAATGTTGTTCCACAGTGAGAAAGTGCGCTATCTAACGCTCCACGATTTTCCTCAGGAACGGTAAAACAAAGCTCATATTCTTCGCCACTTGACAGAGCATATTGCTTTGCCCGTTGGTTATTGGCCAAAAACTCACGAAGTTCCACTGAAGTCGGCAATGAATCAACATCAATGCTCGCACCAACCTCGGAACGTTTTAGGATATGTTGTAGGTCGGCGACCAACCCATCTGAGATATCCACTGCAGCGCTAGCTATCGGTAACAACGCTTGTCCTACCAATATTCTTGGGGTAGCCAAATAGTGCCGCTCTTCCAAATCATTGGCATAAGGTTTACTGCGAAGCGTGCCGTCAAGAATAACATCCAAGCCAGCTTTACTATCACCGAGATTACCCGTCACGTAGATCCAGTCTCCAACCTTTGCTCCAGATCGAGTTAATGCTTTATGTTCGGGAACAAAACCTTGCACTGTTAAAGTCAAACTCAGTGGCCCTTTGGTAGTATCTCCACCAATCAGTTGAATGCCATAATAATTCGCTAAATCATAAAAAGCATCACAAAATTCGACTAACCAATGTTCATCAACTTTAGGCATGGTTAAGGCCATTGAGACCCAAGATGGTGTCGCACCCATTGCAGCAAGATCGCTCAAGTTAGAAGCTAAAGCTTTGTGCGCAACCCATGCAGGGTTTGCGTCTGCAAGGAAATGTGTTCCAGCTGCTAAGGTATCCGTACTAATTGCAATCGCGGTATTGTCCGGCGCCTTCACCAATGCACAATCATCACCTATCGACAGCAATACATCCTTTCGTTGAGGCTGCCTATCGATAAAATATTTATCAATTACATTAAACTCGTTCATCATACAGTCGGTAAATTATTTAGCGGTGAAAGAGTAAAAAGGCCAGCTAACGCTGGCCTTTTCTTGAGAGATTATTTTTTGCGAACATGAGGCGCTGCTTTATCCAGCACACCATTCACAAACTTGTGACTATCTTCAGCGGCAAAAACTTTAGCCAGTTCGATGGCCTCATTAATCACCACTTTATAAGGAACATCTTCACAGCGTGTCATTTCATACATCGCCATACGAAGCAAAGCAAGTTCCATCATGTCTAGGTCTTGCATTGGGCGCGATAGGTATGGTCTTAACTTGCTATCAAGATCAGTGTGATTAAGCACAACGCCAGTTAATAGCTCACGGAAATAGTTAACATCGGTTTCCGGTGCTGTTAGAGCAGGCTCAGCAGCATGATGTTCTTCTTCATCATACTTGCCTCCTGATAAAAATTGCTCTTCAACTGTAGCAACATTTTCTTTAGTAATTTGCCAAGAATAAATAGCTTGCAAAGCAAATTGACGTGCATTTCGTCGTGCGGCTGGTTTCACACTTGCCCCCATTAGGAATCAATTTCAGACAGAACGTTAATCATTTCTAGTGCGCTAAGTGCTGCCTCTGCACCTTTGTTTCCAGCCTTGGTTCCCGCACGTTCAATAGCTTGATCAATCGTTTCAACAGTTAGGACGCCAAATGCCACTGGAATGCTGAATTCCAAAGACACTTGAGCTAAACCTTTATTACACTCGTTACATACATAGTCAAAGTGTGGTGTACCACCACGGATAACAGTACCTAAAGAAACAATCGCATCATATTTGCCAGTCTTAGCAACGCGCTGAGCAACTAAAGGTAGTTCCACAGCTCCTGGGCAGCGAACGACGACAATGTTGTCGTCACTTACTTGACCATGACGCTTTAAAGTATCGATTGCACCAGATAGAAGACTTTCATTGATAAAGCTATTAAAGCGAGAAATAACAATAGCGATTTTCGCGTTTGGTGCTGGGAAGCCACCCTCGATAACTTTCATATGTTTTCCTTTAACCATATTTAACCAGTGAGAACCGCCGGATTCTAGCACAGAACTGTGAGCAATATCTAATAGGAATTTAACAACAATGATAAAAGCAGAGCACCTAGAATGCACTCTGCTTTTTATAATGTGAGTTTCAACTAACTAAAGCGAACATGAACGGTATAAATCGAGTAGTTTGCTATCAAGCAAACCCATTATCTCTAAGGAAATCGAGCGTCAATTTTGACTCTGGCTGCTGAGCATCTTTTTTGCTTTCTAAAAGACGTTCCATATAACGAGCCAGCAAGTCCACTTCTATATTCACTCTTTTGCCAACTTGAAAGCCGCTAATTGTCGTTTCACTAGAAGTATGCGGAACAATCGTCAGCTTGAACGATGATTTCGAAATCGCGTTTATTGTTAAGCTAATGCCATCAACAGTGATGGAACCTTTTTCGGCGATGTACTTCGCGAACTCAGCTGGTATCTCAACCCAATATTCGTACGCTCTGCCTTTTTGCTGGTAATCAATAACCTTGCCTACACAATCTACGTGGCCAGAAACAATGTGCCCGCCAAAACGAGTGGTTGGCAGCATCGCTTTTTCGAGGTTAACTTGATCGCCAACCTGGTAATCAGAAAAGCCAGACTTATTGAGCGTTTCCATCGACAAGTCAGCTTTGTAAGTTGTATCGGTCATTTCGACAACCGTTAAACAAACACCATTGGTTGCGATACTGTCACCTAGAGCAACGTCTGACATGTCAAGAGAACCAATATTCACCTTGATTCTCATGTCATCGCCTTTACGTTCCATAGCAGCTAGCGTACCGACTGCTTCAACAATTCCTGTAAACATAATTCATTCTACTGTTTAATCTCTAATCCAATGTGGCAATCAAACGCAAGTCGGGGCCAACATGACGGACATCTTGGATGCTAATGTTAATCACATCTTGCATAGATTCAAGCCCTAAAGAACCAAATAAACCTTTGCCATCACTGCCCATAATTTTAGGCGCTAGGTAAAGCACAAGTTCATCAACGAGACCTGCTTGCAGAAGAGATTTTGCTAGATTCGCTCCCGCTTCAACCCAGATATGATTAATATGATGACTCTTTGCTAGGCGTTTAAACAACTCGGTTAGGTCAAACAGACCTTCGCTATCCAAAGGAGAATTTACATTACCTTCTTGGCTGTTTATGACCACTACCTCGCCATCTACCTGAAAAAGCTTGAGGGATGGTGTTAGGTCATTATTTCTATCCAATATGATACGAACAGGCTGACGCAGCTCACTATGCGGATATTTCTGTTGGGTACATTCTGGTAGTTCATTCCAACGTACATTGAGCGAGGCATCGTCATCGATAACCGTTTTGCTAGTTGACAATACCGCACAGGCTTTTGAGCGAAAATGTTGAACGTCGCTGCGTGCTAGAGGGGAAGTAATCCATTGACTTTCACCGTTGGCTAAAGCGGTTTGTCCGTCAATGCTTGCGGCCATTTTTAGTTGAACAAATGGAAGCCCAGTTTTCATCAGCTTAATAAAGCCTCGGTTTAACGCGAGCGCTTCTTCTTCCATCAGCCCTACTTGAACCTCAATACCAGCCTGACGTAACATCCTAATGCCCTGCCCAGCTACCTTCGGGTTTGGGTCTTCCATTGCACAAACAACCTTACTAACACCAGCTTTAATTAATGCCTCAGAGCAAGGTGGTGTTCGGCCATAGTGGGAGCAAGGCTCTAAAGTCACATAAACGGTTGCTCCTTTTGCTTTTTCGCCCGCAGCTTTTAACGCATGAACCTCTGCGTGGGCCTCACCTGCTTTGTAGTGGAAACCCTCACCGACTATATTTTCGCCATGTGCAATGACACACCCTACATTCGGGTTTGGTGCTGTGGTAAACATGCCGTTTTTTGCCATTTCAATGGCTCGCAGCATCAGGTGGTAATCTATGGATTGATATTCAGACATCTAGGTTCGTTAATCTTCTAATTTTGCTATTTCTTCACCAAACTCGCGAATATCCTCAAAGCTTCGATAGACAGAAGCAAAACGAATATAAGCAACTTTATCGAGCTCTTTGAGTTGCTCCATGACTAAATTTCCGATCATGGCACTATCAACTTCACGCTCTCCAGTGGCTCTCAACTGAGACTTGATCATACTGATTGCCAGTTCAATTGAATCAGCACTCACTGGCCTTTTTTCCAATGCTCGTTGAATTCCACCAATCATTTTATCTTCATTAAATGGCTCCCGATTGCCATTAGATTTGATCACCTTTGGCATAACCAATTCTGCGCTTTCAAAGGTAGTGAAACGTTCGTGGCACGCAAGACACTCTCGTCGCCTTCTCACTTGATGGCCATCGGCAACTAGCCGAGAATCAATAACTTTCGTGTCATTTTCCGAACAAAATGGACAATGCATATTACCTCCGTGATTTCGCTTATCTATAAAGACAAAGTTAAATAAGCGAAAGGGAATCTAAGATGTTGCTCTAGGGTCATTGGAACCTAGCTACGAGATAAATAATCCGCTTTACCGACCCACTTATAACTCGTGAGTTCTTCTAGCCCCATAGGTCCGCGTGCATGCAGCTTCTGAGTTGAAACAGCAACTTCAGCCCCTAATCCAAACTGCGCACCGTCAGTAAAACGAGTGGATGCATTGACATACACTGCTGCTGTATCGACTGAGTTAATAAACAGTTCAGCATTGCGAAGACTGTTGGTCATAATTGCATCAGAGTGACTGGCATTATGAACGCGCATATGTTCAATCGCTTCATTGATGTCTTCAACAACCTTCACTCCAAGGGTCAAACTCAACCACTCAGTATCAAAATCTCCGCCCTTAGCATCAGTTAAGTTTGCACAGCCTCCTAGGTATGACTTAGCTTTAGGTTCCACTACTAACTTAACCCTATCAGACAATTGATTGGCTAATTGAGGTAAAAATTCTTCTGCGACTTTTTCATGAACGAGCAAAGTATCGACAGTGTTACATGTCGATGGTCGTTGTGTTTTGGCATTTTCAACAATATCGACAGATTTATCTAACTCTGCACTTTCATCAATAAAGATATGGCTGATACCAAATCCGCCGATAATAACTGGAATAGTGCTGTTCTCTTTACACATTTTGTGTAGTCCAGCGCCCCCCCTAGGGATAATCATATCGACGTACTGGTCAAGTTTCAGCAACTGAGAAACCAACTCTCTGTCTGGTTTATCTATATATTGAACAGATGTGGAAGGCAGGCCAGCTTCTTCTAAGGCGGTTTGAATGACTTTAATCAACTCAATATTGGTAAAGAAGGTCTCTTTGCCGCCACGTAAAATACTAGCATTGCCGGTCTTGAGACAAAGAGCTGCGATATCTATTGTGACATTTGGCCTTGCTTCATATATCACTCCCACTACACCAAGCGGGACTCGGCGACGCGATAAAGACATCCCATTCGGCAACACTTTACTGTCTATCTCACTACCGACGGGGTCGTTTAGGTTGATAACATTTCGAACGTCATCTGCGATGGCTTTAATTCGTTGTTCATTGAGCAGTAAGCGATCGAGCATTGCGTCGCTAAGACCGGCTTCACGACCAGAGCTAATGTCTTTCTCGTTTGCCGAAAGTATTGCTGCGACGTTCAGCTCTAGCTGATCGGCAATTGTCTGCAAAGCTGAATTTTTCTGTGCGGTAGAGGCCGTTGCTAAGCTATACGAAGCACGTTTTGCAGCCTCTCCTAAATTTGTTAGATCCAAAACTTTTCCCTTTATTTTGCGTTAGGGTCAACGAACCCTAGTCTTGTATCACGACAAGGTCATCTCGGTGAATCACTTCTGATCCGTAGTCATAGCCAAGTATATTGATAATATCTTTACTATGTTTACCAACAATTTTAGCTAAATCGAGACTTGAATAACTCGATAACCCTTTTGCTATCAGCTCGCCTTGTTTATTTGTTACTCTAGCAACATCACCACGAGCAAATTGACCGCTGACTTTTACCACCCCTTTGGCGAGCAAGCTACTGCCTTTATTAATCACAGCGGCTGCCGCACCATCATCTATAACAATATTACCTACGGCAGCAGGACCTGCCAGTATCCATTTTTTGCGATTTTCCAACGCCTCTTCAAGGGGCAAGAAACGAGTACCATGTGGGGTATCACTCATGCAGTCGACAATAACATTATGTGCACTGCCTGCTGCAATGATGACTTCGATTCCCGCTCGGCGTGCTATATCTGCCGCCTGAAGCTTTGTCGCCATTCCGCCTGTACCTAATGTCGTACCACTACCACCAGCAATTTTTCTTAAGGTTGCGTCAATTGCACGAACTTCTTTAATCAGCTCTGCATCTGGGTCCTTGCGCGGATCAGCAGTAAATAAACCTTTCTGATCGGTTAATAGCAGCAACTTATCAGCACTACATAAAATTCCAACCAGAGCACACAGGTTATCGTTGTCACCAACTTTAATTTCGCTGGTCGCCACCGCGTCATTTTCATTGACTATAGGGATAATATCGTTTTCAACCAAAGCATGAATGGTATCTCTGGCATTTAAAAATCTCTCTCGATCTTCTAGATCGGCACGAGTGAGCAACATTTGCCCAATCTTAATGCCATATATCGAGAAAAGAGACTCCCAAACCTGAATAAGTTGGCTTTGACCTACAGCAGCAAGCAATTGTTTACTTGCCATCGCGTTTGGCAATGCGGGGTAGCCTAAATGCTCACGCCCCGCCGCCATTGCACCAGAAGAAACAATGACAACAGAGTGACCCAATTTTTTAAGCTCTGCGCATTGTCGTACAAGATCGACCATATGCGCTTTATCGAGTGCTAAAGTTCCGCCAGTTAATACACTGGTTCCCAACTTCACCACGATAGTCTTACGAAGAGAGCTATCATTTCTCTGCTGATTTTCTGTCATATCCATGTCTAATGTAGAAAACATAACTGAAAAGATGTTTTAGCAATCAAAAGGAAATTAAACAAGAAAAAAAGGCGCGAAAACGCCTCTTTAGGAAGATATGATAATAATAAAGCCGGAAGAACGGCTAAAAAGCGCTTCCGGTAAAGTAATTCGAATGAAAAGAGCTAAACAAACTCTACTGATTCTTCGTGCATATTCACTTTAAGGTTAAAGTTGCTGCTGAGTGTATCAACAAGCTTTTTATGGAAGTCTTCTTGAGTTCTATTCACTTCTGCAACCGCTTTTTTAGGGATACTGTGTGCTTCCCAGTCTCCCGCTAGATTGTACCGACCAATGTAATATTTGGCTGCAAAAGCACCTTCCACTTGCTCCAGCTCTAACCACCACCCCCAAAATTCCCTTTCTTCTGGAGATTTCTTATCGTTAACACAAGAAGACAAGCAATCAAATAAGTAGTGCCCTTCGCTTGATTGTGATTCTCTAATATATGGGCCCATGGCCTTTAGCGCTGACAGCAAACGATAATGGGTCGGGTGTTTGATGACATCAGACATATTGTTTCTCCATTTCAACATTAAGCATGATGATTACGTGGTGATTAACTCCTTATTAACATGCTTAACTATAAAACGAAAAATGTCACCTAAATAGCTCTTTTTCCAACCACTTTATCGCTAAATCGAGGGATTGCTCATATCCTTGTGAAATTATCTTACTGTTTATTTTTTTCGCTTCACCACCATGGCTGAACATTGCGACCAACTGATTGTCAGAAAATGGAGACATATGATCGTTGTCTAAACTAAGCGCCATAATCGGCACCCGAGTTTTTCGACTAGACAAAAAACCCTGAATTTTCAATGACCAAGCAGCAAGTCGCTTAGAGAGACTATTCAGATCCACAACAGATTTACCCAGCCTTGAAGCTAATACATCTATGTACATTTTTGACATTCCAGACATTTTTTCAGGTGAAGAAAGAATGTCATGGATTGGTGCACCTAATGCTACGCAAGCTTTGATTTTTGTTTGCTCTAGAAAAGAAAGACGAATCATCGCATTACCGCCAAAACGGAAACCAAACAAGCCGACTTTATGGTGGTCAACCCAAGGAATATTCGGCAGTTCATTCAATACTGCTTGGTGTAAACACGACGTGTCCTCAGTGAGAGTCCAATGACGACTATGACCAATTGACGGCATATCAACTGTCAGCATTGCAATGTCTTTTTGGGCTAGATAATCTCTAAATAAGCGCCACATGTCGGTTTGCAGAGTATCCAAGCCAGCGCTCACTATCACGACTGGCTGCGGCTTTTCTGTGCTAGAAAGGTGCAAGTTAGCAACGATTTTCTTGTTTTTGTATGGAACCTCGATGGGCTTGATAACATACTTGGTTTTCTTTGCTGCTTCAGCGTACGCATTGTTTGCCAAAGTTTGAGCTTGACGTGCCAAACTGTCGTTTTTTAAATGTGGGTAGCCAGCGATACTAAAACACAATGAAGCTCTAAATAATGAGTCAGCTGCTGCTTCACCTTCGAGTTCATGTGAGGCTCTTTGATAGTTCATACCAAGCTTTGTCCACTCATAGGCCCAATTACCACTGCGATATCCCAATACCGTATCTAGCTGCTCATCATTGGTACGAGAGCCCTCTGACGAAGCGATCTTTGCAAGTACTTCCTCTTGGTCAATTGGGTCAACACCTTGCCATACCCATTGCAGCCTTCTTACTATTCGATACCAAGCAGCATCACTTTCGGCATTTTTCTTGTCCAATATAGTTTGGCTACTTGGTAGATATTCCGTCAATGCTGAGGTTTCTTTTGCTTGCTTATGTTTCGCAAACAAAACTTCTGATAAGTTTTTGCTGGATGGTTCTGACATTTCTAAACCTGATACCTTAAGTTGGTGGCACTAGGTATATATCATATACCCAACTGACCTCAAGATGCTTGAGTTGAATAAAAAAATGACCCTGAAAGGGCCATTTTTCAAATACACAGGACTAATCGACTTACTTGCGTTTGCGATTAATAGGCTCGACATAACCAAAAGCCATATCCCATGGCTGTTCGATCCAAGTGTCTTGTGCGATATCGACAACATACTCATCAACTAAGTCGCTACCAGCAGGTTTAGCGCAAACAGTAACAAACTTAGCTTTTGGGTACATTTCGCGAATTTTTCTCGCTGTATCGCCACTATCCACCAAATCATCAACAACGAGGTAACCTTCACCATCATGTTCTGGAGCTTTTAATACAGTCATATCACGTTGATGATCGTGGTCATAGCTTGAAATACAAACTGTATCTACATAACGAATACCTAGTTCTCTAGCAAGAATAGCTGCCGGAACTAAGCCTCCACGACTTACTGCTAAAATACCTTTCCATTGTTCTGCCGGCATTTGCATTTCCGCCAGTTTACGGCAGTAGCCATGCATCATTTCCCACGTGATTATGAATTTATTGCTCATTGTAGAATCCAAAGTTTAATTAAAATTGTTTGTTAGCCGACGATGTACTTAATTATAAAAATTGCAGCCAATACGTATACACTAATCGATACCTCTCGACCTTTGCCACTGAGTACTTTTATCGCAGCATAAGAAATAAAGCCAAACGAAATGCCTTCAGCAATTGAAAATGTTAATGGCATCAATAGGCAAGTAACAACAACAGGAGCTGCCTCAGTTAAATCTCGCCAGTCAACGCTTACTAATCCAGACAGCATCAAGATAGCAACATAGAAAAGTGCTCCAGATGTTGCATAAGCAGGTATCATGCCCGCTAATGGCGAGAAGAATAAAGCAAGCAAGAAGAAAATACCAACAACAACTGCAGTTAATCCAGTTCGTCCACCTTCTGCGACACCAGAAATGCTTTCAACGTAAGACGTTGTATTTGATGTTCCAAGTAGAGCGCCAATTGAAGTTGCTGTTGAATCAGCCAATAAAGCTCGGCCAATACGAGGAATCTTACCGTCTTCACCAATAAGGTTTGCTTTTGAAGCAACACCGACTAGTGTGCCCGCAGTATCAAATAAATCCACAAATAAGAACGCGAACACTACGGTAATCATCCCAACACTCAATAACCCTGAGAAGTCAAGCTGCAAAAATGTCGGTGCTATGCTTGGCGGCGCAGAAACAATTCCGTGCCATTTCACATCACCAAAGATTAGGCCCAGCACGGTGACAGCTAATATAGCGATCATCACCGCACCTTTTATACCACGTTGCACTAACCCAATGGTGATAAAGAAACCAAGACAAGCGAGTACGGCATGCAGTGAAGTAATTTCGCCTAAAGTGACAAATGTAGCAGGGCTGGCAACAACAATACCGGCATTTTTCAATGCGATAAATGCGAGAAACAGACCGATACCAGCCGATATGCCCGTACGTAAAGAAAGAGGAATAGAGTCAATGATAAGCTCTCGGACTTTCATCAAACTCAACAGTATAAATAGGCAGCCAGACATAAACACAGCCGCTAGTGCAACTTGCCATGTATAGCCCATACCTAATACAACTGAATAAGTGAAGAAGGCGTTTAGGCCCATGCCCGGTGCTTGAGCAATAGGTAAATTGGCCCAAAATCCCATGATAAAACAGCCTATTGCTGCAGCCAAGCATGTGGCAACAAAGACTGCGCCATGGTCCATACCAGTTGATGATAAAATAGCCGGATTTACAAATATGATATAGGCCATAGTCAAGAACGTCGTCATTCCTGCAACGGCTTCTGTCTTAACATTTGTCCCATTTTCACCGAGTTTAAAGAGTTTTTCTAGCATATTCGAGTCCGTTTCAACGTAGAGAGTTAGTCCTACGTAATCGTTTGGCTGGGAATTATAATTTCATAAAATGTTAATTACCACTAATTATTAATCGCAACTCCAACTGAGAAGCACTTTTGCTACACAATCAAAATCAAACTACACAAATTGAATTTAAATCATTATTTTTCAAATAGATAGATACAATACACTTTCAGTCTTGTTTTTAATTCGGAAAATTAAAAAAATTTACGAGTACAATTTACTTAAAAACAGTTTCACACATCTATGAAAACAAGGTCATAAGTAACTATTTGTTCGATAATAGGAAGAATCCAATTTCAGAGTACAAAAATTAGACATGCTAGACATAAAAAAAGCCACTCAAATGAGTGGCTATCGAATCAAATCAGTACATGACTGCAAAAAATTCTAAAATCAAGGGGGTATTAACAACTTAAGAAGATCGCTTCAGATATTGCCCTAGTAACCAAAAGTAGTTGGATACACAAACCTACCGGTAAACATTGCACCACGTTTCCAATAAGTTGCAGATGGTAAACCTTTCATAACTATCACCTTTACATTCAATGAATTCACACAGATCTCTGTTCCATGGAGGCGATGTATCGGACTCATCCTTTAAGCATTTTCTCTTCTCTCGAAGTTAGTAACCAATATACCACAATGTAATTAAATTACAAATTACAAAGATTGAAATATCCAAAAAAGTTCAACTTTTAGTCTAAATGTGACAGTAAAGGTAATAAATTTACACAATAAAATTATTCCGTGATTTTATTTCATCTAAATTACTTATCAAAGCTCAGAAAACATCAGCTTCTAGAATTTCCTTTTTTAGAAGTGAGGATCTGGTGGTATCCTTGGGAGCCTAACGAAACAAATAGCGTGTACACCAAAAAGGAGTAATCCGTGTCTGATACTCATTCTGAAATTAGTAACCTATCACCTAATTTAATTTGGCACTTTTTTGATAAAATCTGTTCTATTCCCCACCCTTCCAAGCACGAAGACGCTTTAGCGCAATACATTGTTGATTGGGCTACAGAGCAAGACTTACAAGTGAAGCGAGATGAAGTAGGCAACGTATTCATTAAAAAGCCTGCTACACCAGGCATGGAAAATAAAAAAGGTGTGATACTGCAAGCTCATATCGACATGGTTCCACAGAAAAATGAAGATACAAACCACGACTTCACTACCGATCCAATTCGCCCGTATATTGACGGAGAATGGGTAACAGCAGATGGCACGACTTTAGGTGCGGACAATGGTATTGGAATGGCATCTTGTCTAGCAGTGCTCGCTTCAAAAGAAATCCAACACGGCCCGATTGAAGTACTGCTTACGATCGATGAAGAAGCAGGCATGACTGGCGCATCAAACCTTCTGCCAGGATGGCTTGAAGGCGAGATCCTACTCAATACCGACTCAGAGCAAGAAGGTGAAGTCTACATGGGCTGCGCTGGTGGAATCGATGGTGCGATTTCCTTCGATGTTTCGACAGAGCCAACCCCAGCTGGATACGTTTCTCACCAGCTAACTCTAAAAGGACTAAAAGGTGGACACTCAGGCTGTGATATCCACACCGGGCGTGGAAATGCAAATAAGCTACTGGCGCGTTTTTTAGCTGCTCATAGTCAAGAGTTAGATCTGCGTCTTATTAACTTTAGAGGAGGCAGTTTACGTAACGCTATTCCTCGCGAAGCTTTTGCTCAAGTTGCGATTCCACAGGAAAATAAAGCCAAGCTAGACGAATTGTACTCAACCTTCACTGCACTAATTAAAGCTGAACTTGGCAGTATCGAAACTGATATTGTGACCTTTAACGAAGAGATAGATGTTCCAGCAGAAGTCTTCTCTGTCAATGACCAACAAAGAGTAATTGCGACGCTTAATGCCTGTCCAAATGGCGTGGTAAGAATGAGCGATGATGTTGAAGGGGTTGTAGAAACCTCATTGAATGTTGGCGTAGTGACCACAGAAGATAATAAAGTCACCATTTTATGTTTAATTCGCTCTTTGATCGAATCAGGGAGAGTCCAAGTCGAAAGTACACTGCGCTCAGTAGCAGAGCTCGCCAATGCTGGTATTGAATTCTCTGGTGCGTACCCTGGTTGGAAACCGGATCCAAACTCTGAAATTATGGCTATTTTCCGTGACATGTATGAAGGTATTTACGGAAACAAACCAAATATTATGGTCATTCACGCAGGTTTGGAATGTGGGCTTTTCAAAGAACCATACCCGCACATGGACATGGTATCATTCGGACCAACGATTAAGTTCCCTCACTCTCCAGATGAAAAAGTGAAAATCGACACTGTTGAGCTATTTTGGGAGCAAATGGTTGCACTTCTACAAAATATTCCTGAAAAGAAATAACTCCTACAGGCTCTAGCAATACTGATATACGTATACAAGCTGGCGTAATGCCAGCTTGTATATTTAAAGCAAAGACTACTCAATCAGCGTCTGTGAACTAAATTGGTCATTTCTTAAATATGCTATAGCTTTCCAACTGTGGGATCTGTTTGTGCAGTGACTGCTCTTCACTTTTCAGCTCATACAAAGATTGGCATACCTTCTGTCCTTGTAACTTCAATTGACTCGAATGAGTATTAAGCTGTGTTGCCACCTGCGTTTTTAATTCTGATAGTTGGTTGGAGAATTCAGACAGGTTAATTCCGCCATTTTGGTTCATTTTTGTAGACATAACATTAAAAGCTTGATTGACAAATTCAGTATCAAATAGCGATTTTGCTTTCGCATAATAAGCTGGTAGTTGAGCTTTAGCAGACTCAAACGTATTGGCAGGCAGAACCAAACTCTCTCCTTTATAGTAATGTGACTGGATGTCGTCTGCAAAAGTTCTCATGGACTGTTTGAAGCGATCAAAGGCATCTGGAGCATCCAGCTTTTTTGATACTTCATCAACAATACCATCGGCAAAATCGAGGTTTTTTCCTATAAATTGCTTAATAGCAGGTCCGTATTGGCTTACCTTCTGGCGATAGCTGTCGAGATCTTGTTTTTGCTCTTTGTTGAGGGTGATTGCTTTACCTGCAATAGACAAACTATCATCTCCAGCTATTTGAGCAGTTTGACCATTAGATTTTACAATTGCCACCGACTGCCCAGTAATTTGCACTTCATTGGCCAAGTCAACCTTGCACATTTCTGCCCAGCTAGAAGTACTCAGTAACAACGTGGCAAAGCCAACTAGAAATTTGGTCATATATGATGTCCTATCTTTGGTGAGAATTTGTCGAGTTTTTACCGTTAATTGAGCCCGAATAAAAGGCATACTTAATCGAAAAAGCTCAGCTGTCTATTTTGCTCTTCGGGTTTCAGCATTACGTTAACGCCAAGCAGGCGAATTTCTCGCCCATTTTGTCTTTTCATTATCTCAAACAGTAATTGCCTAAAATAATCAAGTTCAAGAATGTGATGGACATGCTCAATAGTTGTCAAAGTAAAGTCAGCGAATTTCATTTTTATGCCTTGTTTCACTATTTCTTTACTAGAACTGGCCTTTTTCAACCTTTTTTCAAGCTCTGGGTACAAGAGAGATTCAATAGCATTCCAGCACTGCTCGAAAGTCACGATATTTTCGCTAAACGTTCTCTCGACACCTACAGACTTTCGCTCCCGCTCTACGATCACCCCTCTGTTATCGATCCCTTGGCTCTTTTTCCATAGTGACGCACCCAAACGACCAAACTGGCTCAATATATCTCGATAATCCCCTAAACGTATATCCTTGCATATGTAATACCCTGCTTGATTGAGTTTTTGTATCGCAACTTTTCCAACCCCGGGGATTTTATTTAGCGGTAAGTCATCAATAAATGCTTGGACGTTATCCGGCGGAATAACGAACTGACCGTTCGGCTTGTTGAGGTCAGATGCTACTTTAGCGAGAAACTTTATTGGTGCAACACCAGCTGATGCAGTGAGGTTTAATTCATCCCAAATTTCTTGCCGGATTGAAGAAGCAATTAAAGTCGCAGAACCATTGCAATGTTCACTATCAGTAACATCAAGAAAAGCTTCATCTAGCGACAAGGGTTCGATAATAGAGGTATATCTAGAAAAAATCGCTCTGATTTGCTGTGATATTTGTTTATAGAGAGCCATTCTTCCTGATACGACAATTAACGATGGACACAGTTTCCGTGCTTGAGCGGTAGGCATGGCACTTCGTATTCCAAACTCACGCGCTATGTAGTTACACGTACTTAGTACTCCGCGATTCTTTTCACTACCTCCTACAGCAAGAGGTTTATCTTGATATTCAGGGTTATCACGCATTTCAACAGCTGCATAAAAGCAGTCCATATCTACATGTATGATTTTTCGAATATTTGTCATTTTGAGGCAGAGAGCACATATATTGTATATATAACCAGTATACATCGGTCACCATTATATGAAAATCTAAGATTATTCCTCGTAAAATCTGCTATAAATAAGAAGCGGAGCCTATTGAAAAATCACAGCAAAAGACACAACTAAAGAGGTAGGTGATTCCTGAATCGAATCACAGCTCAATTAATTACTAGGTAGCTACATTGAATAATAAAATTTTGCTCGTTGAAGACAGTCGAGCACTAAGAAACTTTCTATCCCAACAGCTGGTTTCTCTTGGGTGTGACGTCGTGAGCTCTGGTTCAGTATCCGAGACCAAACAAGTCTTATCATCTCAGACAGACTTTGTCTGTGCAGTATTAGACTACTGTCTACCCGATGGTGAGAATGGAGAGGTTATCGATCTCGTACTAGAGAACAATCTCAAGGTAGTGGTTCTTACCTCTTATTTTAGTGGCGAAATCCGCGAGCACTTTCTTTCAAAAGGCGTGCTAGAGTACATACTAAAAGACAGCATGTGTTCTGTGTCCTATTTAATCCCTTTCATTAAAAGAATCATGAATAATGTTCGTCATCATGCTTTAGTTGTTGATGACTCGAAAACAATACGAAAAAACATCGTTCGATTGCTAGACCATCAATACATTAGAACAACCGAAGCCGAAGACGGAGATGATGCAATCTCTAAACTAGCAGCAAATCCAGATATCACCTTCGTGATTACCGATTATGCTATGCCGAATAAAGACGGTGTAGAAATGATTAAAGAAGTACGCCAACTATATAATCAGAACCAACTGGCTATATTGGGTCTCTCTGGCAGCTCCGATCGAACCCTCACGGCACAGTTTTTGAAAGCTGGCGCGAATGATTTTTTATATAAGCCCTTTAATCAAGAAGAGTTTTATTGCCGCGTTCATCAAATGTTAAACATGAAAGAAGCGGCTGATGAACTCTACAGAATGGCTAACCAAGACATGCTTACTGGCTTATGGAACCGGCGTTATTTGTTCGAGCACGATGAAGACAACGATGGCGAAAGAAATATTGCGATGTTGGACATCGATCACTTCAAGAAAGTGAACGATACATATGGACATGATGCAGGAGATTTAGTCTTAATCGAAGTCGCCAAGGTCATCAAGCAAAGCTTTAAAGACGGAATAGCTGTTCGATTTGGTGGTGAAGAGTTTTGCGTATTATTACGCGGGAACTTTGAAAGCTTCATTTCTAGATTAGATGCTATGCGACAAGATATTGAGAAAGTCAGCGTGCAACACCTTGAGACCCAGATTCAAGTAACTGTTAGCATCGGTGCTACCAATAGCTCTGGAAACTTGGATGAACAGATAAAAATTGCAGACGAAAGGCTATACCATTCAAAAGAAGGGGGTCGAAATAGGATCACATACACTTGATGAAATAACCTATGTCGACCTTTTGCTCAGCTATATCTAGGCCTTAGCCTACAATATTTTGTCTTTTTTCCATTGAGCAAGCTTTTCTGCTCGGGCTGCTTCTTTTGCCTCACGTTTTTTTCTTGCATCGCAAGGCTCTGGGCAGTTACACACTTTTTCTATTCCAACGGTTCCCAAGCCCCCACAGCTTCCACTCACCGTTTTACGCTGGAAAATGTAACCAACAGCCATTGCTGCAATTACAAGTAAAAATATTGCGAATGTGATAAAAAATACTTCCACTGTCGCCTCCAACTATTTCTTGATGTATTGATTAAATGTATCTGATGGATATTCAACAAAGCCTTGATCAGTTTTCACTATCAGTAGCAACGGGATTTTCTCCCTATTCGCAAGCGCTATTGACTCTTGCTCACCCATAATTGAAAACATTGTAGCGTAACCATCGGCAGTCATACAGCTATCATCAATAACCGTTACTGATACCACTCTATTTTGTATTGGTTTGCCCGTCCTAGGATTAATAAGATGAGAATAACGTACGCCATCTTCTTCAAAGTAGTTCCTATAATCTCCGGACGTAGCAATCGCCTTATTTCCAACTTCAATTATCTCTTGCACTGTCCTTTGACTAGCAACTGGCTTTTCAATTGCAATTCTCCAAGGAACACCTGTTTGGTTTTCCCCCTGAACTCTAAGCTCTCCACCAATATCCACCATCAAGTTTTTAATGTGTAGGTTATCTCTCAAATATTCAAATACCAGATCCACACCATAGCCTTTTGCAATTGAGGATAGATCAACGTACAAGTTTGGGATATCTTTGACTAGTCTCGTTTTGCCCAATACCGTTAAATGATGATAGCCAACTTCTGACATTCGCTCTTTTATCATCCGATCACTGGGTATCGTCTCTGGACGCGCTTCAGGGCCAAAACTCCATAAATTAACTAAAGGACCAACTGTAACATCGTAAGCACCATCGCTCAGCTTAGATAATCGCAACGCCTCTTGGATCACGGTCGACGTATCTTCTGATACTGCGAATGGCTGCTGTGATTTCAGCTGGTTGAATTGACTAAGCTCTGAATCTGAACGATAAGTGGACATCTGTTCATTCACTTGCTCTAGCAAACTCTGGACTTCTTTACGAATATCCTCAGGTGCAGGCAACCCTTTTTGCTCTACCCACTTAATTGAGTAGTACGTCCCCATGGTAGAGCCATTAATGACCATTAGCTTCGGTTGCTCTCCACAACCAGATATTATCAAAGCGAAAAGCAATAATGCAGCAGTTCGAAAAAACGTGAATTTCACAACATTCCCTATTCTTATTTTCTCAACGAGTCAAATAACTCTATGACTAAGACTCATGATTATATTACCTAATAAACTATCTAGGGCTAAGAAAAAAGGCTGCCGATTATGGCAGCCTCAGCATTTTAATAAGACATTTCAAGTTTAACCGCCGAAATCATCCAGCAGAATGTTTTCATCTTCAACGCCCAAATCTTTCAACATACCAATGACAGCAGCGTTCATCATCGGTGGTCCACACATATAGTACTCACAGTCCTCAGGAGCTTCATGATCTCTCAGATAGTTTTCATACAATACATTATGGATAAACCCTGTGTACCCCTCCCAATTGTCCTCTGGCATCGGGTCCGATAGTGCACAGTGCCATTCAAAATTGTCATTCTCAGACTGCAAACCATCGAAGTCTTCAACATAAAACATTTCACGCTTCGAGCGAGCACCATACCAGAAAGACATTTTGCGTTTTGACTTCAATCGCTTCAACTGGTCGAAGATATGAGAACGCATTGGCGCCATACCAGCACCACCACCAACGAATACCATCTCTGCATCCGTTTCCTTCGCAAAGAACTCACCAAATGGTCCAGAGATAGTACACTTATCTCCTTCTTTTAGAGACCAGATATATGAAGACATGATACCTGGTGGAACATCTGGGTTATTTGGTGGCGGTGTTGCAATACGGACATTCAGCATAATGATGCCTTCTTCTTCCGGATAGTTCGCCATTGAGTAAGCTCGAATGGTTTCTTCGTTGACCTTAGACTCGTAGCGGAACAGGTTAAACTTGTTCCAATCTTCACGATACTCTTCAGGTACATCAAAATCTGAATATTTAATGTGGTGAGCAGGCGCTTCGATTTGAATGTAACCACCCGCACGGAACGGTACCGATTCACCATCTGGGATTTGAAGCTTCAACTCTTTAATAAAGGTCGCTTTGTTATCATTAGAGATAACTTTACATTCCCACTTTTTGACACCAAAGATCTCTTCAGGAAGCTCAATTTCCATGTCAGCTTTCACTGCGACCTGACAAGCTAATCGCTCCCCTTCTCGCGCTTCACCTTTTGTGATGTGATCCAGCTCGGTAGGTAAAATATCCCCACCGCCTGATTTGACTTTTACTTTGCACTGGCCACATGAACCACCGCCACCACAAGCAGAAGAAACAAATACACCAGACCCAGCTAGAGCGCTAAGCAGCTTGTCACCCGGAGCGGTAACAATAGACTTGTCGTCATCTCCGTTAATTGAAATGGTAATGTCACCTGTTGGAACCAGTTTGGACTTAGCGAATAAAATCACCAATACCAACACCAGTACAATCAGAGTAAACATCACTACACCAAGAAGAATACTCTCCATTGACTAATCCTTTATTGTTGCGGTTTACCCGACTTACAGTTGAACACCAGAGAAAGACATAAAGCCTAACGCCATAAGACCTACAGTAATAAACGTGATACCTAAACCACGAAGACCTGGAGGTACGTCAGAATACTTCATCTTCTCACGAATGCCCGCAAGAGCAACAATCGCTAACATCCAACCAACACCAGAGCCAAACCCGTATACGACAGACTCAGTAAAGTTATAATCGCGCTGAACCATAAACGATACTCCACCAAAAATGGCGCAGTTTACAGTGATCAAGGGTAGGAATATCCCTAGAGCGTTATAGAGTGGTGGGAAAAAGCGGTCCAGAATCATTTCTAATATCTGAACTAATGCCGCGATAACACCGATAAAGGTAATGAAGTTTAGGAAACTAAGGTCAACACCTTCGATTAACGCGTTTTCTTTAAGTACATGGTTATAAACAAGCTCATTCACAGGCACCGCTAACGTCAGTACTACCGTTACCGCTACGCCCAAACCGAACGCCGTTTTAACCTTCTTTGATACTGCTAAGAAAGTACACATCCCAAGAAAGAAGGCCAACGCCATATTCTCTAGGAAGATAGACTTAACAAGCAGGCTAATATAATGTTCCATGCGACTTTACTCCTTCGCTTCTACTTGTTCTGGTTTAATCGTACGGATAATCCAGATGAGGAAACCGATCAGGAAGAAGGCCGAAGGTGCTAGCAGCATCAAGCCATTTGGTTCATACCAACCGCCATTTTTAGCAAGAGGTAAAATTTCCAATCCAAATAACTTACCAGACCCTAGTAATTCTCTGAAGAAGCCGACTGTTAGCAGTACAAAGCCATACCCTAAACCATTCGCAATACCATCGATAAATGATGGTAGTGGCGGTGATTTCATTGCGTAAGCTTCAGCACGGCCCATTACGATACAGTTTGTAATAATAAGGCCAACAAATACCGATAGCTGTTTCGAAATTTCAAATAAATACGCTTTCAGTACTTCATCTACCACGATTACCAAAGACGCAATGATTGCCATCTGAACGATAATACGCACACTATTTGGGATATGATGACGAATAAGGGATACAAATAAGTTAGAAAACGCAGTAACGAAGCAAACAGCCACTGTCATTACAAACGCAGTTTCTAACTTTGTTGTTACCGCAAGAGCCGAACAGACACCGAGCACTTGCAGCGCAATCGGGTTATTGTCCAGAACTGGAGAAAGCAGGCTCTTTCTCAAAGTTTGTCCACTAGCCATTATTTAACTCTCCATTTCTTACTTTCGCTAAGAAAGGACCATATCCAAGGTTTCCAAGCCAAAAGTCAAAAGTGTGCTGAACACCATTACTCGTCAGTGTCGCACCTGACAGTGCGTCTACATCATGAGTTGAACCTTCTGGAGCTCCACCTTTAACCACTTTAATTGCTGGTTTAAAGTGAGAATCGTATAGTTTCTTACCTACAAATTGAGCACGCCAAGCTGGATTTTCTACTTCACCACCAAGCCCTGGAGTTTCTCCTTGTTGATAGTAAGTCAAGCCA
The DNA here is from genome assembly GCF_059777565.1 of Vibrio sp. A37. Taxonomy (NCBI): domain Bacteria; kingdom Pseudomonadati; phylum Pseudomonadota; class Gammaproteobacteria; order Vibrionales; family Vibrionaceae; genus Vibrio; species Vibrio sp. A37. The sequence continues at coordinate 54,993 of NZ_JBLNLI010000011.1, read as the reverse complement.
GTAATGGTATCGCCATCAGTTTCAACCGCAACAAATGCGTACATCATCGACCAAAGGCCTGTACCATTAATTGGAAGAATAACCCTCGTCACTTTTCCATCTTGCTTAACTAGGTAAACCACACCTGTGTTTGCACGTCGGCCAATCTTTGCTACATCCTCAGCAGGCGTTAGTTTGATAGAGGTTGCTGGGTCCTTTGACGCTTTTTGTTCGTCAAAATTCGCCGCATCACCTTTTTCAAAGTTACCTGTTTTAAAATCAATAAGGCGAGGTTCAATATACTTACTAAAAAGCTCTGGAACCGACCCTTTCTCCTTAATGCCTGCAACTTCAAGAATCTTCGTCTGTCTATCTAAGACAGCGTTTTCCTTTTGCTTACTGCGCAGGCCAACTGCTGCTACCGAAACGATAATCGAGCATACTAAGCTCAATACGATGACAACGAGCAGCGTTTTCTTAATGCTATCGTTATTGCTTGCCATAGCGCCCAAGTCTCCGCTTGATGTTCTTCTCTATAACCACATGGTCAAACAGTGGTGCAAATAAGTTCGCGAATAGAATCGCCAACATCATTCCTTCAGGATAAGCTGGGTTAACTACGCGCACCATGACACACATTGCGCCAATTAGGATTCCATACGCCCACTTCCCTTTATCAGTAAAGGATGCTGATACAGGGTCGGTCGCCATAAAGAACATGCCGAATGCAAAGCCACCAAGAACCATGTGCCAGTACCAAGGCATACTAAACATAGGGTTAGTATCTGAGCCAATCACGTTGAACATGGTTGAAACAGCAATCATACCGATCATCACACCTGCTATAATTCGCCAAGATGCAATGCCCATATAGACGATAAATGCAGCGCCAATCGCAAGAGCAATAAACGACACTTCACCGATAGAGCCAGGAATGTTCCCGATGAACGCATCCATCCATGTAATTGTATGACCTGTCACTGAATCAACAAGTGCGCCGTGACCACCTTGAGACCATTGGCTTAATGGCGTAGCGCCTGAGAAACCATCTGCGGCAGTCCAAACCAAATCACCGGAAATTTGTGCAGGATAAGCAAAGAACAAAAATGCGCGGCCAGCCAACGCTGGGTTTAAGAAGTTACGTCCTGTACCACCAAAAATTTCCTTAGCAACCACGACACCAAAGGTGATACCTAAAGCAGCTTGCCACAAAGGTAGTGTTGGAGGAACGATCAGTGCGAACAGTATAGAAGTTACGAAGAACCCTTCATTGACTTCATGTTTTCGTACCATACAGAACAACACTTCCCAAAAACCACCAACAATAAATACCGTTAGGTATATCGGGAGGAAATACGTTGCTCCTAAAAGCATCTTACTGCCCCACCCTGCATCGGCCGCCATGGAGCCGCCAAGCATTTCGGTGAACCAGTAATGCCAATCGCCGTTAACAATATCGACTAGCTGCTGACCAGAATATAAGTGATTTAATGCTGCTATCGCTTGGCCACCTGCGTTGTACATTCCCCAGAACACAGCGGGGAAGACTGCTAGCCAAACCATGATCATAATACGTTTTAAATCAACGCTATCACGAACGTGTGAGCTCTTCTTCGTTACTAAACCAGGGGTATAAAAAATTGTCGCCGCGGCTTCGTAAAGAGCGAACCATTTCTCGTGTTTTCCACCAGGCTCAAAGTGATGCTCAATATCTTCAAGAAACTTTTTAAGGCCCATTCGAATTATCCTTCCTTCTCGATTGTATCTAGGCACTCACGAAGTAGTGGACCATATTCGTACTTGCCTGGGCACACGAAAGTACACAATGCGAGATCTTCTTCATCCAGCTCTAGCGCACCTAAACGCTGAGCACTATCAGTGTCCCCTGCACAAAGATCACGAAGTAACAAGGTAGGCTCCATATCTAGAGGCAATACTTTCTCATAGTTACCGATTGGTACCATAGAACGGTCACTACCATTGGTTGACGTTGTCATATTGAACAGCTGGCCTTTGAATAAATGGCCTAAGAATGTACGCGTGACCGAGAACTTATTTTTTCCGGGCATTGCCCAACCAAATAGCTCCTTGTCTCGACCTTCTCTTAACACGGATACTTGCAAATGATAACGACCAAGATAATCATGAGGGCCAATCGCTTCTGTACCGGTCAATACAGAGCCTGAAATCACCCTTACCTCACCATTCATAAATTCGCCATCGGTAAGATCGCTAAGGTTAGCGCCAACTTGAGTTCGAATTAATCTTGGGTTGTTTACGACAGGTCCTGCTACGGATACCACTCGTTCAGTAAAGAGTTCACCAGCTAAAAATAACTGACCAACTGCGATTACATCTTGATAGTTGATACTCCAAGCCACATTCTCAGCATTCACCGGATACAGGAAATGCATATGAGTGCCAGCCAGACCAGCTGGATGAGGGCCATTAAAGATATGTTCTTCTACTTTAGAGCTAGAAGAACTTGGTAGACTTTTGTCTGATTTACAGACATAAACTTTTTCTTCTGTCAAAACTGACAGGACATCAAGACCAGCGCGAAACGCTTTAGCTTGCTCATTAATATACAACTCAGGATCTGCTGCTAACGGATTGGTATCCATAGCAGTCACAAAGATAGCTTTTGTTGAAGAATCTATTGCTGGAACCTTGCTGAACGGACGAGTACGTAACGAAGTCCAAAGCCCTGACTCGATAAGTTGAGAAACAACAGATGAGCGATCAAGGCCCGTCAGTTCATTTTCATCATACTTATCAAACGTCACCTGTTCATCACCTGCCACTTCAATCACGACAGATTGAAGAACACGCTTTGCTCCACGGTTAACTTCGATAACTTTACCACTTGCTGGAGAGGTGAACTTTACACCAGGATTCTTTTTGTCTTCAAAAAGAACTTGGGCTTTTTTAACCTCATCCCCCACTCGGACATGCATTGTCGGGCGCATGCCCACGTACTCTTCGCCTAGCAAGGCGACTTTTTTGATGGTTTTACCATCATCAATCACCTGAGAAGGAGCTCCTGCTATTGGAAGGTCCAATCCCTTTTTTATTGTAATCATACGCACTTGCACTAATTGTAGAATAAAGATCTTTATAATTGCGTAATGTTAGACACGACATCAGTGTCCGGTTTTAGCCTATAGAAAGCCAAAACTGCAACATCCCATTTACACTCCCATCACAAACCACACCTAGGTTTGCTAGGAGCGCTAGTCTAGCATTTTTTGCAAAGCTGATGCCATGACATCAACTAGAATCATTGTCCAATTTGGCGGGAATTGAGAAATAAAATACGAGGAAAGATCATAACTTTGAGCTAACGCACAGTCAGAACTAATTTACAATTTGTAATAAGTGAGTATGCAATGTATGTCGTACGGTTAAGATTAATTGGCCGTAAACAGTTCAGTACTCGGCCAAAAATGGTTTACATAGATGTTAACATAAACAGCTATTTTGATACTTTAGTACAACGTGTTGTTAATTTTTATCTCCTCCCATACAAGGTGGCGTTTCTGGTATGACCTGTCCGTTTTCTTCCCACTCATTTGGTGTATAGGCTTTGATTGACAATGCATGAATATTATTTGCTAGCTCTTCCGACAAAACTTGATTTACTGAACGATGTCTAGCAACCAAACGCTGGCCTTCAAACTGAGTGCTCACCACCACCACCTTAAAATGGCTCTCAGATCCTTCCGGTACATTGTGCATGTAGCTTTCATTAATCACGTTTAAGTAGCTTGGCGAAAAGCTCTCGTTTAACTTGGTTTCTATCACATCTTTGATCATGCTTGTATCCTTGCCTCGCAATCGGCGAGTTTGAGTATATGGTTATTGAGGACATCATACATTTATCAACTACGACTAGAAAGGTATCACTATCTTGTTACGCGAGCATTTGAGACAATAGTGCGTAATAGAACAACCAGCAAACAACCATGAACACTGAGCTAAGTATTTTAGAAAAAACACTGACACTTTATCGCTTTCCAAAACAAGCCCAAGAAACTCTCCAAGCTTGGGATGCGGGAGACGAATATTTGATGAATCATGTAGAAGAGATGGGTCTAACAGAGCGGAGTAAGATTCTCATTCTCAATGACAACTTTGGCGCTTTATCTTGCTGGTTTTCAGAGCTGCACCAAGTCACGATGATGAGTGACTCTTACATTGCTCACAAAGGTACACTTAAAAATTTACAACGTAACAACTGTGATAGAGTCACATTTCTTCAATGCAGCGATGTGCTTCCTAATGACATTGACCTCGTCCTTTTCAAGCTACCTAAAAATAATCGAATGCTCGCTTGGCAACTCTATCAACTAAGAACTCAGCTAAATCCAAATGTGCCCGTAATAGCAGTTAATAAAGCCAAAGAAATACATACTTCCACTTTACGTCTATTTGAAAAGTACCTGGGAGAAACTACGACTTCACTTGCTTGGAAAAAGCACCGATTGGTATTTTCGACACCAGACAAAAACCTGACAACTACAATCGACCCTATTACTGAATGGAAAGTTGACGACCAAGATATCCAGTTGAAAAATTTACCGAATGTTTACTCTGGAGACTCGTTAGATCTCGGCGCTCGTTTTATGCTAGAGCATATCCCACAAGACCCAGAGCTTCGCCATATTATAGACTTGGGTTGTGGAAACGGTGTGCTAGCCGTAAAAGCGGCTCAATTGAACCCTCAGGCCCGCATTACCTGTGTAGATGAAAGCTTCATGGCTGTGGAGTCGGCACAACAAAACCTAGCGCTAAACCTTGGCAAAGAAAGGCAAACTCAATGTATTGCCAACAATTGCTTAGATGGTTTCAAGCAAGACAGCACTTTCTTAGTGCTATGCAACCCTCCTTTCCATCAAGGGTTGGCCATCACAGACCACATCGCTTGGCAGATGTTCTGTGATGCAAAGCGGGTTCTGAATACTGGAGGACAATTAATTGTTATCGGCAATCGTCACCTCAGTTACGATGTTAAGTTAGCAAGACTATTTGGAAAACCAAATGTGAAAGAACTAGCAACAAACAACAAATTTGTTATTTTACAAGCTACTAAATAATTATTTGTAATATACCGTAGTGGCCAGCGGATTTAGGAATTTGGCCACTCAATGGTGAACGCATCAAAAATGGGAAAAGAAAGGAAAATACCATGAGAAAACTGGCCCTCGTAGCTTCAATAGCTCTACTCTCTGCCTGTTCAGCTCCTCAAAAAGAACAAGTCAACTTTACACCTGAAGCAGTGCACAGCAATGTTGACCTCGTAAAGGGCAAAACTTTTAGCTTATCAAGCCAAGATATCCGCTCCGCTCAATACGTTGCTCTGGTAGATAGTGGCCGTTCAAACATTGAACCTATTCATTCGCGTCAAAATGTACGCATTGCGCTAGAAAATGCACTCGCAGAGCAGTTTAAATCTCAAGGTTTTAGCCTTTCAGTTAACAGCCCCAATTCTGTGGAACTCGACATTCAAGAGCTACTTGTCAACGTCAAGCACTCAGTGATGAAAAACGAGATGGACGGTAAAGTCGTATTAATTGTTACGGTAGAAACGCCAAAAGGGAAACTAGTTAAGACCTACACAGGGACGTCTAAAAAGACGGGCCTTTTAAGCGCATCTAACAGCAATATTCAAGAAGTATTGAACGACTTGGTCGATAAAGTACTAAAAGAGATAGCAAACGATCAAGAGCTGCAAAATTATATGAAGGATAACTTTCAATGATCAGAGCTTTAATCGCGTCATTAGCCCTGTTTAGCTGTTTGGCCTTTGCTGGTCCAGAAGTAAGATTTGAAATAAAACAATCGGGGGCCAATGGATTTGAGGGAGCGTTTACTGTTGAGCTGAACTCGCAAAAAGCCCCTATTACCAGCAAAAACTTCTTACGCTATGTCAAAGATGGAAGCTATGTTGGTAGCATTTTCCACCGAGTTATCCCTAACTTTATGGTACAAGGTGGTGGGTTCGATAAAGAAATGAACCGTTTGAGCTCCTACGCACCAATCAAAAATGAAGCGTCAAATGGCTTAAAGAATAAAACCGCAACAATTGCAATGGCTCGCACTAGCGATCCTAACTCCGCAACAAGGCAATTTTTTATTAACCTCGCTGACAACGACTTTCTAGACTACGGTGAAAATCAAGCTGGCTATGCCGTTTTCGGTAAAGTCATTAAAGGCTTTGATGTCATCGAAGATATCGCCAAAGCTCGTACAAAATCTCTAGGACAAATGAGAAACGTACCTGTAAACCCTATCGTGATCACTAACGTGACCATCATTCAAAGTAAGACAACTCATTCGAAGTAAAAATGCAGTAGCTCCAATTGCTCAAGTGACATAATCAGAAGGGTTAACGTGACTTGAGCTTGGAGCTTTTTTACCAAAAGGATTTCCCTATGTCTTTGCACTCGCGCCCATCCTCTTGGGCTGAAACAATTCGTTCCTACTGGGACAAACGCTTGCTATGGGTATTTATGCTCGGCTGCTCAAGCGGCTTTCCTTGGGTTTTAATCGGCTCCAACATGTCCGGTTGGCTAAAAGACTCCGGACTAACACGGACCGCTATCGGCTATTTTGGCAGTGTATTTGCCGTTTATGCGATTAATTTCCTTTGGGCTCCTCTTGTCGATAGAGTCAAGCTCCCTTTGCTACACAAATATTTGGGGCAAAGACGTAGCTGGATTCTACTCTGCCAATTTATTGTACTCATCCTGACGTTATTCATTGCCGGAGTCGATCCAGCGAAAAGCCTGATGCTTACCTCGATGCTAGCTCTCGGTATCGCGACCGCTTCTGCAACACAAGATATCGCTGTTGATGCCTTTCGAATCGATACGTTTCCTAAATCAGACTCAGAAAAGCTTCCACAAGCTTCAGCGATGGCTGTGATCGGTTGGTGGACAGGCTACTCTCTTCCTGGATACCTCGCCTTTATGAACGCTGACTCTATAGGTTGGAACGGGGTTTATTATGGCATGGCAGGCGTCGTTGTGATTTTGATGATATTCACTCTTCTCACACGAGAACCAAAAACTCACCGAGATGCGTTGCAACACAAAGCAGAGTTAGAGCATAAGGAAATCGTTGGCTCTCCGGCTGTCGCTTGGATTACCGTAACCGTTATTGAACCGTTTTTGGACTTTTTCCGCCGTAATGGCGTTCGTGTTGCCATCACCCTGCTGCTGTTTGTTTTCCTGTTTAAAATAGGTGAAGCTTTCCTAGGCCGAATGTCGATACCTTTTTATAAAGATGTTGGCTTTACTAACCAACAAATTGGAGAATATTCAAAGTTGATTGGTTGGGGCGCGACAGTACTTTTCACCATCATTGGTAGTATGATAAATGTCAGATTCGGCATTATTCGTGGCTTGATGGTCGGTGGTATCGCAATGTCCGCCAGTAACTTAATGTTTTCATGGATTGCCCATGTAGGGCCAGACGTTCATCTATTTTTGGCTACTATCATTGTAGACAACTTCACCAGCGCATTCGCTACCATAGCTTTTGTCTCTTTTCTAACAATGCTCACTGGACAAGCTTTTTCAGCAACTCAATACGCATTACTTGCCTCTCTAGGAAACCTCGGACGTACGACTTTAGCCTCTTTCAGTGGCGCTCTCGCTGACTACCTAAACGACTGGTCCACTTTCTTTATTCTTACTGCTGTAATGGTGATACCTAGCTTAATCATGCTTTATTCTTTGAGGCACTACTTTGACGATATCTTAAACAAATCTAAAGAAAACGAAGAAGAAGAGAACAGATTAGAGGCTAACAACTCCGAGAGCTAGCTTACACTGGCCAAATAATAGAGCTGCTCTGCGTACTAAAATTTAAAAACAAGAAGGAGGTGAGAATCAATCCACCTCCTTCTTGTATAAAAATAGTCAATACATTAAGTGAAAACTTACTATAAAACTATGAACAAACCCTCCCAGCCATCACTTGCATAAACTCAAAAAAGTTCCACACCAAAGCAAAATAAATTGATCTACATCACAATTAAAAGTGATAATTCTGCAATTGATCTCTTCATTTTTTGAATTTTATCGCTATCATTCACCGCTCATTAAATGACTAAGACGAAAGCATAATCGTCAACAATAAACAAACATATAGAGAGTTCCCCTTTTATGCGTAAAATACTTTTAGCTCTTAGCTTGTTTGCAGTGGTTTCAGCTCCGAGTTTCGCAGCGGACTATTCAGACGGTAACATTCATAAAAATGACTACAAATGGATGCAGTTCAACCTAATGGGCGCATTCAACGAAAAGCCAGGCAACAATAGCCATGATTATGGCGAAATGGAATTCGGTGGTCGCTCAGGACTATTTGATCTATACGGATATGTTGACGTATTTAACCTGCTGAGTAATCCAAGCAGTGACAAAGAAGATCAAGACAAAATCTTCATGAAGTTTGCTCCTCGCCTATCGCTAGACGCGCTAACAGGCAAAGATTTGTCGTTTGGCCCAGTAAAAGAGCTGTACATCGCTTCTTTAATTGAATGGGATGGCGGTAATGTAACAACGAACCCTAACGAAACTAACAGCCAAAAAATTGGTTTAGGTTCTGATGTTATGGTCCCATGGCTTGGCAAAATCGGCCTAAACTTCTACAAAACTTATGATGCGACCAAAAAAGATTGGAATGGCTACCAAGTTTCAACTAACTGGTTTAAACCTTTCTACACCTTTGCTAACGGTACTTTCCTAGCTTACCAAGGCTATATCGATTACCAAATGGGTATGAAGTCGCAATACTCAACATCAGCGACTGGCGGCGCAATGTTTAACGGTTTCTACTGGCATTCACAGCGTTACGCAATTGGCTATGGCCTCAAGCTATACAAAGATGTATATGGTATCGAAGATACTCCAGGGTTCCGCTCTTCAGGTGTAGCTAACTATATCTCTCTTTCTTACAAGTTCTAAATACAAACTTGAAGACTTAAAAATGGTGCCAATCGGCACCATTTTTCATTTGTCTTTATTCTTGGCCCACTAGGATATTCACTCTGAATCAAAGAGCTTTGTTGCGTCACTCACTAATACTATCGAATCTCTATGAGCGACATACATAAGAAACTCGATACCTTTTCCTGAAGATAAAGTACTCATTAATATCGTTCCTACTCAATTTAGCTCGATCAAGTGCTGTCAGGCTACCAGATAGCCAGAAAACAAAATTCAATGTTGTTGCTAGTTACTTAATCAAGCATGCAAAGTATCATCATCCCTATACTGTAGAGATTGTTAACTTGTACTTTTATATTAGAGTGAATGAATTAAGTAAGGATGAGCATGACTAAAAAGATTTTAGTTCCTATCGCCTCTGGCACTGAAGAGATGGAGGCTGTCACTGTCATCGATATGATGGTACGTGCTGGATATGAAGTGACAGTTGCAAGCGCAGAGTTTGATGGCAGTTTAAGTGTGAAAGCTTCGCGTGGAGTGTGCCTAACCGCTGATTGTTTATTGGTCGACATTGCTGATGAAGAATTTGATGCGGTTGTTTTGTCGGGAGGTCTCGGTGGAGCTGAAACATTTAGAGACAGCCCTGTATTACTTGAGATCGTTAAGCAGCAAATGTATGACGGCCGTTTAGTCGCTGCTATATGCGCCGCACCGGCGCTGGTATTACAGCACCATGGTCTTTATTCCAATGCTATAATGACATGCCACCCAAACTTGCAAGATAAAATTGCGAAGGACAAGCTAAGAGTCAAGCGTGTTACTTACGATATCGACCACAATTTAATTACCAGTCAAGGCCCAGGAACAGCACTTGAGTTCGCTATGGAAATTATCATTAAACTTTCAGGAAAACCCCATGCCTGGAGTGTTGCAGAGCCAATGGTAACTCTCCCTACTCTGCACTACGACAAATTAGGTGAAAAATGAAATTCAACATCAATGTAATACGGGCTCAGTTTCCTGCTTTACAACAAACTATGAATGGCCTACCTCTTGTTTACTTAGATAGCACAGCGACAACACAGAAACCACAAGAGGTTATAGATACGATAACTAACTACTATCAGGCACAAAATGCGAATGTTCATCGCGGTAGCCACTCACTCACCGCCCATGCGACTAATCAGTTTGAGGCCGCTAGACAAACCATCGCTGACTTCATTGGTGCAGCTTCTAGCAAGGAAATTATTTGGACTCGCGGCGCTACAGAAGCTCTAAACTTGATTGCCCAAACTTATGCACGTAAAACGTTGAGACCTGGTGATGAAATTTTAATCAGTGAGATTGAACACCATGCCAACATCGTCCCATGGCAAATTGTCGCCCAACAAACTGGGGCAACGATAGTTAAAGCACCGATGACATCAAACTGTTCACTCGATATCGAAGCGTTTCATAAAAAGCTATCGAATAAAACCAAGATTGTCGCTCTAACGCAATTGAGCAATGTGAATGGTTACAAACCACCAATCAAAGAGCTCATTGTCGCTGCACATAAAGTTGGCGCGATTGCTGTTATAGACGGCTCTCAAGGTGTGGTTCACGAGAAAACCAATGTCGTCGATCTAGACGCAGATTTTTATGTTTTCTCTGGACATAAAGTCTACTCACCAGCGGGTATTGGTGTGCTCTACGGAAAATATAATTTACTAGAAGCAATGCCTCCGTGGCACGGTGGTGGGAAAATGGTGGAGAAAGTGTCCTTTTCAGGTACCACCTATTCAGGTGTGCCTGCAAAGTTTGAAGCTGGTACCCCTAACGTTGCCGGAGCTATATCTCTAGCAAAAGCCATCAATTGGTTTAGCCAGTTTTCGATACAAGATATCGAACAACATATTCATCAACTGCAAAGCTCAGCCTACGACGCAATGTCCCAACTTGAAGGCGTCAAAGTCGTTGGCTACCAACCCGATAGCAACATCATTTCATTTGTCGTCGATGGTGTACATCACCAAGATGTTGCAACACTGCTAGACAAGCAAGGAATCGCTGTACGAGCAGGCCATCACTGCGCACATCCATTTATGGAAGCGTTAGGTATTGTGGGTACGGTGAGAGTCTCATTTGGTATTTACAACACGATTGAAGAAGTTGATTTGTTCGTTAAAGCACTAGAAAAAGCGTTAGATATGCTTTAAATGTAGAACTTAGGTGCTATTTGCAGCGAATCATTTATCGATGAGGAGGTCGCTAAACCTTCTCACCTATTTTATTGCGTAAAATCGCTAAGAAGTGATTGGTTTCTTCACTAAAAACCTTATTTTTGTGGAAGAAGTAGCGATAGTTTGCGCTCAACTTCAAATTGTCGATATTGAGTATACAAAGCCGATCGGACTCAAGGCCTTCTTTTAAGGTATACCTTGGCAATAAGGCAATCCCCACCCCTGCATAAACTGCTTTCAAAAGAGCATTTCTGCCATGGATTTTTATCCGGCTATTTTCTTCCGCAATATACTCAGACTTGAACGCTTCCATGGTTTCTCTGAACGACTCTGACGTTTCCATTTCAATAAAGCACTCACTTTCAATATCTTTTTTAGTCAGTTTCCTCTTGTCACGTAAAGGGTGGTCGTAGCAAGCCGCAAGACATAGCTCCGTAGAGAACAAAACTTCGCTTCGGTAATCACTATCAATTTCAGAGTTGGCAGCAATACATAAATCGAACTGGTTAGAGGCAATGACTTCCGCCATTTTCCGATTTGAAATCACTTCAATACTGACCTTAACCTCTGGATTAACGTTGAAGAACTCTATCACTGCTTCCATCGTCAGTTCTTCTAAACCCGGTATAACCGCTAAAGAGAACTGCTTTTCACGTGATATATTTTGCTTAATATTGGTTTGCATAACATCGAGCTGCCTTAGCACTGCCTCGACTTCTCCCAGCATGCTTTTGCCTTGCTCGGTTAGCTGTATTTTCTTGCCAAACTTTTCAAATAGAGCAAAACCGACGGTTTCTTCCAATGCTTGAATATTTCTAGTCACCGCTGGTTGAGTGATAAATAACGCCTCAGCCGCTCGGTGATAATTAAGATATTCAGCCACTACTTGGAAAGTTTTCAACTGCTTAAGAGTAAAATTCATCACAACTCTTCCGATAACTTTTTATTATCAATTTAATGACTATAAACAATTTTTAATCATCAATAAACAGGGCTAATCTACCCAGACAGAACAATGACTTCATACTCAGTGAGGACAACATGAACACGAATCATCGGTTTATTTACACCATCTACGCGATATTTTTCGTTGCATACCTTACGCTGAGCTCAACTGCACCAATCTTGCTAACCATTAGCCAGAAAAGCCATATATCAATGACTGACTTGCAGCTTGGCGTATCTCTGCTGTTTTTCTTCTTCTCTGTCTCTTCGATTGCACTCGGGCCAGTCTCAGACTTCGTCGGCAGAAGAAATGTACTGCTCACCGCTCAAAGCATTAGTCTAATCGGATTAATTATCTGCTCTCTTAGTGACTCTTTTTATACATTCGCTTTTGGACTTGTAGTGATAGGTTTAGGGACGGGGGCTTTTTCTGTCGTATCACGTTCAATCGTCAACCACGCAATTAAAGATCATGACTTGCTTTTTAAAGCATATACAAGCTTTTCTGTGCTCGTGATAGCAGGTCCAATAGTGGCAACAAAAATGTCGATAGAAATGGCACAACACGTCAACTGGCACTTGATATATGCTGCACTTGCTGTGGTTGTGCTTGCCGTACTTTACAGCACCTACAAAAATACCCACGAGCCTGATAAGTCGTTCAAACCAAGCAAAGTGCAAGTTAAAGGCATTACCGAGCAATTCTTATACTGCGCGAAAAATCCACTGTTTATGAAAAATGCTATTTTAGTTGGAATGTTTTTTTCTGTGGTACTAGGGCTATTCCTTGGATTCGGGCCTGAAGTGTTTATCAAACAGTTTCATGTATCCGCTAGCCACTATGCCAATATCGCCCTATTCATCTGTATCGCTTACTTGATAGGTAACATGATTTCCAAACATATCGGCGCAAGGATGGTTAAACGCCACCTTAAATTTGTCGCATTCGCTTTAGTTGCCGTTGCCACCTTGATATTAAATACACATATGTCATTGGATTGTACAATTGGAACCTTTTTCGCCATCGGTATCGGCGCAGGAATGTTAGGACCAATGGGTACACACGGGGGAATGAAAGTGTTAGATAAACACTTCGGTACCGCTGCGGCGATGTTTACTGCCCTATTCTCTATTTTCTCTGCTATTTGGTCCTATTTGCACGCGGTATTGAACATTGATGCGTTAACCTTAATTAGCATTATTTTGTGGTTTGTCGTTATCAGCTGTACTTTGTTTGAGTTAATTAAACCCGATCAAGAATCACCTAAACCTCAAAACAAAAACAATATGATTCATCAGCACAAAGCCGCTTAACTAAACTTGAGGGTGTTAATTCAAACACCCTCGAATCACTTTTTGTCAGTCGTCGAATAATGGTTCTCGCACCCTTGGTCAGGTGAACCTAAATCCTCTCGCGTATCTCTTCCACTATCGCGAACAGTCCATTTCCACGAGACGGACTTAAATGCTCGATAAGCCCGAGCTGATTGAAATATTGCTCGACGTTAAACTCAGCAATCTGCTGGCTAGTTTTGCCATTGTAGGCAGCTAAAACAAGGGCAATTAACCCTCGCACAATTCGAGCATCCGAATCTGCGGCAATATGCCAAACATCATCGTTTAGCTCGCAGACAAGCCAAACCTGACTTTCGCAGCCCGACACTTTTACTTCATCGAGTTTTTGTTCATCAGTGAACTTTGGTAGCAGTTTGCCCCACTGAATCACTTGGCGATATTTATCTTCCCAACCCGACAGTTCACTCATTGTTTTGACAACATCTTCACTGCTTATCTTGCTACCAAAATCACTGTAGTTTTGTATCGACATCCTACTAACCTGCTATTTTTTGTACTTTTGAATCAGCTTTTCAACTACTCGAGCTGCAGCGACAAATCCAAACGTGGCGGTAACCATGGTTGAAGCGCCAAAACCACTTGCACAATCCATACGTTTTGGACCTTCAGCTGAAGATTTCACTCCACAGACTGAACCGTCCGCTTGAGGGTATTTTAGTTGCTCAGTCGAGAATACACACTCAATACCAAACTTACGTTGTGGGTTTTTAGGGAAGTTAAATTGATGTCTAAGCCTATCTTTCACCTTTTTTGCCAAAGGATCTTGAATAGTTTTGGTTAAGTCGGCTGTTTTTATTTGGGTAGGATCAATCTGACCACCAGCACCACCAATGGTAATGACTTTGATTTTGTTGCTGCGACAGTAAGCCAGCAAAGAAACTTTTGCTTTGATACTATCAATGGCATCAATCACATAGTCATATTCTTTTCTCAGATACTCATGCTGGTTCTCTGAGCTAATAAAGTCATCGATCACATTAACTTTGCAGTCTGGATTGATGAGTTTGACTCGTTCGGCCATCACCTCTGCTTTGCTTTCTCCAACCGTTCCTGACATTGCATGAATTTGGCGGTTAATGTTGGTGACGCACACGTCATCCATATCAATAAGCGTAATTTCACCAATGCCAGTTCTAGCTAATGCTTCTACCGACCATGAACCTACACCACCAATGCCAATCACACAAACATGAGCAGCTCTGAGAATCTCAACCTCACTTTGACCGTAAAGCCTACGAGTGCCACCAAAGCGCTGGTCATAAGTTTCGGATGCTGGGGAGTTAAGTTCACGCATAATGATTTTCCAGTTGGAGCGGAATAAACAAAGAGTGCGTTTTATACGCACTCTATATGTAAATGTCTATACCCAGTTTACTCGATAAACTGCAAAAACTGGATCACTCCAACTTCTCAGGAGGTTTAGACCAAGGAGCCTGTGTTGCAGATTGGTTTAACCCAAGCTTCCAAACCCGACCAAAATATTTGTAGTGACCCGCTTCAATTCCAGCTCTTGGACCCATGCCATAATACAGGTCTAGATGGTTGTCTTTCACCGCACCACCAGTGTCTAATACCAACAACAATCTGAGTTGATGAACACCACTCCAAGTCCCATCAGCGTTGACCAATGGGACTTCAGCGAGTATTGGGGTTCCCATAGGCAAAATACTCGAATCACCAGCAACAGAAGCCATTGGCAATAAAGGTATACCCGCAGTTCCTAATACATCATGAGCTTTACGCGGCAAGAAGAACACAAATGATGGGTTTTGCTCAAGCAGATCTTTTACCTGCTGATCACTGTGGCTATGGACCCAATCTTTAATCGCTTTGAGCGACATCTTCTCCCTTGGTACTTCACCTTCTTCGATCAAGATTTTTCCGATGCTGACATACGGCTTATTGTTTTTGCCGCCGTAGGAGAAATATTCCAACGTGTCGTCATCTTCAAAGTGCACAAAGCCACTTCCCTGAACTTCCATAATAAAAGGATCTATACGGTTTGAAGCGTAGCCAAGCTCTAACCCTTTGCCTTTTAACGCGCCATCATATATCTGAGCACGTGTTGGACACTCGCTTTCGCAATCTGGCTTGGCATAAACCGGATATTTAAACTTATCATTTGGCTGATGGCGAAGTTCCATTACGGGCGAAAAGTAGCCGGTAAATAAAACGTTGCCTTTCTCATCGCCTCCGCCTAACTGAGCCGCTTGAATTCCGTATTTACTCAAGTCTTTGGGATCGCCACTTTCTAAAATCCAATCATTAAGTTTTTTGTATAAAGGCGAATAAATCGTTGCCATGGATTGAGAACGACTCGTAACTTCATTCGCTTGTTTTGAGAATTTAGAATAGTCTCGCGGAGCATTCGACTGAATTTGCCCCGTTTTATTCAGAATTGAACTAAATTGACCGTCTTGATACTGCTGACCTCGATCGGTTGGATTGACACAACCAGCCAGTAAAACAGACGCCATTAGAATAGATGAAAATTTGGTAAAACTTGCCATTCCTTTGATTTTAAACACAATGCACTCCAGCATAAATCATAACGGTTGTAAGAGTGGAATGAGCAAGGATGACAAACTACGTACTAAATCTCAATCGGTGAATTGCCACGTAGATCGTTTTTTATGACTTCCTGACAATTTGTAGACAGGTTGATATGGAAGGTCGGTCATTAACTGCATTTTCGACAGATCTTTATTGAGCAAAATAAATTTCTTCTGCTTGCCGCCAGAGGTATATTCAAAGTATTCGCCATCGAACTTAAATTCAGTAGACACCACCGCACCATTAATTAGTACCCCTCTTTTACCGATAACAAAACGATCGGCCATATAAGGTGCCACTTCTTGCTCAACCCACATACCATAGATACGATCTTTTGGCATGTTCTGCTCAACGTAACGCTTATACAAGTCGAAATATGCATACACAACAAATACGATACCAACGGTCACAACTAACATCAGAGTACGCTCGACCCACTTTTGCATCAACGACTTAGGGGCCTTAGCTTGTTGTTTCATGCCGGGTGGTTGCTGTCTCGCACCTTTAAAAGGCTTATTCATATAAACGACTTTACTGTGATAAATTACTTTTAGTATAGAATCAGTTTTGCCAATACTTTTGATTAATTGTAATTTTTATTAGCAACACACTCTTGTAAAATGAATAAAAATTCTATATTAGTAACTACAAATTCAACGAAAATGTAATTTATATTGAAAATTCGTAGCACTGAACTCGTCAAAGGATTTAGACAATCTGCACCCTATGTCAATGCTCATAGAGGCAAAGTTATGGTTATTATGCTTGGTGGAGAAGCCATGCAAGACAGTAACTTTACCAATATTGTGAGTGATATTGCCTTGCTTCACAGTTTGGGCGTCAAAATTGTCCTTGTCCATGGTGCTCGTCCCCAGATCAACCAAATCCTAGCTGAGAACAATCATGAAACGCCTTATCACAAAGGTATTCGCGTTACAGATGAAGTAGCCTTAAAGTATGTCATGCAAGCTGTCGGGCAAACCCAACTAGAAATTACTGCTCGGTTATCAATGAGCTTGAATAATACTCCTATGGCAGGTAAACAGCTCAATGTAATTAGTGGAAACTTTGTCATCTCTCAACCACTGGGAGTAGACAATGGCATTGATTACTGCAACAGCGGCCGTATAAGAAGAATGGACTCTGATGGAATTCTTCGTGCCCTCGAGCTTGGTTCTATCGTTTTACTAGGCCCAATTGCCGGTTCCGTAACAGGAGAGTCCTTTAATTTACTTTCAGAGGAAGTCGCTACACATGCCGCAATTAAGCTGGGGGCAGAAAAGCTGATTGGTTTTTGTTCAGAGCAAGGCATCATAGATGAAGATGGTAATGCTATTGCTGAAATATTTCCGACCGAAGCAGAAGCTAGGCTCAACCAACTTGAAACAGACTATGAACAAAACAATGAATATTCAGGTACGTTACGTTTCCTCAGAGCAGCGGTATCTGCCTGTCGTTCGGGAGTTCCAAGAAGTCACTTGGTGAGCTACAAGGAAGATGGCGCCCTATTACAAGAGCTTTTCTCCTTTGATGGTATAGGCACTCAAGTTGTCAAAGCCAGTGCAGAACGCTTACGAACCGCGAAGATTGACGATATTGGAGGAATACTTGAGCTCATACAGCCATTGGAAGAGCAAGGAGTACTTGTTCGTCGATCTCGTGAACAACTAGAGCAAGAAATTCACCAATTCACTATCATTGAAAAAGATGGTCTTATCATAGGCTGCGCTGCACTTTATCCATACAGCGAAGAAAAGACGGCAGAAGTAGCATGCATGGCCATACATTCTGACTATCGAGAAGGCAATAGAGGGTTATTACTACTGGCTCACCTCAAACAGCAGTCGAGAAAATTTGGTATTGAATCTCTTTTTGTCCTGACGACTCATAGCCAACACTGGTTTTTAGAACAAGGGTTTATTGAAGTCACCGTGACTTCACTCCCTATGCAAAGGCAAGGTTTATATAACTTTCAAAGGCGCTCAAAGATCTTGTCGTTAGCGGTTTAGCCCCGATACCAGCTCGTTGTTGCCGCAACGAGCTTTCTCAAAATACCTATCTTGAGTTTCGAGTTTACAATTTTAAAGCTCGATAATAAAAGTGACTTTTATATCAATAAAAACATACAGTAAAGCCGAACTAGCCAAAATATTACATATACGTTTACAAAACCATTCTATATTTTGCCCTTCTATTTGCTAATATGCTCCGGTCCTAAAAATAAGGATTTGTAAGCTAGGACCAAACCCACAACACAAAATAAAAAGTGGGGCTCGCATGGAATGCCGTTATGTCAGTATGTGTATGAGAGCTAACCATCAATGAAAACAGTAAAATGTAACTCGATTCAGAGTTTTTGGGATATGGCTGATAATCAGTTGCTAGAAGGATTAGACGTCCAATGTTTATTCCAAGTGAATGAAGGATTACGAGCCTTCATTTTGAACTACCAAGAGCAATACAAAATCCGCAGTATTTCTTTTTTAGACGTCGCCTAACGATTAGGTTCACCACGGACGGTTATAGCACTTGTAACTTTGCCGCTAGCCCACTGGCCCTGACCGTTCTCGACTTTATTGCCTTCCTAAGTACTGCCTTATCACAATACAGCTCAAAATGATTTCGCGCTCTCGTTACACCAGTATAAATCAGCTCCCTTGTTAGCACTGGATTGTGCTCTTTAGGTAATACCATTTGCACGAAATCAAACTCACTCCCTTGAGACTTGTGAATAGTCATCGCAAATGCCGTTTCATGTTCCGGCACTCGACTTGGTAAAAAAGCTTTAACGCTGCTATCAGGCAACTCAAAGAAAACTCTCAGACGCTCTCCATCAAAGATGCAGAGACCAATATCACCATTATACAAGCCTAAGTTATGGTCATTACGAGTTATCATTACTGGCCTTCCGTGATACCACTGTTCACCTTTAATAAAAATAAGCTTTTTCGACTCAAGTCCCTGTTCAATTTTTTTATTCAGCCCAGATACCCCGTAGTCCCCTTCTCTCAACGCACATAACAGACGGCAGCGAGCAAAAGCATTCAAGGCTAGTTTAGCTGCTTCAAAAATATTCGTTGCGTCGCTATCACTCTGCTGTATGCATTCAAGGTAAGCCCGATATTGAGCCACAAGTGTACGAATGAGGTGATTCATATTGTTTTTGTTGACTGTAAATTGAGCAATATCTGTAAAGTCACTTCGATACACTTTTTCCACTTGCTCGTATTTACCAGTATTTATCGCCTTCGCTAGTTGCCCAATTCCGGAGCGCGCATCAAAACGATAGCTTTTCTGCAGCATACATAAACTATCACTAATGGAAGGAGCAGCTGTTGTTTGACTACTAACTCGGTGCTGAGTCAGCATAGCTATAGATTTTACTTGCTGAACACTGTAGCCATATTGAGTAAATTGACATATATCTCCAAGGACTGAGCCCGCTTCAACAGAAGCTAATTGATCTTTATCACCAAGTAAAATGAGCCTCGCATGTTCAGGTAAAGCATCGATCACTCGATACATCATAGATAAGTCTACCATTGACGCTTCATCGATGACCAAAATATCTAGACGTAGTGGATTCCCTCTATCATGAATAAATTTGACGCTATTTGGAATCGCTCCAAGAAGACGATGCAAGGTACTGGAGTCAGTAGGAATGACTTGTTTTAACTCCGAATCAAAGGGGATACTTGCTAATGCGTTGCCAACCGATTCTGTTAACCTCGCCGCTGCCTTACCCGTTGGCGCGGCAAGCTTGATAATAGGGGTCTCTCCTGTTTGCTGCGCTTGCGCAGACACAGCTAAAAGTAACTTAGTGACCGTGGTGGTTTTTCCAGTACCCGGCCCGCCTGAAATTACGGTAAGTTTACGAGTGAGCGCAATGGATGCCGCTACCTTTTGCCAATCAACACATAATGACTTTGCGACTAATCTATCCAGTTCATTAAGCTGTTCAACGCTGCTTGCGTGCTGGCAAACTTTATCCACTCTAGTCCAGTCTACACTTTCAGTTTCAACGACATCTAGATGGTCACAAACCAATTGCTGCATCGTTGACACGCTAGAAGCGCTAATTTCTCTCGCTTTCCGTATTGCATTAAGTAAATACCGATAGTCACGACAAAAAAGTTGCCCTAACACACTGGCTAGGTTTTCCAACTCAGGAATCTGCATGGTCACTGGCTTAGAAAGTGTAGATAGCTTTTCTACCAGAGCGGCTTCGTAGTGCCAATACCTTTGTAGATACAATCGATGACCGTCGAAAATCAAAGGCACTGAATCATTTTCTGAATGAACAATCGAACAATTTGTTAAAATCGTTTGCCAATCATACTTTGAGATAACTGCAAGTAATTCAGGTTTATGCTCTAGCAATCGAGACATGACATTAGAAAATTGCTGAGTCACTCCTCGATTATCAAATATCAACAGACAGACATTTCCCTTACCCAGTTCAATACTTAACAGCCCCGCTAACCATGCCACTTCATCGTTATCTTTTTTGACTTGAGAATGGATAAAGCGCGCAAACTGATAATCAATTGGGCGAATGTAACCTTGCTGAGACAGCCATTTCATTTCATCTAATAAGCAAGCATTCATTATAAATCTAGCTCCAATTGGCCTTGTTCAAATGGCTTTGCCGAGTTTCCATCAATCAACTCATCCATCTCTTTAATGAGGGAGTATTCTGGCTTTTGAAAAAAGATGCCTGTGTCATTGCTCTTTGCAACCCCGCGTAAAAATACGTAATAGACGCCACCAAAATGCTGGTCATAATCGTAATCTGGCACCCTATTTCTTAAGTAACGGTGCAAGGCTAAGCAGTATATTTGGTACTGTAAATCGTAGCGATGCTCAGCCATCGCGCTTTCAAGCGCTTCAGAATGGTAATCTTCAATAGCGTCACCTAAGTAATTTGACTTCCAGTCTAAGACGTAAAATTTACCTTGCGCTTCAAACACCAAGTCTATAAACCCTTTTAGCATTCCCTTAACGGGTTGGAAGCCTAACTCTCCAGCTAGAGAAGAGAGTGAGTCATATTTATGAGTAATCGTATTGAGTTGCGCTGCTGTAAGCATTTCAATTGGAAGTAAGAACTCCATTTCAATTAAGCGATTCTCTGCCGGTAAATCCGCCAATCGTAACGCTTTGTCGTTGAGCTGTACTTGCAAAATAGTATTTACTAACTGAGTTAGCACGGGTAACCATTGCAGATCAAAGCCTTCTCTATCCAGCAACTTTTCAATTATCTGCTGATTGTCTTTCTCCTCTGCAGATTGATTAAAATCTACTTGCTCAAACAACGTATGTAAGAAAGTACCCGGGCGAGCACCTTTTGGAAAAGTAAATATGGAGTATTCAAAAGCCTTAACCGATTCTTCTAGCTCGATATCTTCATCAGAGTCGATGTCGAAGCTAGCTTCATCAATAATTAGCTCCTCTCGGGAAGAATGAATGTTGTGTTTTACCAAATTGGAATAACTGGTAAGTCGCCACGATCTATCGATATTTCTTTTTGAGCTTTGTGCTATTACATCCGTCACTTTATCTGCGCTTGCGACCAATCGACACATTTTTTCATTCGGCAGCTCAGAGAGCTGTATTGCCTCTGAGCTGTGACAAAGCGACGTTAATGACTGCCTCAGCATATCAACATCACCTACTTTGCCGTTTTGAAGCAAATACCCAAGAGCACTTTTGTGAATATCTGAGGTGACTTTGTTTGCATTACCGATCTTGAGCGGTGCAACCCCCACGTAGCACGCATACACTGAGCGAGTTAACGCAACGTATATCAATCGTAGGTCTTCAGCCAGTCGTTCTTGTTCAGCTTTTTCCAATGCTTCTTGACTGCGGTTTACATCTAACACAGTCCTTTTACTTTCAGCATCGTGATACTTTGCCTCTCTTGCTTCACTGAAGCTACAAGCAAATGGCAAAAACACTAGGTTGTACTCCAACCCCTTTGATTTGTGAATAGTGACGATTTGGACAAGATTGCTTTCCGATTCCAGCCTCTGATTATGTTCATCTGCGCTTGACACCCCATTCGCATCTTCAATTTTTTGCGAAAGCCAATGAATGAGGCCATAAAAGCTATCAATTTCCAAGCTGGCCTGTTGAAGTAACTCACTCAAATGCATTAAGTCAGTAAGAACGCGGTCTCCTCCCTCATGGCATAATAGCTGCTCCGCTATTTGTCGCTTACTCATGACTGCACGTAGCATGGGTAGAAAGCCACGTTGATGCCACAGAGTTCGATATTCTTTGAACTCGAAGATGGCTGCCTCCCAAGCATTTTCATCATTGTTGAGCAAATCCAGTTGCGGCAATTCTAATGCAAGTAACGAGCAAGCTAGACCCGCTCTTAAAAATCGCTCATTTTCAGGCGCTAAAACAGCATTCAATATCAGTACTAAATCGGTCGCAGCGGAGCTAAGAAAAACACTTTGCCGATTAGATAAAAACACACTTGCAATACCTCGCTCCAGCAGTGCTTGTTTCACCATCTGAGCTTGATTTTTATTGCGAACCAAAATCGCAATATCGCTTGCTTCAATGGCTTTGTTTCCTGAACCCGATTTTAAGTAAGCATTGCCATTTTGAGCAGCTGTCAAAATAGTATAAATCTGGCTAGATGTTGCTTGAGCCATCATCGCTTGGTAATCACCTGAGTTGGTGAAAGAGTCATTTTTCTTATCGAACCAAATATTTAGCGCTGGCTGCGGACTAGCCTTCCCGGTTCTACCTTCAAGCCACCAACTCCGTTGACCCGCATCTGGGCTTGAATTCACTGGATAAAACGGAATATCGCTATCATATAAAAATGGGCCATCAGCCTGAGAGAAAAGATGGTTCACCGACTCAACCATTTCTGCACTAGAGCGCCAGTTTGTATCCAATGTGTATTGAGAGGAAACTTGTTTCTTTGCTGTTATATAGGTAAAGATATCCGCGCCGCGAAAACCATAGATTGCTTGCTTGGGATCGCCGATCATCAATAACGCACTTTGTTGGTCAGACAAATATATTTGACTAAAGATGTTGTATTGAAGCGGATCGGTATCTTGAAATTCATCAATCATAGCCACTGGATATTGCTGACGAATTTTATCTTTGAGAACAGAATGTTCATCCAATTCGATCGCAGCCGACAATTGAGTCAACAAATCATCAAATGAAAAAACCTGATTCTGCTCTTTGACTTGCTTTAGGCGAAGGCGGCAAAACTGGATGGCTTGCGCAAGAAGCGGCCCCTTAATGGAAATGTCCTGTGATAAAAATTGCTCAACGCTATCAAACACTTTATGCTCTGGAGCGTCACCTTTTTGAGTTTTCTCATGTAACAATTGTTGAGAAAAGCGATACAGATTCTTCGGTAAAGAATAACTCGTTGTTTGAGATTCAGCCCAACTGGTTACCTCGTCAAGCCAAGCTGGTAGGCTATTCTTTTTGTACGTGCGCCTATCCACACCAGAAGAGCTAATAAGAGTGTGAAAGTCTGCACAGCCTGTAAGCCACTCCTGCTTAAGCGATTGAATGCGTCTTATATTCTCTTGATGAGCCTCTACTAATGAGTCTTTAGGCGGCTCGGTGGTCAAAGATATCTCTGCCCCAGATAAATACCTCTCCACATCCAACAATAGTTTGTTTGGAGATTCCCATAGCTTACGAATTTCTTTCACTAGTTCTATAGGTAATGAGTAGAAATTTTGTCGCCAATAATCGGCAACAACCTGAGCTTTCAAGAAGGCTTCATCGGTAATTAGCTCATTGTTGAATTGGGCGCCAGATTCAAATGCATGCTGTTTTAACATCCGCTGGCAAAAACCGTGGATCGTAAAAATAGCCGCTTCATCCATTTGTCTCTCAGCATCCAGCAGTAAATTTGCCGCTGTTTTATGATCAGAGGTTTGCTCTAGAAAAGGGGCAAGGAAGCCATCTTCTGTTTTCCCTCGCAAGAATGCCAATCTAGCCTCATGAATGCGTTTACGGATTCTGTCACGCAACTCTTCTGTTGCCGCATCAGTGAATGTAACAACCAAAATTTGATCAACGGTCAACGCTTGATTGTGCTTGGAGTTGTTCTCACCATGGCCTAGTAACAATCGCAAATATAAGCCGGCAATCGTATAAGTTTTTCCTGTGCCTGCTGATGCCTCTATTAGCCTCGCGCCATGCAAAGGGAAGCTCATAATTTCTAGGGGTTGAATATTGTCGGCGGATTGACCAGCCATAGTGCACCATCTCAATTTAATTCACTAAAGCCACAGAAAAATAGCTGATAAAATAGACAAAAATATGCTTTTATCGTGACTTATTCGATATTACTGACATTCATTTGTAATCGCTTTGTAACAAAGGAGCGAGGTGGGATTCTAATCACGAAAAACTCAAACAGTTACGGATAAAATTTCTCTCGCTACTTAAGCAATTACCTCTTACTTATCTTAGTTTCATTGGTCTATAAACCTTGGCCTGCCAACAGTTCCCTACACACTTTTTTTGTTGGCGGCCAATTCTCTTTCATCCAAGGCATTTTCATATGCACTCTTTAATATTTCGCTTGCGTAGCCTTGAGTGTATTGAGCTAACTCGTCGTTCCACTTCGGCCATAATCGAGCAATGTATAAATTCGTACCTTCTCCTATCATCTGTGGAGTACCGTTAAACGCCGCTAGCATTTTTTTATCCACATCTTCAGCAGTCACTTCTTTTTTGCCTCGTACTTTATAGGCTTTCAGGTTAGCCAAAGCGGTTTTAGGAAAATAAGCAAAAGGAGTGTTCATCCCTTGAACATAGTATTCTACAAGCTTCCTGAGTTGTTGTTGTGCATACTCTTGATCCGAAATAGCGGAGTAAACCTTGTGCTCCAATTTGGCCTTGTCCATCCCAAGCAGGTGTGTTGGTAGCACATGCCCCATTGCCGCAGCACACAAGTGATCTATCCAAGCAGACAAATAATCTTCAGAGCGAATCCGTCCACTTCGATATCTAATCAATCCTGATTCAAAGTGCTTTGTTAACCAACCGGTTACTAAAATCTTGCTTTCTGAACTACCAACATCTATTGGCAAAGTGAGTTCAATGTCATCTTTTGCGAACAAACACAAGCTATGAACTTTTTCGTATAAAGGGGCAATTTTATCGCGCTGCTGCTCAAACTCTAAAGTGCCAAACTCGCCAACAGGTAAATTTCCAAAGGCTCTTTGCGTCTGTATATAGTTAGACCAACGCTCGCCTTGGCTATTTTCTCCAAGTGGCGTTTCAATGAGATCGTCAAGAAGTTGATTACGTAGCAAGTAGCCTTGTAAAGGGTTTAATGCAAAAGGCTCGTCATCTTCAGGCACCCAGTGATCAGAGTGAAAATACACTTTGAGGCGTCGGTTGAAAAAGTACTTTACAGGTAACTTCCAAAATTTTTGTAGCTCGCTAACATCGAGCTCCATTGGGAAATTTTCACCGATGAAGTAGTTATCCAGTTCACCTAAAGTTTGCGGCTCAAGCAATCCTCGAACATTTGCAGCCGGTAACCACTCTTTGGCAAAGCTTCCTGCACCTTGAGTAAACGCGTTGGAGCTAAATGGTGTCATCGCATGAGTGAAGCTAAGGGAGTGAATTAATCTGTCTCCTGATTCATCTGTAGGTAGGTGCTCGTGACCTTGGAGGCAATAGTTTTGGTGACAATAATCCATCAATTCAGATACCAAAACCGACGGGACCTTTTCGGTGTTTTTCTCGATAGAGCGACCGACATAACTTATGTACAAATAACTTTGTGCGGAGAGTAATGCTTCCAAAAACAGGTATCGGTCATCAACCCGACGAGATCGATCCCCTGGCTTGGAACGTCCGACTAATAAATCAAAACTTTCGGGAGGAATAGAGCGCGGGTACACGCCATCGTTCATTCCAAGTAAACACACAACTTTAAAAGGGATGGAACGCATTGGCATCAAAGTACAAAAGTTAACCTGACCCGCTAGAAACCTTTGACTCACTCTGTTCGAGGAGAGTTTATTCTTCAAATAATGACTAACAATATTTGCCGCTAAATTTTGCTCATATCTCGCTTCTTCAATATTGTCTTGTAAATGAATCACAGTGTCTCGAATAGTTTTGAGGGCTAGTTCCCCTTCTATATCGATCTCAAAAAAATCATCCATCATTTCAAATAATAGGCTTTTCCACCTATCAACAGAATGATCCCCTTGTAAAGACGTTCTGTAATGGCTGATCAATTCAATAAACAAAGCGAGCTTGCCCGCTAGTTCCGCCTGTAAACCCTGTACTTCATCGTACGGTGCTAGAGTTTGCTCCTCATGATTAAATAACCCAATATCGTCAGACATAGCATAGCCAAGAAGCATTCTCTGAATGCCGAATTGCCACGTATTTTGCTTTATTTTTGGTAACTGAAAATCTGCTCCAGTGTTTTCATCCAACCCCCAGCGAATACCCGACTCTTCGACCCACTGCCTGACTCTATCGAACTCCTCTTCACTAATATTCAATTTGCTCAAAATAGCGGGAGTTTCGAGGATCTCAAGCAACTCTGAGGAGGCGCAACGGCTATTTGGTAAATCAACCAAACGAGCAAAAGCTTTTAATATAGGGTTCTCAACATCAGCACTGAGATCGGAGATAGAAAAAGGAATATAGCGGTCGGCAGGAGCATTACTAAATATTGCTTGAATAGCAGGGCTATAGGCGTTGATGTCAGCAACCATGACGATTACATCACGAGGAGTCAAAGAATGATCATCATTAAACATAGTTAATAACTGATCGTGCAATACTTCAACTTCACGCAATGGGCTATGACAGGCATGAATAGAAAGTGAGTTGTCTCCATCAAGAATAACTTGCTTATGTGCACTTGCCTCGAATGCTTGATCATCTTGATGCTCTTCCAAGTTCAAGATATCCGCCTGAAGATGGTGCAGCAGTGAATTTCGCTCTATATCAACAAACGCTTCAATCTCGTGAGACTCAAGTTGAGACAACAGGTACAAGTTATCTCGCCCTAATTTTCCCATTGAGGCAAGCAAACTGTTTCCTACTTCACTGGTGTGGAGATCATCTTCAATGTTTTGTTCAACAGTCCCCTTTAACTGCTCAGCAATGCCCACTACTTCGGAGGCACTTTGCTTCCACTCAACTTGCTGGCGACGCTTAGCAGAAAGTTTTGCGAGAAACTTTTTGTCACGTACTTCACCCCAATAGTATCGACAAGGGTTGGTAAACATCAGGTGTACATCAATATGACGACCAATGGCCTTCAATGCATCTAAATATCGAGGAGGCAAAGAGGAAATGCCGAATACAAACAAGCGCTTTGGCAAAAAATCCAATGTTCCAGAATAATTGTTCAGAGAATCAATAAAGTGCTCGTATAAATTTGCACGATGAAAAGGAGACTGCTCAATCTGGAGCGTATAGTCATATAATTCTTGCCACAATATTGGCTGCCATGGGTGCTCATCATCGAGTTCGGTAACTGTCTTACCCGCTTCCCAAGCCGCTATCCACTCCGGTCTATATACGAGGTAACCGTCAAATGTGTCTGCTATTTTATCTGCCAATTGAAAAAGCTTGGTACCACTAGCATCACTACGTAAATATTTGGCTAATGGCTCAAACTCTGGCCTTTCTAATTGGGTGGGCAAAACCTTCATGATCTTCCAGCACATCGAATCTTTATTGAATGCACTGCGCTCAGGGACGTCTTGCAAAACGCGTGTGAAAAGGTGCCATATAAAAGCTGCGGGCAGAGGAAAATCTACGTTTGCGACAATTTTTAATTCTTTCGCCAGCTCCATTTTAAGCCACTGAGACATACCCGAGCTCTGTACGAGAATGTGCTCTTTTTCGAAAGGACGACTCAGCGGCTCACGTCGAATAAGCTCGACCAACAAAGACTTTAAAACATCAACTTGATTAGAGTGGTAAACAGTAAACAATTGGAGCTCAAGTTAGCAGGAGTTCATAAAAACTAGCTTAACATATCGAAAAAGATAAATAGATCTCAGTGCCGCAAAAACTTTAACACTGTAGCCCTTGTTTTTATTAGGAGAATTGATTAATGCTAATAGAAAGCAATCGAAAAATCGGATCACATCTCTATCCGAACGAATAAGTTCGAATGTTTAGATAAACGCGTAAAACTTAAAATGGACGTAAACTTATGGCAGCCAATATATCCCTGAAGCAGCTCAAAGTGTTTACCACATTAATCCGTCATAAAACATTAACGTCTGCTTCTGAGTCGTTATATTTATCTAAAGCCGCTGTCAGCATGGCAATCAGTGAACTAGAGAAACAGATTGGCCACACTCTATTTGATAGGATCAATAACCGTCTAATTCTAAATCAGGAAGGACAGCGCCTACTCCCTTTGGCTGATGAACTACTACAAAGAGCCAATGAAATAAACCTGATATTTAGTGACCATAATGTCCTTTCTGGGCAGTTAAGAATCGGAGCCAGTGACACCATTGGCAACCAGCTTGCACCAAATATTTTAAGTGAATTTCGTAACACTTATAACCACACATACCAAAGTTTATTTATATCCAACACAACCTTAATATGCCAAAAGCTCATCGATTATGAATTAGATATAGGATTAGTTGAAGGAAAAGTCGATCACGACGAAATCTCTTCTTGCACGTTTAGCCAAGACGAGATGTGTATCATCTGCCCTCCAAGCCACTCTCTAGCTAATAAGAAAATTGATTCCTTATCGCTTTTAGAAGATGAACCTTGGGTCCTTCGAGAAGCCGGCTCTGGCTCAAGAGAGTATTTTATGACTCAAATTGCGCCGCAGTTAGATAGCTGGGATGAATCATTTCAGCTTAATACGACAGAAGCGCTTATCAATAGTGTCGCCTCTGAGTTAGGACTGGGTTGCCTGTCGTCGCTCTCAGCAAGACACGCCATTGAAGATGGACGCGTCGGTGTTATTAAATTGCCTATGGATATGGATCGCCAACTTTGGATCTTACTCCACAAAGAGAAATATCAGAGTCCATTACTCAAACAGTTCATCGAGTTCTGTCATCAGCACCAGCGCAGGCTCTGAATGATTCCGAGCCTCTACAAAACACCTCTCAATAACAATCACCCTCTAGACTTAGCATGATATTTCCTGTATAAAAAAACAGTAATTAAACCTTAGACACTAGAGGATTAACCATGGCTGTAATCGTGAAGTACGTGGTGGAACGCAACGGAGAAGAAAAGATGACTTTTACCTCTAAAGCTGAAGCTGACGCCTATGACAAAATGTTGGATATGGCTGATGCACTTTTTGATTTAATGGGTAAAAGCGAGCTAATCGAAGACGAAACGAAGCAAGAAGAACTTGCATTGTATTTGGCTCAAAACAAAGAAGAAGTACTTTACGCACTGGGTGCTAAGCGCCGTCCAGCACCTAAAAAGCCTAAAGTGGTAGAAGAGACTGAAGAAGTCAGCGCTGAAGAAGAAAATTCAGACAACGAAGAAGACGCAGCGTAACGTTATCAAGGCCCTACAATTTCCGTTGCTAGGGCTTTCTCCTTCCCTAACCTTAAACGAGGAAATATCCTCGCCTCTAGTTTACCCTGATACTCCCGTACAAGAGTCGATATACTTACAGATAATAGCGTATACGAAGTTAGGTAAAACATGCAGTTAGAAGTCTGTGTCGATAATTTAGAGTCTGTTAAAAATGCCGCTCTAGGTGGAGCTACAAGAATCGAGCTATGCTCTTCGCTGGCCCTAGGGGGGTTAACTCCAAGTTACGGCTTTATGAAAGCGGCAATTGACTTAGTTAATATCCCAATATACGCAATGATCCGCCCTAGGCAAGGTGACTTTCTTTATTCAAAGGGAGAGATAGACTCGATGATTATGGACATCGAAGCTGCAGCAGACGCTCAAGTTCAAGGGGTCGTATTTGGAGTCTTACTTCCGAATGGAAAGCTTGATGAGAATGCCACGAAAACCTTAGTTGACAGAGCCCGTCAATTGGGCCTAGGAACAACATTCCACCGTGCTATCGACCAGTGCCAAGATCATGTCTTAGCGGTTAAACAATTAATCGACATTGGGTGTGAGCGCATATTGAGTTCTGGGTTATCCAACTCGGCTATTAAGGGCGTGGAAATACTTAAACAGATGGTCAAATTATCAAACGGAAACATTTCAATTATGGCAGGTGCTGGGGTCACTGCTGAAAATATTCGTAGCATATACAAAGCCAGTGGAGTAACAGAATTCCACATGTCAGGTAAATCTACTAGGGAAAGTAAGATGGACTATATTGCCAGCCAAGCTAAAATGGGCTCAAGCTCATTAGACGACTTTTCTATTCCAATTACAGATTCAAGCGCCATCAATCGCGCTAAAAAACAGATTTTAAGCCTAATATAACCGCCAAATTATGATTCATCATTTTTCGAATGATAGAAGTGAGTTGTATTTTTGCCCGAATATTTCGCCTGATACATAGCATCGTCAGCTTTTCTTATCAAACTTTCTATATCTTCTCCGTCATCAGGGTAGATTGAAACACCGATACTACCGGAAATACGGATATGTTCACCTTGTATAATTAACGGAGAAAATAGACTATCTTGAACCTTTGCCGCCACTCTTTCTGCTTGTTCTGTATTGGGCAACTCACCAAGCAAAATAGTAAATTCGTCGCCACCGAGCCTCGCCACCGTATCTTCTTTTCTTACGCACTTTCTCAGCCGATCCGCCACTTCCTTTAGTACCAAATCACCAGCATTATGACCTCTGGTATCATTAATCTTCTTGAAGTTATCTAGATCGATAAACAGCAACGCGACTTTGCACATTGCTCTTTCTGCATGAACGATAGCCTGTTCCAATCTATCTTGGAAAAGGCTTCGGTTAACTAAGCCAGTGAGGAAGTCGTAATGCGCTTGATGCCAGACCTTGAGCTCATTTTGCCGTTGTATCGTAATATCTTGCATCACGCCAATAACTTTGATAGCGGAGCCATTTTCATCGTAAATAGCTTCAGCTCGGTGTGCGACAAATTTCTCGATTCGGTTTTTTAAGATCAGTTTACTCGTCCATTGAATATGATGATCTTTGGCAGGAATCGTACGCCAACTTTTTTCGGCCAATTCTCTTTCTTGTTCATCCACTTTTTCTAAAATCGATTCAATGCCACTCTTAAAATCAGTTTCTTCAAAATTTAAAATGGTAAAAATTTCGTTTGACCAAGTGAACTGGTCCGAATGCACATCCCACTCCCAGTTTCCTAGCTGAGCAATTTGTTGAGCGTGTTTCAATAAGTTTTGGCTCTTTCTTAATTGTTTCTCTGTGACTTCTAAAGCTCGATATTCCCTCTCCAATTCTTGGTTCATATCGGCGAGTTTAGCGGCTTGCATTTTGTCTCGTTTTTGCGCGTGTTTTAAATCAACCACCATTTGATTGAAACTAGACAACAAAATATTCAGCTCATCCACATCAGTCTCGCGAATTGGCTCAGGGTATCGCCCTTCACTGACATCTTTCGCAGCCAGAGATAGCTTGTTTAAAGGGCTGATAATTTTGTTATTAAAATATATCCAAGTCAGATAAGCCAAAATGAGCGCAAGACACGATATTAAAATCACATCAAAAAGTACGTTGCGTATCAAGAGGTATGCTTGAGCCACTGGCTGCTCTACCACAACTTGCAAGCCGAATGGACTAAGTTTACCTAGTTGCGAATAGATAACAGAAACTTCACCTGACAAACCTTTCGACAGCTCACTAAGTTGATTATCGACAACAGTTCCACGCAATACAATACTTGGATTACGGTGTGCGACGACTCTTCCGTCCCCATTAATGACATAAGCATCCCGGCTTTCTTCTAGCCCCACCATCGCCAACGTATCCCAAATAGACTTGAGCCTAACTTCGGAATACAAGATGTCACTCACCTGAGCGTTACGTGGATTAATAATGGGAACAACTAAGCGAGCCATGGGCTCACGCAAGTCTGTGTCATACCACACTTCAACTTGCCTAACTTTGTCTCTCAGAGCATCAACAAACATTTGGGAAGCGATCAGTTCTTCAAATAACCCTGGACGCTTCAATGAAGTTCGAGAAACTTGTGTGATTGTGGAATTATCTAGACTGACCAAACTAGCCGATTGATATAGGCCACTGCCAAACACTAAATTTTGCAGCATTTCCCTTTGCTGATAAAAATTAGATTTGACTATCCCACTACTTTCAAGAAAACGAAAATCTCTCTCAGCTTGATCAAATATCGCGAGTACCCTGTATTCAATAGATATTGCTATTTGCTCAAATAGAGCCAGTTGCTGCGCTCTATAAGTCTCATAGCTCGCTCTACCAGATACGAGCGCAATGATTAAGATTGGGCCGACCGTCAGCCCTAAAAACATAATCAATAAGCGAAACCGCAAGCTCCGGGACAGGCTTGATTTATTCTGAGAACCTCTTAACCCTCGAATAGCAGCTAACTTCATATCAAATCAACGATACTACTTTGTTAGTTGGGAGTGTCTTCTGCTCGAATGACAACTTTGGCCTGTCGCAACAAGCTGTCTGGGACAGACAACCCTATGATATCTGCTGTCACTAGATTTATACCTAGGTAGGACTCTGCTGTTTCGACGGGCAACTGAGATACCTTAGCTCCTTCTAATACCTGATGTGCCATTCGAGCAGCTTGCTGACCTGCTTCATAATGTACTATTCCATAAGCCATCAATGCACCTTTCTCTACCTGAAGATTAGTAGGACCGGAAAGCGGGATTTTATGTTCGATAGAAGCTTTGACAATATCTTTAATGCGTTTGTTTACTACACTATCGGGCAAAATGAACATGATATCGGTATTTTGGGGGATACTAGCGAGTGCTTTCGCTACCGACTCACTATCAGGGCACTCAGCCAAATGAAGTACAACATTTAAAGTATCGGCACTGTTTTTCAATTGCTCTAACGCACTCATGGGAGCCGGATCGTTGGGGTTATATAACACTAAAATATTCTTGGCATTCGGGACTAACTGCTTCATAAGATCTAATCGCAGAGCTTGGTTGTTGCTGATCCTGACACCGCTAATATTACCGCCAGGCTCGGTAAGATTAGTCAGTACACCTGCTTTTATAGGATCTGCAATTACACCAAAAATAACGGGGATATTTGTGTGAGCGGTAGCGTGATATGCTGCAACACCTGTAGGAGTACCTGCGGTGAAGATGAGGTCTACTTTATTCTCAACGAACTTGCTAAGCTGATCCGTGAGTTCTTGGCCTGATAACGGTTTATCTTCAGAAATAATGGTTAAGTTTTTTCCTTCTAAATACCCCAACTCAGAAAGTCCATCTTTAAACCCTTTAACGTTGTTCAATCCATTTGGATTATTGGTGACTAGGCCAACAGTAAAGTGTTTTTTCTTCTGGTCACAGCCCGTAATAAATAGGACGACAATCGTGAAAACTAATCTATATAGTTTGGCTTTATTCATAACTAAATCCGTTTAGTTTAAAGGTCTTTGGTCGCAAAGGATGGTTATTCTTAATCCTAGCAGCCACACGAAAGAACCGAGAACATTACACGTTATAATTACTTACAACGTGATAAATCAGACACTCTAATAAACAAAAACTTAGGCGAAGAGCACAGTACTTTTTAGAAAAGAGAGAATCTGTTTATTGCTGTGATGAAGCAATGTGAAGACTGCGGAAGAAGCAAAATGTCCTTATTTTAAAACATCATCGATGCTCTGGTCCCCTAAATGACGAATGTCCTTTCCTTTTACAAAATAAATAATGTATTCACAAATATTTTGGCAACGATCACCCACTCGCTCGATGGCTTTCGCAGACCACATTACTTGTAGAACACTGGGTATGTCAGCAGGATTCTCGGTCATATAACTTATTAACTGGCGAATAACCGCTTCGTATTCAGCATCAATTCTATCGTCAAATTTGTACACTTCTGTCGCTGCATCTACATCCATCCGAGCAAAGGCGTCCAATACCTGATGCAACATGGATATGGCTTGACGACAAAGAGGCTCCAAAGAAACTTGAAAAAGTCGCTCTTGTGCGGTTTGGCTTTCAATTGCTACATGAGCAATTTTACTCGCTACATCGCCAATTCGTTCAAGGTCAGTAATGGTTTTTATGATAGCCATAATCAAGCGCAAGTCTTTTGCAGTAGGCTGGCGTTTGGCGATAATTCGGGTGCAAGCCTCGTCGATAAAGACTTCCATTGCGTTCACTTTGTGATCATCTTTGACGACTTTCCGCGCAAGTTCAATATCTTCTTTGTGCAAAGCTTGCATGGCGAACGCTAGCTGCTGCTCTACCAACCCACCCATGGTTAAGACATGGGTTCGGATAGATTCCAACTCAACGTTAAACTGACCTGAAATATGACGACCAAAGTTCATTGATTCTCCTGTAAATATTGACGATTATTCGCTATCCGTAGCGACCTGTAATGTAATCTTCTGTTTGTTTTTTCTTCGGTGAAGTAAATATGGAGTCTGTGTCTGAGTACTCTACCAATCTGCCAAGATGAATAAAAGCCGTGTGATCGCTGACTCTCGCCGCCTGCTGCATATTGTGGGTAACAATGACAACCGTATATTTGGTTTTAAGATCATTAATCAACTCTTCAATTGTCAATGTCGAAATCGGATCCAGAGCAGAAGTTGGCTCATCAAGTAGCAATACCTCAGGCTCAATTGCAATGGCTCTAGCAATCACCAGCCTTTGTTGCTGACCTCCTGACAAACCAAACGCATTTTCATGAAGGCGATGCTTTACTTCATCCCATAACGCGGCCGCAACCAATGAACGTTCAACAGCATCGTCCAAGGTTCGACTATTTTTGATGCCTTGCAATCTCAAGCCATAGACAACGTTTTCATAAATTGACTTAGGAAAAGGGTTCGGGCGCTGAAAAACCATCCCTACTCGGCGACGCAGAGTTGAAACATCAACACTTGGTTCATAGACATTTCTCCCCTGTAAGAACACTTTTCCATCCACACTGCACCCATCAACGAGATCGTTCATGCGGTTGATACAACGAAGTAAAGTCGACTTTCCACATCCAGAAGGACCAATAAAGGCGGTAACTTGTCCTTTTGGAATTCGCATTGTGATGTCAGTGAGCGCTTGCGCTTTTTTATAGAACAGGTTCAAGTTTTCAATAGCAATAGCAGTATCTTCTTCACTGAGATCATTAACATTGAGTGGAGCTTGATAACCAAGCGCTTGATTGACTGAAAACATATTTAATCCTGTCCTAGTACACGGTACTTTTCGCGCAAATTGTTACGAATGCTTATTGCCGTTAAGTTTAGTCCGACTATGACAGTAACCAATAAAAATGATGTGGCGTATACAAGTGGACGAGCCGATTCGATATTCGTGCTCTGAAATCCAATATCATAGATGTGAAAACCTAAATACATAAACTTACGGTCTAAGTGTAAATAAGGAAATTGGCCATCGATAGGCAAGCTAGATGTAAGCTTTACCGCTCCCACTAACATTAGCGGTGCAACTTCACCAGCGGCCCTAGCTACAGCTAATATTAGCCCCGTTAACATCGCAGGGGTCACCATAGGTAATACAATTCGACGTAAGGTTTCATACTGCGTTGCTCCAAGCGCCAATGAACCATGACGAACAGACGCCGGGATGCGACTAAGCCCTTCTTCAGTAGCAACAATCACGACAGGTAAAGTTAACACCGCTAAAGTCAACGCAGACCATAGCAAACCAGGAGTACCAAAAGTGGGAACTGGGAGTTTTTCCGCATAAAACAGTTTATCGATTGAAGTACCTATCGTATAAACAAAAAAGCCTAAACCAAACACCCCATAAACAATAGATGGAACACCAGCCAAATTTATTACCGCAATACGAACAATTCGTGTCAGCCAGTTATTCTTAGCATATTCATGCAGATAAATAGCAGCAATGACCCCTAGCGGCATCACGATAATCGACATGATAATAACCAACAACACCGTACCAAATATTGCGGGAAACACTCCCCCCTCTGAATTGGCTTCTCTCGGGTTTTCGGACAAAAATACCCAAACTTTTTTACACCAATGCGCAACTTTATCGAGTATTGTCATCTTATTTGGATACCAAACATCTAAAACTTGACTAAAAGGAATTTTGACTTGTTTTCCAGTCATTTCCTGCATTAAAAGCGCTCGCTGATTCAACTCTGAACGAAGTTGGTCAACCTTCTTATCCGCAGCATCCAGTTTCTTTAGTAACAGGCCAAGTTGGCTTTCATATTGGGATAAATACGCCTTGCTTGCGGTGCCACCCAACTCTTTGCTGCGCTTTTCTAAACGCAGCCGTTCGGCTTGAGCACTGTATTGCTTTATTTTGTCGTTGATGATTGTTTGAATTTCATCTCGAACCGTTTGCGCGTAAGTAATATCAGACGACAACTGCACATTTAGGTTGTGAGAAATATTCCCGTCAGCGTTAACGATACCAATTGGCTTGCCGTAAAAGTCACCGTTTTCAGATCGTTCAACAACAGCCCAATCTTTAGGTGCGGTACGAGAAATGATATTAATTGCCAACAAATGGACAAAATCGGCAGAGTAGAGCTCTCTGTTGGCAATCTTAACACTCAGGCGTTTTACCACACCTTTAGATTTTACTTCCGGAGGGAAATCGATATGCATTTCTTTCAAATGTCCGATAGGTACATAATCTGTGTTGTACAATTGCCCTACTAGAATATGGCCATCTTGGGTTTGCCATTGATACAAAGGCGCAGGCCAAAAATACGATAACCCTTTCCAGCCAATTAATAACAGAAGTCCAAGTACAGAAAGTAAACTAATACTAACGGCACCGCTGGTTAGCCAGATCCAAGGAGCTCCTATTTTAAACCATTTACTCATGTAAACCTTTACCTCTAGCCCGCTCTACATTGCACGATATTTATCCCGAAGACGTTGCCGAACCCACTCCGCCAACGAGTTCACGGCAAAGGTAAATATCAACAATATTAACGCCGACAAAAACAGGAGTCGGTAATGTGGGCTACCTACTTCCGATTCTGGCATTTCGATGGCAATAGTTGCAGATAGTGTTCTCATCCCTTCTAAAATATTCCAATCCATGATTGGCGTATTGCCTGTCGCCATCAGAACTATCATAGTTTCACCCACAGCTCTTCCAAGCCCCATCATCACCGCAGAAAAAATGCCAGGGCTAGCTGTCAACAACACAACATTAGTTAATGTTTGCCATGGAGTTGCACCTAGAGCAAGTGAGCCATCGGAAAGGTGCTTGGGTACTGAAAATACCGCGTCTTCAGCGATGGTAAATATGGTGGGTATCACGGCAAACCCCATCGCAAACCCTACAACTAAAGCATTTCTTTGGTTGTAATCAATACCGTGCTGCGCGAGGTACACTCTCACATCACCATTAAACAACCAAGCTTCAATAAGACCGCTATTGCCAAGAATCATATAGGTAAATAAAGCAATCAAAGGCATAAGTATTAAAGGATGCCAACCATTGGGGCAGTATCGAGTTAGTCGACTAGGTAACAGTTTCCATCCGAGACCAACAAGCACAATGAATGGGGGGAGTAGCAACATCGTTAGCACTATTGAGACTAAATGACTTTCTACAATTGGTGCAAACCATAACCCAGCTAAAAAACCAATAATAACGGTTGGAAGCGCTTCCATCAGTTCGATTGAAGGCTTGACGATTCGGCGCATGGTTTCAGACATAAAATATGCGGTGTAAATTGCGCCACAAATAGCAATAGGAAGTGAAAACAACATCGCGAACGCTGCCGCCTTAAGCGTACCGAAAGTAAGTGGCATTAAGCTGTATTTCGCTTCGTAATCATGACTGGATGAGGTTGTTTGCCAGACATACTCTGGCTTAGGGTAACTTTCATACCAAACCTTTTCCCACAGTGAGGAAAAAGAAATCTCAGGTGCGTAAGCCTCCACTTTTGAAACGGTTAACTGCCCTTCTCCGTAGACCAACAGGTATTCCTCATTCCCTGCCATCGCAGCTAACTGAGGAGAATAATCGACAATATTCTTAAATGATAAAGCGCGATCACTGGTGGTGTAATAGCTTTTAATCTCGCCATTTTTAGAAAAAGCATAAAATCCTTTGCGATAAGAATCCGGAACGATAAAACTCAAATTATCAGTCGGCTTAAAGCCGCGAATATACGAGAGTGAACGCTTTTGATTTTTCAGCACATCAAACCACTGGGATATTTCTCCATTGCTATAAGTCACCAATAAGGAATACGCACCAGCTAGAAGCTTAACGGATTTCACCGTCAATTTACTGTTGCCTCGAGATAAGTCGACCGTTTGGCGAACGATAAATTGGTTCGGTGCTTTTTCCACTACCGTTAATTTATCCCCCTCGCGGATATACAAGGTTTTAGCGTCAGGGGTGAGCAATACTTGATCTATTTTTGGTTGTTGGGTTTTCAACGCATAACGGTCAATTTCTTTGTGATGATTGTACTGGATAATATCAACGGAACCATTCAAATAACTGGCAACAAGCGTTAGGACATCACCGTTCATTGCAAACGCGATATGCGTAAGACTGGTCGAAGCCTTTCCCAAATCGATTTTCGGAGCACTTTTGTAAAACTGTACACCTGGATGAATGTGATTCTTCTTTTGATTATAAGTATGTAAAAAGGTGGGTTTGATTATAATGACATTATCTTGAGAGTCGACCAAGGCAAGCCACCCTTCTCGAACTGGTGTCTTAGCAAGGTGCTGAATATTATGAGAAACCTTAAAAGAGGAAAGAGAGTTTAGGTTTTTGCTACCAACAGAAAAGAAACGCAAATCGCCGTCAGAAGAAAGTGTATAAAGGTACTTTCCTGAATCATCTATTTCCATTGCTAATGGCTGCGCGTCGATGGTAAGTTGACTTGAGGCGTACGGCGTTATTTTCGGGTTGGAGAATAAAGGAACGACCATATTGACTAGGTAAACAAAAATTAAGATCAACGCAGCAAGCACCGCTAATCCACCACATGTCACCATGGCTTTTGCTATACGATCTTTAATAAGTCTTTTCTTGTCTTTCTCCCGTAAAGAAAACCCTGATCTCGACATTCATTCCTCTATCTAGATTTTTGCAGCGTCATAGTAGGCCCACTAAATGACAATTATATTACAACACCAAATAAATTACTGAAAACAATAGAAGTATAGCGCCGTTATAACAGAGGTTAATGTAGGTATTATTTCAAATAGAACCTGATACATTAAAACATAACATTTGCTTTTTATAATCTCCCGTTTTTGAATTGGTACCGAGAAAAATGAACACCGATAAATTGTATGTTGAAAAAGAGCTAAGCTGGCTCTCATTCAATGAAAGAGTTCTCCAAGAAGCCGCAGACACCAGTGTTCCTCTTATCGAAAGGATTCGTTTTTTAGGAATATTTTCCAATAACTTAGATGAGTTTTACAAAGTCAGATTCTCAGACGTAAAACGCAGAATTCTCATCAACAGAGAAACTGGCGGTAGCGATAGTGCTAAGCACTTGCTGACTAAAATGCAAAACCGAGCCACGAAACTCAATCAATATTTTGATGAAGTTTATGGGGAACTACTCATAGAAATGGCAAGGAGAAGAATATTTCTTGTTAACGAAAACCAGCTTTCCGAAACGCAACTTGACTGGATAAAAAGCTATTTCAACCGAAAAGTGTTACCAAATGTTACCCCTTTACTGGTTACAGAAAAGTTTGACATGCTTTACTCTTTGAAAGATGAACACGCCTACATCGCCGTCGAGTTGAAAAAGGACGATCAATCTCAATACGCATTATTGGAGATTCCGACAGATGATATGCAAAGGTTCGTTATCGTCCCAGAGTCAAAGGGCGACCGAAAAAAAACCATCATTCTACTCGATAACATAATTCGTGCTTGTCTTGATGATATTTTTCGCGGTTTTTTCGACTACGACGAGCTCAACGGTTATGCGATTAAACTGACCAGAGATGCAGAATACGATTTAGGATACGAGGTCGAGCACAGCCTACTAGAACAAATGTCAGAAGGGCTCAATCAACGCCT
The DNA here is from genome assembly GCF_059777565.1 of Vibrio sp. A37. Taxonomy (NCBI): domain Bacteria; kingdom Pseudomonadati; phylum Pseudomonadota; class Gammaproteobacteria; order Vibrionales; family Vibrionaceae; genus Vibrio; species Vibrio sp. A37. The sequence continues at coordinate 14,838 of NZ_JBLNLI010000011.1, read as the reverse complement.
TACCGCCATGCCAGTAAGATTTGTTTATGAGCGCAATATGCCTGAAGAAATGTTGAGCTTTCTGTGTGAAAAACTAGACGTTTCGCACTATGACAGTTTAATCCCCGGAGGCCGATATCATAACTACCGAAACTTTATCGACTTCCCGAATGTTGGACGAAAGTACCTAGAAAACCCCTCGCTTTCACCAATACATTGTGCTGATTTTGAAGGCTACAATAACAAGTTTGACGCGATTCGTGCGCAAGATATCTTGCTCTATTATCCGTACCACACTTTTGACCACATCAATGAACTCGTCCGTCAAGCTTCTTTCGACCCAAAAGTCTTGAGCATAAAAATCAATATTTATCGCGTCGCCAAAAATTCTCGCTTAATGCGCTCGCTCATTGATGCCGTACACAACGGTAAAGGCGTCACCGTTGTCGTCGAGCTTCAAGCTCGTTTTGACGAAGAAGCTAATATCGAGTGGTCCAAGGTTCTGACTGACGCTGGCGTACAAGTTATCTTTGGTGTGCCAAGTTTAAAAATCCACTCAAAGTTACTGCTGATTGCTCGACGTGAAGAAGGCGAGATCGTCCGCTACGCGCACATCGGTACCGGTAACTTCCACGAAAAAACAGCACGAATCTACACCGACTTCTCTTTGTTGACTGCCGATCCAGAGATAACAAACGAAGTCCGAGATGTATTTGTTTACATTGAAAACCCGTATTTGCCAGTTAAATTCCGCCATCTGATCGTATCACCCAGAAACTCTAGAAAGCGATTATACCAACTGATTGATAGGGAAATAGAGAACGCTAAGATTGGCAAGCATGCAAGCATTACCTTAAAGGTGAATAATCTCGTCGACAAAGGGTTGGTCAACAGGCTCTACAAAGCAAGCAGTGCTGGCGTACAAATCAAAATGATTATTCGCGGTATGTGCTCGTTAGTACCCGGTCTTGCAGGTATAAGCGAAAACATTCAAATCATCAGTATCGTCGACCGGTTTTTAGAGCATCCTAGGGTGATAGTCACGCATAACGATGGAGACCCACTAGTATACCTTTCCTCTGCTGACTGGATGACACGAAACATTGATCACCGAATCGAAGTTGCAGCACCAGTGCGTGACCCTCGCCTCAAGCAACGTATTATTGATATTCTTGACATCCACTTTACTGATACGGTAAAAGCGCGCTGGATAGACAAATCGATGAGTAATACTTACGTACCTCGCGGAAATAAGAAGAAAGTACGCTCACAAATCGCTATTTATGACTATCTTAAACGTATAGAAAAACAAACTAGAAAAAACATAAAGATAAAGCAGGAAGATGAACCAACGAACTGATATTCGTGACATAGCAGCAATTGACCTTGGCTCAAACAGTTTTCATATGGTAGTGGCCAGAGTTGTCGACCAAGATTTACAGTTGGTCAGCCGACATAAACAAAGAGTTCGCTTAGCGTCTGGATTAGATAACCTTTACAACCTCGATCATGCATCAATGACACGAGGGTTAGAGTGTTTGGAAATGTTCGCTGAAAGGCTAAAGGGGTTCGAAGAAGGTAATGTACGTATTGCCGGTACCCACACCCTACGCCAAGCAAACAACGCGCATATATTTCTTCAACGAGCACGGGAAATCATTCCCTTTCCAATTGAAATTATACCCGGCCATGAAGAGGCTCGACTCATTTACCTCGGTGTTGCTCACACTCAGGTGGAGTCAGGTTCAAGATTAGTGGTGGATATTGGTGGAGGCAGTACAGAGCTCATTGTTGGCAGCGGATTTGAGCCAACTTTACTTAGTAGCAAACGAATGGGCTGCGTCAGCTACACAGATCGCTACTTCAAAAATGGCAAGCTGTCGAAAAAGAACTTTGCCAAAGCGATTCTCGCAGCCGAGCAAAAAATAGAAGCCATCGCTCCAAAGTTCAAAAAGAAAGGTTGGGATATTGCCTTTGGCTCATCAGGAACGGTGAAAGCAATTAGAGAAGTACTGTTTTCTATTGGCTATGAAGACGGGATTATTACTCAAAAACGCGTTGAGAGACTGATCGATCGCCTCTGCGAATGGGACAACATCGAGGACATTAAACTAGAAGGTTTAATCAACGAGAGAAAACCTGTTTTTGCCGCTGGAGTCGCTATCTTATGCGCCATTTTGAAAGATTTAAAAATCTCTCAATTGCATTATTCTGAAGGCGCTTTGCGAGAAGGTCTGCTCTATGAGATGGAAGAGAGATTCAAGCGCTCAGATATTCGGATGCGTACCACTGAAAACTTAGCTGTGAAGCATTTCGTCGATTTAGAACATGCCGAAAAAGTCAAGCAGCAAGCGGTGCAATTTCTTAACCAAGTCAGCAAACAGCTCGAACTAAAGCCAAGCAGTGAATTATTCGATTTACTTGAATGGAGCGCGCTACTTCACGAGGTGGGTTTAAGTATAAGTTTGCAAGGTTTTCACAAACACTCAGCCTACATTCTCAAAAACACCAATATGCCCGGCTTTAACCAAGAACAGCAAAGAGTGATAGCGACATTAGCCCGCTTTCAGCGTAAAGCGCTTAAGTTGCAAGAAATGGAACAGTTCACCCTGTTTAAGCAGAAGCACGTCTTAGGCCTAATTCAGGTACTTCGTCTCGCTATAATGGTGAATGGGCAAAGAAATGATGAAGACCATGTCGAATTCAGTTTAGGGTGTGATGGTGAAAATTGGACATTGAGTTCAAACAATCCAAATTGGCACGATGAAAATAAACTGCTGTTTGCCGATTTAACTACTGAGCAAGAGTATTGGCAAACTGCAGGCTGGACGCTGAGTTTTTAATAATCACCTATCAAATTGAATACCCTAATATTACCTACTAGGAGTAGTGTTTAGCCTAGTGGGTTAGGTTGCTTTAGCGTTGGCAAACGACTATTACTAAGTATATCTTGGTAGATCTCGCGGGGGATTCATGGATGAAACAACACTTCAAATACTATTCATACTGTATGTGATAGTGGCAGTAGTTGTATTTTTAGCCTTCTATCTATTTGTCGCTCCTAAATCGAAGAGCAAGAAAGAGAATACCGTCTACAAAAAGAGTCCAAATAACTTAACATGTATTGACTCTCAACCTCCCGACTTGATTGATGGTTTTAACCCGGAGGACATCGCTTCCTATGGCGACAAATATAGAAGTAAAAGTCGATCCAGCTATTCACCTTATTCATTGGGTGATGGTTCAGATAGCGGTTCTGGAGGAGATGGTGGCGGTGGCGATTAATTTATGCAATTTCATTTGGAACAAGGTGACTTAAACAAGGATTGGCGCATTACGACACCAATCCTTTTTAATTTAAATAATTTCGAAGCTTAATTTTGATCCATTGAGAAGAATTGTAATGTATCATTCATTCCTTGAGCTTGCTGAGCCATCTGTTTACTCATGGATGAAATTTTCTCAACCAATAACGCGTTTTGCTGGGTCATCTCATCCATCTGAGATACCGCTTGGGTGACTTGCTCAATTCCCAAGCTTTGTTGAGAAGATGACTCAGATATTTCTGCAATCATTCCTCTTACTTGGCGCACTGAGCCCACTATTTCCTCTAGTGTCTCGCCTGATTGATTCACTAACTTACTACCATTTTCAATTTTATCCACGCTATCTTTGATCAGCGCTTTGATCTCTTTCGCAGCAGAAGCAGAACGTTGAGCAAGGTTACGAACTTCACCAGCGACCACTGAGAATCCACGCCCTTGCTCTCCCGCTCTTGCAGCCTCAACAGCAGCATTTAGTGCAAGTAAATTGGTTTGGAAAGCGATTTCATCAATAACACCGATAATGTCATTAATTTTCTTACTCGACTCATTGATTTGCTGCATACTTTTAATTGCTTGCTCAACAACTTCCCCGCCTTTCACCGCTTTTGATTGAGCGTCATCAGCCACCGTATTGGCTTCTTTAGCACTGTCAGCATTTTGCCTCACCGAGGCAGTCATCTCTTCCATGCTCGCTGCGGTTTCTTCTAAAGCGGAAGCTTGAGTTTCCGTACGCTCGCTCAACTCATTATTGCCACGAACAATTTCATCAGAGGCTATTTTAACATCTGTAGATGCACGGCTTACGGAACTAACAACATTGCGAAGCTCACCAACCATGTTGTTAATCGCATCTTTCAGTTCCATAAACTCTTCAGAAAACTCAGCCCGTATATCTGAATTCAAGTTACCTTGCTCGAGTTTAAGTAGCGATGTTTTAACCTCTTCAACGGCTCTAACTCGACCAGTAATTTCAGTAGCAAACTTTACAACCTTAAAAGGTCTGCCGTCTAAGTCTAAAATAGGGTTATATGTGGCTTGAATCCATATTTCTTTGCCTCCTTTACCCACACGTTTAAACTCACCTGAGGCAAACTCGCCACGATTCAGTTGTTGCCAGAATTGCTGATATTCCGCACTGTTAGCCAAACTTTTTTCTGCAAACATTCTGTGGTGCTGGCCTTGTATTTCACTAAGCTCATACCCCATGGTCTTACAGAAGTTTTCGTTAGCAGTGATAATAGTGCCATCCATTTCAAATTCAATGACAGCCTGAGCCTTACCGACTGCTTCAATCTGACCTTGATAGTCCGCATTTCTCAGTTTCTGTTCAGTCACATCTGTGGCAAATTTAACGACTTTAAAAGGTTTGCCGTTTACGTCAAAAATCGGATTGTAGGTGGCCTGAATCCAAATTTCTTTGCCTCCCTTACCCAATCGCTTAAATTCACCCGCTTCAAATTCCCCACGATTGAGTTTTTGCCAAAACTGCTTATATTCAGGGCTATTTGCTAAGCTAGGCTCGGCAAACATTTTATGGTGTTGACCTTGAATTTCGTCCAGCCGGTAACCCATAGCATTACAGAAGTTTTCATTGGCAGTGATGATAGTGCCGTCCATGTTAAACTCAATCACCGCTTGCGCTTTACCAACCGCTTCAATTTGCCCTTGGTAGTCCGCATTTCTCATCTTTTGCTCGGTTATATCCGTGGCAAATTTAACCACTTTAAAAGGCTTACCGTTCAAGTCCAAAATAGGGTTGTAAGTGGCTTGAATCCAGATGTCCTTGCCATTTTTTCCTACTCGTTGAAATTCCCCTGAGATAAACTCACCACGATTTAATTTCTGCCAAAATTGTTGGTATTCAACACTAGATGCCAATTCAGGAGAGGCAAACATTCGGTGGTGCTGTCCTTGAATCTCTTGAAGTGAATAGCCCATTGCATTGCAGAAGTTTTCATTGGCAGAGATGATGGTGCCGTCCATGTTAAACTCAATCACGGCTTGGGCTTTGCCAACAGCTTCAATTTGGCCTTGAAAATCCGCATTCTTTATTTTTTGCTTAGTGATATCAGAAGCATACTTAACGACTTTAAATGGCTTACCACTCATATCCATAATGGGGTTATAAGTCGCTTGAATCCACACCTCTTTACCGTGTTTTCCCACACGTTTAAATTCGCCCGAAATGAACTCGCCTTGATTGAGCTTCTGCCAAAATTGTTTGTATTCTGAGCTCGCCGCCAAACTAGCCTCTGCGAACATTCTATGGTGCTGGCCTTGGATTTCTTCTAACGAATAGCCCATCGCATTACAAAAGTTTTCGTTAGCGGTAATGATGGTACCATCCATATTAAATTCAATCACAGCTTGAGACTTACCAACAGCTTTGATTTGTCCTCGGTAGTCAGCATTTATTAGCTTCTGCTTGGTAATGTCGGAAGCATATTTTACTACTTTAAATGGCTTACCATCCATATCAAAAATTGGATTATAAGACGCTTGAATCCAGACTTCTTTGCCGTTTTTGCCGACTCGCTTATATTCCCCAGACATAAACTCGCCACGATTGAGTTTTTGCCAGAATTGCTGATATTCAGGACTTGACGCTAACTGAGGCTCAGCAAACATTCGGTGGTGCTGGCCTTGGATTTCTTCTAGGTTATACCCCATCGTGTTACAGAAGTTTTCGTTGGCAGTGATGATGGTGCCATCCATATTGAATTCGATGACGGCTTGTGATTTGCCCACCGCTTCAATTTGTCCCTCAAAGTCAGCATTTTTTAGTTTTTGCTCAGTGATATCTGATGCAAATTTAATGACTTTATAAGGTTTTCCTTTGGCATCGAAGATAGGATTGTAGGAAGCATGAATCCAAACATCTTTGCCTCCTTTACCTAAACGTCTGAATTCTCCCGAAAACGCTTCTCCCGCATTTAGCCTATGCCAAAAGTTCTGGTATTCGGAACTCTTCGCATAGGTAGGATCAGCAAACATGCTATGGTGCTTTCCTTGGATTTCCTCCAATGCATAACCCATCGCGTTGCAAAAGTTTTGGTTAGCTGTAATGATGGTACCATCGAGGTTAAATTCGATCACCGCCTGAACTTTATTAACCGCAGCTAAAATAGCCTTATTCTCCAAAGCTTCTTGAGAAGGCTCAGAAAATGAAATTTTGTGCTCGGATAAAACTGGCGATGCCGATCCACTGTGTAAACTTTTGGTGCGATTCCCTATTAAACCAAACAGACTGAGTCCCATGTCCTTCCTCCAGGATATCCAAGCTTTTTACGAGTAAAAGTCGCAATTCCGTAATCTAGAGTATAGAACGGAAGATTTCAGTTAGCTAAAAAGCAAACGTAACAATTTACCAAGTTTCTACAAATACAATTGGAAAAAATTTTACTTCAATTCCACTTTTTCCAATTGCTTTCGGGCTATAGCTACAGAAACAGGTACGTAACCATCTTTTTCGACCAAAGCTTGGCCTTCTTTAGAAAAAATAAAAGTCAAAAACTCTTTAACGAGTTTAGGCAAAGGCTTTTTAGGAGGTTTATTGACATAAACATATAGATAGCGAGATAGAGGATACTCGCCAGAAAGGATATGCTCTCGACTTGGGTAAATATAATCTTTCCCAGTTAAAGCAATTGGCAACATGCGTACACCCGCAGAGCGATAGCCCACACCAGAGTAACCGATAGTATTGATAGCGGAAGAAACCGATTGGATTACAGAAGAGGAACCGGGTAAAGCATTGACCCTATTTTTATAGTCGCCACCACAAAGCGCGTGATCTTTAAAATATCCATAAGTGCCTGACGCAGAGTTACGACCAAATAACTGGATACTTCTTTTCGCCCATTCGTAATTTAGCCCCAACTGAGACCACGTTGTTGTGGACTGGGTAGCACCACACCTTAACGTCGCGGAGTAAATACTGTCTAGTTGGGAAATATTGAGCCCTTTAACTGGGTTATCACGATTAATGTATATTCCAATAGCATCAATCGCCACACGAAGTTGGGTCGGTTTGTAACCATAGTGCGCGACAAATGCATCTATTTCTCTTCTACGCATTGGCCGGCTCATCGGTCCTAGTTGCGCCGTTCCTTCCGTTAAAGCGGGAGGGGCTGTTGCTGAGCCAGACGCTTGAACCTGAATAGAGACCCCTGGATATAACTGGGTAAACTCATCCACCCAAAGTGTCATCATACCCGACAATGTATCCGAGCCGACCGAAGAAATATTGCCGAAGATCCCTGCTTTTTTTACATAGTTTGGTAGCTGTTCTGCAAAAGATGATGTGCTAAAAACACATAGAAGCAGAGACAGATTAACAGCAATATTTCGAACTCGGTTCATTAAGTGCTCGCAATCAAACGCTTAGGCAAAACAAACGAGAATTTGCTTCCGATTCCCAACTCGCTATGTACGTCTAAGTGAGAATCATGGTGATTAAGCGCATGCTTAACGATAGCTAATCCCAATCCACTTCCTCCTGTATCCCTAGAGCGTGCTTTATCCACTCGATAAAATCGTTCAGTTAAACGAGGTAAGTGCTGCGGCTCAATACCGTCGCCGCTATCGGATACTTCTAACAATGCACCTTGAGGTGTACGACACCACTTTACGTTTATTTCTGCCCCAGCAGGGGTATATTTTACTGCATTGTATACTAAATTCGAAATCGCGCTGCGAAGTTGGTCTTGATCACCTAGTACTGAAAGCGATTTATCTACCTCAAAAGACAGCTTATGCTCTTGCTCTCCACTTAGGCTTACCGCTTCTTTCTCAAGCACTTCTAGCATAGAAGGCACGTTAACTACATCTTCCAATTCATGCATTGGAGAGGCTTCGATTTTAGAAAGTGTTAAAAGTTGGTCAACCAAGCTGCTCATGCGATTCAATTGAGCGGTCATGACGCCGTGGGCTTTTTCCCACATCGGACCAGCCAACATGTCAGGGTCTTCTGTCATCTCAAGATAACCACGCAATACTGTCATGGGGGTACGTAATTCGTGAGAAACATTCGCGAAGAAGTTACGCCGCATTCCTTCAAGTTGATTCAACTGAGTCACATCACGAACAACCATCAAATGCTCGCCCTCTGTATATGGAACAATACGCAATTCCAGCACGCGCTCAACGTTAAGTGGAGACCGCATTTCTAAAGGCTCAGAAAAATCGTTTTTATTGAGATACTTAATAAAATCTGGAGTGCGAATAAGATTAGATATTGGCTGCCCAGAGTCTTCTGGCCACCGAAAGCCTAAAATAGCTTGAGCAAGCTTATTGCACCAAACAATATTGCCTTCGCTTCGAAATACCACAACCGCATCTGGTAGGGACTCAGCACCATTGCGAAAACGACGGATTAAGTTGGTCAGCTCTTTTCTTTTCCGGCGCTGTCTTTGCTGTAAACGGTAGATACCATCAAAAATCGATTCCCAATCTCCAGTCCCCGAAGGTGGAGCGAGCCTCTTTTCATCCCAGAGCCATGACGAAAGCCTCATCTGATTGAAGAGGTGCCAAGATAGCTGTAAGACTGTTGCAGCCAACAGAAGCCAAGACATGTGACCGAAGAACCATCCGATCACAAGCCAAGGCGCGTAAAAAAAAGCCAGCCCCCAAGCTAGCTTTTTCCAGGTTAACCTTGTAACCATTCGTAACCTCTTAATAAATCCTTAAGATTTAACCGAGAAGCGATAGCCTGCACCTCTAACTGTTTGAATAAGCTTATCGTGCCCAGCATATTCTAGTGCTTTACGTAGTCGGCGAATATGAACATCGACCGTACGATCTTCAACATAAACATTGGTGCCCCAAATGTTGTTAAGCAGTTGCTCACGACTATAAACACGCTCTTGATGGGTCATGAAAAAGTGCAGCATTTTGAATTCAGTCGGCCCCATATCAAGAGGCTGATCATTTGCCGTAACCCGATGAGAAACCGGATCAAGCGTTAAACCTTGAACATTAATCACATCTTCTAGAGCCGTTGGCGTCACACGACGAATAACCGCTTTTAAACGAGCTACCAGCTCCTTTGGTGAGAAGGGTTTGGTAATATAGTCATCTGCACCAACTTCAAGACCTCGAACTTTGTCTTCTTCCTCACCTCGTGCTGTCAACATCACAACAGGAATATTACGAGTGAGCTCTTCACGCTTCATGTGCTTGATGAAGTTGATTCCACTACCACCAGGTAGCATCCAGTCTAATAAAACTAAATCAGGGAAGGGTTCCGCAAGCTTAGTGACAGCCGTGTCATAATCTTCCGCTTCTACGGCTTGGTAACCTTTCTGTTCAAGAACAAAACACAACATTTCGCGAATAGGTGCTTCGTCCTCAACAACTAGAATCCTTCGAGACATAAATGAATAACCTTGTGAGAGTTAAGTTATAACCAGGCATTGGCCTTTTCGACGTTTAGCATTATCACTACTAATTATGACACTTTTGTGACCATTGAAAACAAATTTTAATATAAGTTTCTTTTCTGTTTCATTGTTATACCCCACATCATAGGGTGAAAAAACTCAGTATTATGATTTTGCACTGACTTCTGATTCATCTCACTGAAGCTCGCATCTTACGCTAATTTCGGTATATATTTTGGCTTCTGCATAAGACAATCAGATAAAACTTAATTATCATTGCGCTCCTTCAATAGGGTAAAGAGAAAAATATGTGGTTTAAAAACTGTCTAGTTTATCGTTTCAATCGAGATATCGAATTCAACGCTGATCAATTAGAAAAGCAGCTTGCGGAATTTAAATTTACGCCTTGTAGTAGCCAAGACAAACAAAAGTTTGGTTGGACTTCTGCAATGGGAAAACATGGCGATATGATGACCCATGTATCCGAAGGCAATATACTCATCTGTGCCAAAAAAGAAGAAAAAATGCTGCCAGCTTCTGTGATCAATGAAGCACTGCATAGCAAGATTGAGTCAATGGAGCAGCAAGAAGGGCGCCCCCTAAAGAAAAAAGAAAAAGAAAACATTAAAGACGATATTGTTATCGATCTACTGCCAAGAGCGTTCAGTCGTAGTAACTATACTTACCTGCTTATTCTTCCCAAGCAAAAAATGATATTGGTTGACGCAAGTAGCCACAAAAAAGCTGAAGATGCGTTAGCTCTGTTAAGAAAAACCATTGGAAGTCTACCTGTCGTTCCAGCCATTCCAGAAAAAGCTATTGACACAACGTTAACTGACTGGGTGAAATCAGGTGACACACCTGCTGGCTTTACAATGCTCGATGAAGCCGAACTGAAGTCAGTTCAAGAAGATGGCGGTATTATTCGCTGCAAAAACCAAGAACTGTCCTCAGAAGAAATCCATAATCACATCAACGCTGATAAAGTCGTCACCAAACTTTCTCTAAATTGGCAATCGCGTATCGACTTTGTGTTGGCTGAAGATGGTACTATCAAACGCTTGAAATACTCTGAAGATCTAAAAGATCAAAACGAAGACATCCCAAGAGAAGATCCTGCAGCGCGTTTTGACGCTGATTTTTCTTTACTTTGTGGCGAATTTAGCTCGTTTCTACCAAACCTATACACTGAACTCGGTGGATTAACTGAAGCCTAATAGCTCTTATGATGATAAAAATAGGGGGATACGAACCAGTATCTCCTACTCACTCCCCCTGTTCTTTAAAGCTTTCCTGAATATAAAAACTCTAGGCATTATCTGCATTTTAACGTAAAATTTGCGCCCTCCAGTACCATGTGGTGGTGCTGGCCTGACTTGAAATCAGAACTAGAGAATGAAAGCAATGACAACTCCAAGCAATTTCGTACCAGAACTCCTATCACCAGCTGGTAGCCTAAAGAACATGCGTTATGCCTTTGCATATGGTGCAGATGCTGTTTACGCAGGCCAACCTCGTTACAGTCTTCGAGTGCGCAACAACGAATTCAATCATGAAAACCTGAAGGTCGGTATCGACGAAGCACACGCTCAAGGCAAGAAGTTTTATGTGGTCTGCAATATCCAACCACATAACTCAAAGCTAAAAACCTTTATTCGCGATCTAAAACCTGTTGTAGAAATGGGTCCTGACGCGCTAATCATGTCCGATCCTGGCTTGATTATGATGGTGCGTGAAGCTTTTCCTGAGATGGCGATTCACTTATCAGTACAAGCAAATGCAGTTAACTGGGCAACCGTTAAGTTTTGGTCTACTCAGGGTGTTGAACGCGTTATCCTTTCTCGTGAGTTGTCATTAGAAGAAATCGAAGAAATCAGAGAACAGTGCCCAGAAACAGAAATTGAAATTTTTGTCCATGGCGCACTGTGCATGGCCTACTCTGGTCGCTGCCTACTTTCTGGTTATATCAACAAGCGCGATCCGAACCAAGGCACATGCACCAACGCATGTCGTTGGGAATACAAAGTTGAACAAGCAAAAGAAGACGACGCTGGTCAATTAGTTGAGAAGTTTGACCCAACAGAAGCACAAGCGATTGATGTTCAAGAAGAACGCCCAGATAACACATTAGGCCTAGGTAAACCTACAGATGAAGTTGTACTCCTATCTGAAGCTCACCGACCAGAAGAAAAGATGGCAGCATATGAAGATGAGCATGGTACTTACATCATGAACTCAAAAGATCTTCGAGCTGTTCAACATGTCGAGCGTCTCACTAAGATGGGTGTCCACTCACTAAAAATCGAAGGCCGTACTAAGTCTTTCTACTACTGTGCTCGTACTGCTCAAGTCTATCGTAAGGCAATTGATGACGCTGTCGCTGGTAAGCCATTTGATGAAAACCTACTAGGAACATTGGAAAGTCTAGCCCACCGTGGTTATACAGAAGGCTTCCTACGCCGTCATACACACGATAACTACCAAAACTACGAGTACGGTTACTCAGTATCAGACATGCAGCAATTTGTAGGTGAATTTACTGGTAAACGTCGTGGTGATTTAGCTGAAGTTGAAGTAAAGAACAAGTTTATCGTTGGTGACAGCCTTGAGCTAATGACGCCGAAAGGTAGCGTTGTCTTCACGCTAGAAGCGATGGAAAACCGCAAATCTGAAGCTATTGACGATGCAAAAGGAAATGGCCACTTCGTATTTATTCCTGTACCACAAGATTTGGATTTAGAATACGGCCTACTAATGCGAAACCTTCAGCAAGGACAAGACACTCGTAACCCAACGGGTAAATAGTTATGTCTCTGCTGATAACCAAAAAGTGCACAAATTGCGATATGTGCGAGCCGGAATGTCCAAATAATGCTATCTCAATGGGAGATAGCATTTACGAGATAGACCCGAATTTATGCACTGAATGCAAAGGGCATTACGACAAGCCAACTTGTCAGTCTGTTTGCCCAATAACAAACTGCATTATAACCGATCCACAACACGTAGAGACCGAAGAAGAATTACTTGAAAAGTTTGTTATTATTCAAGGTCTAGCATAAGAAAAAGCTCCCTAGGAGCTTTTTTAATTTTGTGTCATATTTAGTTTGCATCCCTTAGCATTGCCAAGCACATTTCTGGAGCAAGGATAGGCGCTTTAAACTTTTTACGATACCTTTCTTTTTTCATATCCTCAGGCTTCCAGCTAGCAATTTCTGCCCCGCACCCGTCACCTTTAGGTGGTGCTTTCTGAGCATAACAATGCTTGTCCCTTGGCGGACAACTCAACCTGACATGAAAATGATAGTGGTGACCAAACCACGGTCTCACTTTTCTTAGCCATTCTCTGTCTGTGCTAGTCTCTGCTGTGCATAGCTGTTTCTTAATAACCGGATGAACAAAGATCCGCGATACTCCTTCATCACTCGCTGCCAATTTTAGTAATTCAAAATGCTCTATTCCCCAGTTGCTATTTATTTGATGACGTTCAATATCCACAACACTTAACGCCGTTGGAGATCTCAGTTCCCTCTTGGAAAGCGGTCGCTCTACCGTTCGAAACCAAATATCCACGTCCAGACCTGTTTGATGACTTGCATGACCCGATGAAAACTGCCCACCTTGTGGTAAAGAAATATCACCAATTAGAAGGTTAGTTTTATTCTTTTGATAAGACATTGAAGCTAAGTTACGAACAAAACGGATAGTTTTCTTATGACCAAAATATCGCAATTTTTGACTACGTATGACTTGATAGCCAACGCCTTGAAGAGGTAATTTCACCGCTCCAGCTAAACAGCCATTGGAATAGCTTCCTATTGATTCAGTCGCACGAACCGAAGGTTTAGTTAATTCTTCCCAAGGCGTAGCAAAGCTCGATATAGGTAACGCTAATAACATGTAAAAGAGATAAGAGTATTTTTGCAAGACTGCCCCAAAGTATGTATGAACCTTCTCTACTAATATTAGTATTTGAAAAATAGTCCTGCCTTGTTCACGAAGAGCAATGCTAACCTCAGCACAATATTTTAGAAGTCTATGTTTGCGTATTTGAATATAGTTTGATGGTACGATGCTTCCAAATTCAACAGTGTGATACGTTATCTATAGGAAACAAAGATTATGAAATATTTTGTCAGTACTTTAGCGATTTTTGCATCTTTGTTTAGCGTGTCTGCGTTTGCAGACCAAGCGAGTCAAACGCAACAGATAGCTAAACTTCAAAAGCAAATACATAGGCTAAATAAAGAAGTAAACCGACTCAACCAGAGAGTAGACTACTTAGAGTCTCAGATTAGTAACAGGCCAAGTAAACACGCAGCCTACCTCTGTACCATTTCTATCTTTGGTAAAACTTATCAAGGACAATCGTTCAACCATGCCAAAGCCACTCTTGAAGCAATGGATAAATGTCAATCCCAGAACAACAACATGTTTTGCACACAGAACAAAGTGACTTGTGATGAGATAAGCTAGCCCTCGATAGAAAGAAAGCTCTAGCTTCTCTGCTAGAGCTTTAAAGTAATGGTGATGATTGAGAGTTCAACTAGCCTAGTATTCCAGCTCCCAACACATTGCTTTGAAAAAGCGATAGATACAAAAAAGCTCCAACGTTTCTCCTAGAGCCTTGATAACGGCTGGGGTGGAGAGATCGACCGGGCTGGCGTTCCAGCTCCCAACACATCGCTTTGCAAAAGCGATAGATACAAAAAAGCTCCAACGTTTCTCCTAGAGCCTTAAATAATGGCAGGGGTGGAGAGATCGACCGGGCTGGCGTTCCAGCTCCCAACACATCGCTTTGTAAAAGCGATAGATACAAAAAAGCTCCAGCAATTCTGCTAGAGCTTAAAATAATGGCAGGGGTGGAGAGATTCGAACTCCCAACACGCGGATTTGGAATCCGCTGCTCTGCCAATTGGAGCTACACCCCTAAACTTATTTTTAATTATAAAAAACCTCGCATGTAGCGAGGATCATATGATAAATGGCGGAGTGGACGGGACTCGAACCCGCGACCCCCGGCGTGACAGGCCGGTATTCTAACCAACTGAACTACCACTCCGCACCAAACTGTTCTAATTAAAGTCTTACATTAAAATGCTTTAATCAGGTTATCTTGCGTTATGTGCAGGAGATTTCGAGCTGAGAAGCGC
>NZ_JBLNLI010000118.1:0-200 GCF_059777565.1 Vibrio sp. A37 | reverse complement strand
TGATTCCATGCCGAACTCAGAAGTGAAACGCAACTGCGCCGATGGTAGTGTGGGGTTTCCCCATGTGAGAGTAGGTCATCGCCGGGCTTTAATTACTTATCTTGTATAATTCAAGATAACCTGATTAAAGCAATAATATGTAAGGCTTTAATTAGAACAGTTTGGTGCGGAGTGGTAGTTCAGTTGGTTAGAATACCGGC
>NZ_JBLNLI010000117.1:0-204 GCF_059777565.1 Vibrio sp. A37 | reverse complement strand
AAAGCCGAAATGAAACGAAGAAGTCGTTTTCAGAAATTACTGGTATTAATAGAACGACTTTATATAAGATACTCGATGGTAAGATTAATCGCATTCAAACCCAAACTGTAGAGAAATTAGCCGATTTTTTCGGTACGACTTGTTACATTATTGAAGAACAATGCATCGAGTCATTGGAAATTGAGAACAGAATAAGCTCGAAAG
>NZ_JBLNLI010000116.1:0-208 GCF_059777565.1 Vibrio sp. A37 | reverse complement strand
GTCCGAAAAATGTCGATCCTGCCTCTGCGGTAAACCAAGGCAAAGTGGAATCTTCCATGGATTATGTCATCGCAATGTTTAAACCTGAGGAGGCCTAACATGAGTCGCCGTAAACCTTATGTTCGCCCTATTGAGCGCACTTGGTGGAAAGATCACCCTTACTATCGTTTCTATATGCTTAGGGAAGCAACCGTACTTCCATTGGTGC
>NZ_JBLNLI010000115.1:0-210 GCF_059777565.1 Vibrio sp. A37 | reverse complement strand
TGAAATACCCTCAGATAAACCGCTTTGATGAATACTTTGTGGTGGATCTGTTAGTTGTCGAAGGCCAAGTTCAAGGCTTAATTGCTATCCATATGTCTGAAGGAGAACTCGTTACTATTAAGGCAAAATCCGTTGTATTAGCAACAGGTGGAGCCGGCCGTGTTTACCATTGCAATACCAATGGTGGCATCGTAACAGGGGACGGCATGG
>NZ_JBLNLI010000114.1:0-211 GCF_059777565.1 Vibrio sp. A37 | reverse complement strand
CATGCAGAATGGCAATATGCGGATCTTGTGGTGTTATGGTTAACGGCGTTCCAAAACTAGCTTGTAAAAGCTTTCTTCGTGACTACCCAAATGGAGTCAAGATTGAGCCTCTTGCTAACTTTCCCATAGAAAAAGACCTGATCGTCGATATGACACCGTTTATCGAACGTCTTGAAGCAATCAAGCCTTATATTATCGGTAATGACAGGAA
>NZ_JBLNLI010000113.1:0-211 GCF_059777565.1 Vibrio sp. A37 | reverse complement strand
GTGTGATTGGGTGAAAATCGTAAATTATATTGATGTCAGGCTGAAAATTTTCCCCCCACTGACGAAACTCACCAAATGGGAAGGCACTATGACGAAACCCACTCTTTAAGCTTTGTTGTACCGATTGCATTAACTCCATCAGGGCTTGAGACGCCTCCACACCGGTCGCGATTAAGCACTGGTTCGAATGCATGCCCACCGCTTGCATCCC
>NZ_JBLNLI010000112.1:0-215 GCF_059777565.1 Vibrio sp. A37 | reverse complement strand
AAGTCTTTTTGACGATAAATACCGCATCCTGCTTCCATTGTTTTACCCATTTCAGTACGGATGTCGGACCAATTTTCTTCGCCCTCTTGGTTTCTTAGCGCATCAATTCGCTTCTCGACGTCTTTTACTTGCTTCTCAATGGAAGCATTATCCCATTCAATAAACTCTTCGACTCTCTTAACGGCGTTTTCCCCCGCGACACGACCAAATACCAC
>NZ_JBLNLI010000111.1:0-229 GCF_059777565.1 Vibrio sp. A37 | reverse complement strand
GGCGTTCAAAAATTTTTGGGACAAGCGCGCTAAATACCCGAAATTCAAGTCAAAGTACGATAAGCAATCCATTAGGTTAACCAAAGCCGCCTTTAGATATGGAGATGGTCAGCTATTCATTGCCAAGTCTAAGCATCCGCTAAATATCCGTTGGTCACGCGAACTACCAAACAGCCTAGTTCTATCACTATTTCAAAAGACAAATCAGGTCGATACTTTGTGTCGATGC
>NZ_JBLNLI010000110.1:0-234 GCF_059777565.1 Vibrio sp. A37 | reverse complement strand
ATTCTAACCAACTGAACTACCACTCCGCACCAAACTGTTCTAATTAAAGTCTTACTATTTTATTGCTTTAATTAGGAATTTGTTTCTGTGGGTTAGAAAATTTTGAAGCGAGAAGCGCAATGTACGCTAGTACATGAGCATCGCAGCTATCAAAAGATTCAAGCGACAGGAACAAATTGCAATTAAAGCCCGGCGATGACCTACTCTCACATGGGGAAGCCCCACACTACCATC
>NZ_JBLNLI010000010.1:0-165126 GCF_059777565.1 Vibrio sp. A37 | reverse complement strand
ACTCTTACCATCCCGAAAGTGAAATAATGCTGAAGTATAGAAAATCTTCCTATAAATAAAATACTATTTTTATTTTATTGAGTATCACTAGGTTTAAGTTTGATTAGGTGATCATGAACCATCTGGCTTCTTGTGGTAAGCCCCCAGAACTCTATACACTTACAAGCTTATGAAAATACTGCTTTTCATAGTCATTTGGTGACAGTCCACCATTAGTACGATGATTTCGTCTGGGATTGTAGAAGCACTCGATATAATCGAATATCTCTAAGCGCGCTTCAGCGCGGGTTTTATAGACTTTTCTCTTCACTCGATCTTTCTTAAGCAGTGAGAAAAAGCTTTCAGCAACGGCATTGTCGTGGCAGTTTCCTTTTTGGCTTATCAACATTAAACCCTCTGTCTATCTACCCTCTGAAGACAGCCAAGACGAGAACAAAACTGACCTAGCACCTTGGTTGATTGGTGCCGCTGTTGCGGGTTTCTTAACATTACGAGGATAGTTCGACAATTACATTCTTCGCACGAACGTTTAGTTATTCGTCCGTAAGTAACGAATTTCGATTTCGATTGCGCATGTTTGTGCTGTTAGTTGATTTTTGGTTTTCGTTATTCTGTGAAACTGTCGTTACGGTTCGACCTGAAATCGTTAGCTTATTCGACTTGCCCATTGGTATTTTGACGTGCGGCTTCTCGTATATAACCGCTCCGGTGAACTCTCCCATATATAAGTCTAAATATTTGCTAGGATCTGTAAATGCCATACGAGCATATTCTTGGCTATAGCCATCTATTATGGTAAGAAAGCCATCGCTATCTTTTACTATACAAAACGCGTGATACACTTCAAACAACTTGTGTGGTGAACAACAACAAAATAACGTACGTAAGCAACAATATAATTTGCCTGACTGTTTAAGCTTTCCTTGAAGGTAAAAAACTGAACCGCCCGGAGCCATGTCAAAAGGATAGCCACCATTATGTTCCCAGGTTGATTTTAGCGACGACAGTAGCTTAGTATTATTCATTTCATTTGAGTTTAACGTGGGATACTTGATTGTATCAGCTCTTGTGGACCTGACTTGATGAACATTGTGTGTTTTACTAAGACCACAAGTTTTCATGATCTCTTGCGCTTCCTCATACGTACTTTTAGGTGGGCTACTAACGAACTTTTTCTTATATTTCTCTCTACAATAAGAGCTACAGCACGAGCACAGCATGTTAACTGCTTGAGACCATATATTGTTAAACAACCTCGGGACTGCAAACTTTATGTTGTCTGGAAGCGTAAAATTAGGATGGTTTTTTAGGTACTTGGAGCTAGAGGTTTTGTAATTTTTGTTTGTTAGGCTGTGTTTTACCATATTTTGAGTGATATTCTCACAATTACCGAATCTTTTAAAATACGTAGGTGATAGATCTACGTATTGGCCATCATTTCTATGTATGACACTTTCAAAAAATAGAGATTCATTACTCGACTTTTCTATATTGTAAGATTTTAATCTCATTGTCTTTGGCATCGCAGCGAACCTCTTTACAACTAACTTAGAATGAATACGTTAATATCACGCCATTATGCATGTAATTTTATAGTTCAAAAATGCATAAACTTATAGCTCACCGGAATTAAACGACTTTATTTTTATATTGAAACACTCCATTGATATCACTCAAAAATCTAGCCACGACGCGTAAATTACGGTCCTAAGCTGCTTTAGGCAGTATGCGTTGTACAATAACACCCTGCCAAGGTTTACTGATTCCAAACTCCCTACTCTGATACTTACGACCGAGCTGAACACATTCTGTGTGGTATTATAGACATTCCTGTTGGGTCCCCTACTGCGATACTTTATAGTTTTAATAATCTCGTTTCTAATTCGTATTTAAGGCCCAACGGATCAGAAAGCAGCGATTACCCTACTGGTAGTAAATAAAAACCATAATCTAGTAAGTGACAATGACTTGAGCTGTCAGTAGTAGTTATATTTCTGTGTTATTGGTTGTTATTTATGTGCTTAAGAATCGTCTGTTTTCTTATAGTTTCCAGTTCTCCTGACTCCACCATTAATTGTATAACTCTATCAAGCTCACTGACTAAATTGGAATTTGACTTATGAAGGTAGTGGTAAAGTTGAATGCGCTTTAAGGGGGGCTCAATGAGCATAACTTTAGGATAAAGTATGTTGTTCTCGTATAAAATGCCATTCAACCTAGAATCAATGACAAAGTTTATTCGGCCTTCGTTGAGAACATGCATCATATGCTCGGGTTTGTTGAAAACATTAACCCGGCGGGCAAATGCACTGCATTTTTCCGCATGTTTTACCCCACGCCGAAAACCGACACTATAGCTAGACAGGTCTTCGCAAGAGTTGATAACTATTTTTTTAGTCGCATAGAGTACTTGTTCAATATAATTGATGGGTGTTGGGACCCTAACTAGGTTTGGAAAGTTTTCTTTTATTGCCCAGACACGATTCACTTCACCATCGAGTTTTCCGTCATTCGCTTGTACTAGTGCTCGTTTAGCAGGTAATTCAACAAACTCAACGTTTATACCAAGCTTCCCATAAGCGATAGTTAGAATGTTTTTGCCTATTGTCACCGGTAGGAAATTAGCAGGACTCGCTAGCACAACTTTCTCAGGTAGTTTGGCTAAGCAGATTGAAGGCAAAACAATGCTAACAAGTAATATAGTACGAACACATTTCACTAAACTTTACCTCGTTAGGGTATAAGTTAAAGTTTAGTTTGGTATGCAGTTTCGATCAAAGCTAAGGAAAATATGACAGCCAATAATTGAGCTATTTAATGTAAGAGTCTAAAACCTTAAGTACAACTTCCATATCAGCTTCACGTTGATTGGTATCTTCTTCAAGTACAATATGTTCAAGTAAATGGCCTTTAATCACTTCTCGCATTAAGCCATTCACGGCTCCTCTAATGGCAGCAATTTGTTGTAAAACATCTTGGCACTCATGCTCTTCATCGAGCATTTTTTTTAGTCCGTTAACCTGACCTTGTATTTTGCTTGCTCGAGCCTTGAGTTTTTTCTGATCTCTTATGGTGTGTGACATAGCGAATCTTCTTTTGTTGGTGGCAGGCGTAACTCTACTGTTAATGTAGCACTTTAGTTATACTGGGGGGTAGTATTATATACTAGGGGGGAGTATAGTTTGTGGAGTTTAAAATGATTACAAGAGAACAACAATGAATTTTGTCGCGCTATTACAACAAGGGCATGGATGGTTTTTTATCCCAAGTGCTATTTTGCTTGGGGCTTTACATGGATTAGAGCCTGGACATTCAAAAACAATGATGGCTGCCTTCATTATTGCAGTAAAAGGCACAGTTCGTCAGGCAGTTATGTTGGGTGTCGCAGCAACGATTTCTCATACCGCTATCGTATGGTTGGTCGCTTTTGGTGGCATGTATATCAGTCAACAATTTACTGCAGAAGCCGCCGAGCCATGGATGCAGCTGATTTCTGGAATCATCATAGTTTCAACAGGCATATGGATGATTTGGAGAACATGGAGTGACGAACGTGCATGGCGCAAAGCGCAAAATCATAACGAAGAGTGGACAACTCAAGTTGTCGATACCGGGCATGGACATGTCTCTTTATCTATCGTTAACGAAGGTCAACATAGTCGTTTTCGGTTAAAAACGTTACATGGTAAACCTTTACATGCTGAGCATGTTAAACTTCAACTTCCTAGTGGTAGTGTTCAATCACCGCAAACTATGCACTTTGTTAGTCGTGAGGGGTACATAGAAACAGCCTCTTGCGCTGAGTCATTCGGTGGAATATCGGCCAAATTAATAATTGGACACCATGACCATACTCATGACTTTGACGTACACTTCAACCCTGATGTTAAACAAAACCTAGAAGATAAAGAATATCAAGATGCTCATGAACGAGCGCACGCTACTGATATTGAGAATCGGTTTAAAAATAGGGACGTAACCAATGGTCAAATATTACTCTTTGGTTTAACAGGTGGTTTAATCCCCTGCCCTGCTGCAGTCACTGTTCTGCTTATTTGCTTGCAGCTCAAAGCAATGACACTTGGTGCAACACTCGTCGTTTCATTTAGCATTGGCTTGGCGCTTACCTTGGTTTCAGTTGGTGTAATAGCAGCGATTGGTGTACGAAAAGCAACTTCAAAATGGAGTGGCTTAAATCATATTGCTCGCCGAGCCCCTTACCTATCCGGTGTACTTATTGGCAGTGTCGGTTTATACATGGGAATGCATGGTTACATATCATTGATAAAATAATTTTTCTCAGGCCCTATTTATAACAAATGGGGCCATAGCGTAATGTTGAAGAGTTTCCATCGTGTGCCTACGCTTTAGTTGTGGAGCTGTATGTTCAGGATCTGGGAATTTTTTATGGCACGTCTAATTAACGACGTCAAATTAGGTTTATGCTTTTTACTTTCATTGTTTAGCTTATATGCATACTCGGAAACTATCATAGTAGCTGCGTACTCCCCACCGAATGAGCCCTACTTCTTTTCAGCAAGTGAGAATAAAGGGGTAATCAAGGACATTTTCAGTGAGCTTGAGAAGATAACTGGCGATAAGTATGTATTTAAGTATGTGCCTCCTGCTAGGGCTATTTTTTTGTTTGATGAAGGAGAAATAGATGTCGAGGCATCAGTCAACCCAAATTGGCGATTGAATGTTAAGGTCAAAGGTATTTATTCCATCCCATTTGATAAGGCAAGGGATGTCATAGTTTTTCGCAATGGCAAAAAGGTATCGGTCAATTCACCAGAGAATTTGAAAGGACAAGCTGTAGGTACAGTAAGGGGTTATGTATATCCGTATTTCGAGGAATCATTTAAAAATGGTGTTGTTACTCGACGCGACAATACAACAGAGTCATTGCTGTTATTGCAACTTCTCGCAGGAAGGTTTAATCAAGTTCTTATCGATCTGCGCAAATTACAATATGAAAAGTTAGAGCACCCAGAATATAGAAGCTTTGAAATTGGCAACTGTGTTGGTGAAATTGATGTGATGATGAGAATTCACCCTCAAAAACAACATATAGTTAAGGGAATAAACAAAGGCCTTAAAGAGATGCTGAATACTGGTGCTATGGCAGCCATTTATAGTCGATATCGGCTTCAAGGGCATGAAGTGATTGCTCAGTGTAATTGATACGTTGAATGGTTATAGCTGCGAGATAGGAAGTATTTTACAAATTTGGGAATTTATGAATATCATATAGCCTAAGAAGGGAATACGTTTCGTATCCCCTATTAACTGTTAGCTATACGAATGTGGTTAGCTGAACAGCAACCAAATCCCAACACCCATCATAAGTGTTCCTGATATCCTATTGAGTACACGTACGTTTTTGGCTTGTCCTAGGCAGCGTTTTAACCCCTTACCACCCGTAGCGTACAAAGTCATGCTCACGAACTCAGATATCATGATGATTCCTACTAGAACGATAAGTTGTGTACTTAATGGCTTATCTGTTTCGATAAATGGAGGTAACAGTGAAACCATAAATGCCCATCCTTTCGGGTTAGCAATTGCGGTCACAAAACCCTGAACCATAAGCTCCCAGTCTCCACCAGTGTTTATTTCTGTTAGTTCTTGGCTCAAGGCTAATTTGCCACGGGAAAGCCACATTTGAATTCCAAGATAAAATAGGTACGCCGCTCCTAGAGTTTTAAAAGCAACAAATATCCACGGATAGTTGAGCATGAGGGTCGCGATACCGAGCACGGCTGCAATGGACACGACAGCAACTCCAATGACCTCGCCCAACATCATCCACAAAGTGCGTTTATAGCCAATACTCATACCTAGGCTTAGCGCTAGGGTCATGCACATGCCTGGTGTGATAGAAACGAAAAAGAAAGTAGGTATAAAAACGCTTAGTAATGTTAGATTGACCATTCGTACATCCTATTAAAAATCAAAGTGGTCCCCTAAGAGGTGAAGGCATAAAAAAACCCGCCTCTTAGGCGGGTTTAAAAAACTTAGTTGCGCTAACTATCCCACCACTCCTAAAGAAATGATGATAATAATTCGTTGAAAGTTAGATTTAGTACGCATCTCTGTAAAGTGTCAGTTTCGATTGTTTATGTCAACAGTTTTCGTTCTAATGAGCTCAAGGTGCATTCACGAGGACCGCAATAATTAAGTTTTTTACCTTCTTTGCTCGAGAGCTGTTGACGTATGTTCATCAATAAAAACAACATCAATAATTTCTATTGAACCTATATTATTGAGGCCTAATGGAGAACAGTCATTTTGAATCACCACGACTTTTTTCGTAGGTTGACGAATGTACTCCTTGAGAGAAGGACAATAGTATTCATTGCACGTGTCTGAGCGTAACTCCCTCGGGAGTGAGCAGCCAAAATCGGTTTGATTTATACATGCCCCTTCAATATGTTCGACTCCAATATGAGAAATATAAGCGTCCAATAATTCTTTTTTGGTGATCATTTTAAAGCGCATTCTTATTCGATTTATAGTATCTTCATCCAAATAAGCTTTGTGTGAACCACTACGGCAACAGCCACCTTTACAAGTCGCACAGATTTTCCCCGATATGTGTTGTAACCAGTCTTGTTCTTCACTTAAGTCTGATAAGCTTTCTTCTGTTGATTCTGTAATTACCTCTAAGGTGCTTTTAGAAAACGCGATGTCGATAATTTCTTTCAAATGAGAGACGTAGCTAGAGTTTAAGTCATCCTCAATAGAAGACATTCCTGATAAACCGATGGGAATGTTTATTAAGCTAGTATCATCGGTTGATGCTCCATTAACTTGAGACAACGCGTCTTCAAAGATACCTTTACGTATTTCGTTATACTCTCGTACTTTCTCTTCCTTAAAAGCTATTTTTTCTTGCTCAATTTTTTCCTGTTTCTTGCGTATGTCACTCTCAACCTTGCCAAAGTGAGCATGATAGCTAAATGAGCTCATTATTGATTTCTGCTTAATTAGCATTTTGCACTGTACGCTGTTACAAAACTCGGTGTTACAAATCTCACAAACATTTCTTGGCATAGTAATCCTTTAACAAAACAATATACTTATCACTTTACTTGATGACTTTGACTCAAAAGGTTCCACATTGAGGTGATTAGATCGTCTTCGCTTATATAGTAATTCAGCATATAAATTTATCCATCGATTCTGGTTCATTTTGTCTATCAGATGCGTATAAATTTTCCAGTTGGGGCTCTATGCCAAACCTATAACTCATAAAGAACAAGTATTACAACTGCGGGCAGTTACGTGACGTGTGGTTGTTGTTAGCCTAACTGCAAAAGCAGATTTATCTAGCAGCTTGATAAGAAGATTTCGCATATGATGTGGTTGGTTTATGGGTAAATACTTACCTACTGTTCCTGTTTTATGGATTGCTGTTGCAACCTTGGCCCGTCAATGTCTCACCTATATACGGGCCAACTTTTTTTCTTTCGTGCTCAACCAGCACATTTATTGGCAGGTAGTGGTGTTGTTTCCCACATGAAAATACGAATAGTAAAAGTGATGTAAGATTCGGACATTGAACTAAAAAACTAAAAAGTGTTTATATGAAAAAGGACAAGTTTTGATTGCAACAATGCAAACTTCTTTTATGCTTTAATAAAGTTATTTGTTGATAGCTTTTAACTCTATGAACTATTGGTATATTTTATTTCTTTCTAGTGCTGAGCTTAAAAGTCCAGAAGATAAGCTAGTACGTTGTTAGAACTAAACAACATCGACAACGATCAAAATATCAAATAACCCTACATTCTAAGTGTATTTGACAAAGTATTTGTACACTATTATTTCCATACAGGTATCAACTATTGTGCGCGAAGGGTTTGTTGTAGTGAAGAAAAATGGCTTTACTTTAATTGAGCTAGTCGCAGCAATTGCAGTTGTGGGAGTGTTGAGTGTCTTAGTAATTCCTAAATTTGTTAGTTTTACCGATGAAAGTAGGTTGGCTAAGTTGGATGGAGTAAAAAGTCAATTTCAAGATGCAATCAACTTTGCTCATGCCCAATGGGCTGTCAATGGTCGTGCAAGCTCCGAGATAAACGACCTCCCAGGCTATGGCTTAGATGCTGATGGAAATGCCCAACTTGATATGAATGATGAAGGTTATCCTTTAGGTACAGACAAAAACAATCCTATGGGGGCACCTTATAACATCGGAAGAGGTAATAATGGCTGCATAGCGATTTGGGAAGCTATTATGACAACTCAATTTCAGCTTACTACAAACCGCAATAACTATGACGGTTACGATTTTGTCACACGTAGACAAAATCTTACATTTACGACTAAGGAAGGCGACACTATAACAGCACAAGCTGTTTGTTATTATATATACACCCATAGCGGCTATAATAGGAATCCAAATCGCGCTGAATATGTACTTTGGTACAATTCTAGAACGGGTGAAATAACAAATACTGCACCGTAGTTTCAGAACCATAGTGTCATAATAACTTCCATTTCTATCTGTTATTGAATTAATCCACCCCAATATAAAGTATTATATAGATTACATATAAACTAGTAACTCGCCTACAGAACAAATAGGCTAAGTTATCAAATATTGAACACCTTTATATCAGCATAGGTATATATATCTACATCCCGCTAAATTATTGTAAAGCTAACAACTACAAATAGCTTACATACTGATTAATTACGTATATTTTGATTGCAGTATTAAAGAAATAATATGAAGGTTTTAAATGCCAAACTATAAGAATAAAGTCGGCCGCCCTGTTAATAGCAATGGAGTCATTGTACGTAAAGCATTTATTGAAAGTGCTGTAAAGTTATTTACTAGACTCTCTTATGACAAGGTTTCAACTCGCCTATTATCGCGCAAAGCTGGATACAGTAGTTCTCTGATAAGATATTATTTTGGGAACAAAGAAGGATTGTTTGAGGCTGTAATAGAAGACTATGTAGTGCCAGTCTATGAGGTACTTAGTAAGTCTATTCGTGGTGTTTCACTAAAGCAGAAAATGTATCTGATTGAAGACTTATTGAAGCTACTAATGCGTGCTCCCCTTATACCTAACTTTATAGTGGAAACGCTGAGTTTACCTAACTCAGACTTTCGCAGGTTGTTGTTAATAAAGTACATAGGAAACATAAATAAGTCATTGCACAATACAGCTATCATCAAAATGATACAAACTGGAGTCATTCGTAAACCACTAAACTGTAACGATAAATACTCACACTGGTTTA
This sequence comes from Vibrio sp. A37, assembly GCF_059777565.1. Lineage (NCBI taxonomy): Bacteria > Pseudomonadati > Pseudomonadota > Gammaproteobacteria > Vibrionales > Vibrionaceae > Vibrio > Vibrio sp. A37. Next base: position 155,871 of record NZ_JBLNLI010000010.1, on the reverse strand, counting down.
GTTGTATAATGATCCCATTTTTACTTCCTACAGTAGAAAGCTCAGAAAGTGAATTTGTTTTATCTGATTGCTATATAGAAACAAGATTTAGACGTAATTTAGAACGACTGAGTGAAAGCTTGTCACAGGTGGCTATTTCAACCTAGACACCGGGTATCAGAAGCGTTAAGAACTAGAATAGCTAAAATTAATTGCCAATATAGAATCGTTTTGTTTGCAACTTATACCTTATCGCCAAACCTCAATCCAGAGCTATGACGTTTGTAATTTTATCGAGGATCTTATAGATTGGATAGGAACTTAATTACATATAAGGATGACGTTATGGCTAAGTTTGAACCAATATCTGGTATGAAGCACTCGATGGAATATAAAGGTGTTAAGTGCTACGCAGCACTATATCAATCGAAAAAACCTGCTGGGTTTGGTGTGAAAGTGCAGATAGGACAAGATGCTTTACCATATACACTTATGGACGATTCAAACCAACCTTTGATCGCCGAAAGTAAAGAAGAAGTGCTTAGGCTTGCCCAAGAGCATTCTTACGAAGCAGTCACTGAAGCTACAGTTTAAAAGTATGGCCCGTGTGACGGGCCATATCCCCCCTTTACCTATATTACTTTAGAATCAGAATCCAAGCTGTCTCCATTTCGTTCTTCTTTTGACCAAAACCCCGCTAAAACCGAGCCAGAAATGTTGTGCCAAATAGAAAATATAGCGGCGGGCACCGCAGATAGTGGGCTAAAGAACTTAATACTAAGTGCAGCAGCTAAACCTGAGTTTTGTAACCCTACTTCTAAAGATATTGTTTTACCTACTTTATGACTAAAGCCCAGTAAGCGACTTACAAAATAACCTAACGTTAGACCAATCCCGTTATGTAAAACGACCGCAATAAAAATAATTGGACTAACGTTGTTTAGCTGGTGGGCATTTAAAGCTACGATAATCATGATAGCCATTACGATTGCAATCATTGATACAACTGGTAACCCCTTTGAGATACTCGCTACAGCGTTATTGAAAAAATGGTTGCAGAGCAAACCTATAATTACAGGTACAAGTACGATTTTTAACAAGCTATACAACATTGCAATGACTGGAATATTGATGCTTGCCCCGACCAACACCTCGGTTAGTAAGGGAGTGAGAATAACACCGATCATTGTTGATATTGCAGTCATAGTGATAGAAAGCGCTACGTCTCCTTTCGCTAAGTAATTCATGACGTTAGACGCTGTTCCTCCTGCGACGCTACCCACTAATATCATACCAAGCATTAAGCTCTTATCTAAACCTAGTAGTAAACTGACAATTAACGCGCCAATAGGCATGACTGTGTACTGCAATATTAGCCCTAATAATACGGCAGCTTTTTGCTCAAATGCTCGTTGAAAATCTTGAAATTTCAGAGTTAAGCCCATTGAAAGCATAATAATCACCAATAACGGAACGATCCAGCTGCTATACTCAGTTAATAGCTGTGGGAATAGATAAGCAAAGAGTGATCCCAAAACAGCGAGTACAGGGAAAATCCGAGTAGTGTTTTGTAGCATATTTTCTTCCTTAAAGTTTCAAAGTATCTACTTCTATTTCATTGCACAAATAAAGCGAAATAAATGCTACGTGTCAATCAAATTCATGCTTCATTCTATTTATTAATCAATCAGTTATAGAATGAATTATTCAGATAATTATGTGGTCGGCTCTTAATCAAGCCTCTGAGTCGATAAGCCTTTCATCACGGAATGGTAATTAATATTCGCTTTATCAAAATAGTTGGCTAATGTAATAAAAGAACATAAAACAAAACATGAGCTTACAAACATATGACCTCGGAAGAATCTGGTACACACAAAGGAATTAACTATAAGGTTTATGCAAAATATTCTCGCGAATGGAATGGATTCAGTGTCAGTTACTCTTTTACAGTTCCAGTTGATGAGCAAGGTACCAGCAAACAATATACGGAAGACCTTGAAAAAGACGAACAGCTATATATTTTTACTGAAGAATCCGAAGCTCTGATGAGTGGGCACAACGAGGCGGTAAACCATATTGGTAGAGTGTTAAATGACTAGGCTCCTTCTTCCAGAAAGTTGGTTCAATTACTAAACTTTAAACTGTTGAGCCACGTCATTTAGATTAGATATAATGTCCTGAATTTCATGATTTACATCGCTTAATCCTATTACGTTTTCAGCGGTCTCTTTGTTTTGGGTCCCCAAGCTATGTAAATGTTTCATCATCGTTTCCGACAGGTCATTCTGCTTGTGGACAACGTCAACAATAGTCTCGCTGAACTGAAAGAATTCATGAATTTGATCTTTGATAAAGTTAACACTACTTTGCATTTCATCATAATGAGACATCATTGTGGAAGTAAGCTCATTGGATGCGCCTATTTCTTTAATTGACTTACTAGATTTTTGATTCAATTCATCATTTTGCGCTTGGATTTCGTTTGTTGAATCCATCGTTCTGTTGGCTAAAGAACGTACTTCATCCGCAACGACTGCAAACCCTCTGCCTTGCTCTCCGGCTCTTGCAGCTTCAATGGCAGCGTTTAATGCGAGTAAGTTGGTTTGTTCTGCGATTGAGGTGATAGTATCGACAACAGAAGCAACTCCTCTACTCGTTTCTGCAAACTCGTTAATTGACTGAGTTGTATTCTTCATATGTTCATCTAGTGTAACGATACTACTTGAACTTTTTTCAATAACACTAACAGCGTTTTGTGACTGCTCCTGCCCTTCTTTAGCAGCTTGGTTTAACTGCTCAGCTATGTTATTCAAATTCGACATAATGTTGTTCATTAGCTCTATAACGTTATTTGTCTCCGTGAATATCTGCATTTGGTGTTCAATAGAGTCTTCTATATCACTTGACGAACTTTGTAGGTATTCTCCTTGTTTTCCTAATACTGGAGCGATGTTAAGCAATACTCTTATGTTGCCTTGTAATTTATCAATAAACCGATCGAAAGAATTAGCTAAGTTTCCAATTTCATCTTTTCTATCGCTATTAATACGAACCGTTAAGTCACCTTCCGCTTCTTTATCTGAAAGTTGTCCAACAATCATATTTAGTTTCACGATTGGAGCAATAATTTGTTTATCAAATACTTTTGAAATGGCTAAAATAATCAGAGCTAAAATCCCAGCTGCGCCGAGCAATGTTGTAATCATCTGACTTATTGAGTGCGAAATTTTGTGAGTGTTTTGTCGTGCAAGTTCATCAGCGCTTTGCTGTTCTTGCCTTAGAACGGTATTTATTTTACTGATTAAAGGGGACATTTCAGTACGGAGCAAGTAAGCGTCATTTCTCCACTTATCGCTTGAATGAAGATTAACAACTTGGTTTGCAGTTTCCATGTAAGGTACAAATAGTTCTTGAATTTCTTCGAAAATCTCTAGTTGATCGTCATTCAGGTTGTCTATAGTTTGCTCGATATTTTGATAGTTGGTTTGAAGGCTTGATTTAAAAAGTAAGAAGTCCTGTTTGGTTTTATCATTACGAAATGCCAGATAAGTTCGTAGAGCACTAGAAAATTGTACTAATTGCGTTGAAAACGTCGAAAGTGTTTCGCTTGCCATACCGTCATCTGATATTTCACCACTTGCTAGAAGTTGACCAAGGTTTATGATCGAAATTTCCAACGGCAAAATTTCCTTCTCTAGGATTGCCATGGATTGCTGGTTTTGAGTAATGTCTTCACTATAATGAAGAAGCTGTTCTTCCATTGCTTCTAACGCTTTTAAATCATGGCTAATAGAAAGCATTGACCCTCCATCATTTGAACTACTTTCTTGCTCAAACAGTGAAATAGCTTTTTGCTGTATCTCCTTTAGCATCTTTTTGTTTTCGTAGTATTTGTTTAGATCACTTTCAGAATGTCCGATTAGGAAGTAACCCAAATACTCCATATTAGTTTTTATCGCTAAGCTGAGATCATTTGCAACGGCAGCTTTTGGTAATATTACTTCTGTATTTTGTTTAGATAAATCACTAATCTTACTAAGATTAATGTATACAATAGAAAGTATTAACCCGATAAGAATAGCGATAGCCAATAAGCCTAACCTAATCTTAAATTTGATACTTGAAGTCCAAGTTGGCATTTCCATACAATACTCACCTATGCAAGCCTAGGTTATTAAATCTAGTTGTTATTATGGTTTAGAGTAAAAGGTAGCAAATATATGATTCCTCTCAGCCACATTGTTGTGGCAATCAGCACAACTTTTTGTTGTTTCTCGGCCTAACTTTCCACCTGCCATATAGGCGCCATTGACCGCAGTTTGAATATACTCCCAGTCACCGTTGGCTGAGTCATAACCTTTCGGATGCTTTTTCATTATTGTTAGAGATATAGCTGGGCCGGGTCTTCCATCTGCGGCTACGAAATTCTCTTTAACAAAGATCGTTCCCACTGGGTAGTTCTCAAATGCAGGTGGCTCTTCATCATCTTCATCTTCATAAACTCTGATATATTCTAAAAAGTTAGTTTTGTATTCTTCAGCACCTAACTTGGTATAAACCACGACAAATTGTTGCCAATGTAACCCAGAAAGCTCAAATCCGGTTAATCGTCGCCAAGTGCTGCGGTAGTTTTTTAACTCCTCTTTAAGCTCTTGTGGTAGTACAAACGGCATCACATCGAATGGGTTACCCTCAGCCTTTGACTGTTCAACGCCGAATATGGATGAGCTAACACTAACTCCGATAGCAAAGACAAATAGCTTCCTTATTCTTGTTTTGATCATATCCATTCGAGTTCCTCGTCTAATTTCGGCTTAATGAAAGAGTACCTCTCACCTTGCCGCTCTTTTTGATTTCCGCTTGTTTACTTTCTCCTGCTCCGATAGTTACAATAACCTCATCGTATTTAGGCAAAAGTAGTTTTACCTCTGTTGCTCCAGAAGGCACATTTTCTAATTTCACTTCAAAGATTTTCTGCGACCGATCAAATTCGAATTCTTGTACTGAAACAGCGGAAATATTGGCAATGTAACCACGCATTTTAGGGTGAATTTTGCAGCTAACGTTTGTAATGGTGTCAACTGGCCATTCTTGAGGAATAGTTTTGCTATCTCCAGGTGGCATTAGACCGACATCGAACTGTACATTTGTTTTACGATCGTTAGCGTATATATTGTGGTCAACTGTATCCGAGTTTTTAAAAGTAATAGCTTCTCCGGGTTTAACAACTATAACTTGTGGCTTAAATTGTTGGTTTACTTGATCTACAATCCCCGGTTTCATTGCTGATCCATTACCCGGTACGTAAATAACGGCTGCACGTGGCGGCTTACTTTTGAACTCCATTTTTCCAGTAATAGTGTCGGCGAAAGCTGTTATAGGTATGGTTAATGAAAGCAATAGACTTGCTTTAAAAAAAGTATGACGGTAAGAAAGCGATTGGTCTTTCATCCAAATATCTCCAGTATTAAACCTGTAGCCTGCATAGTATGTCAGGCTACAGGTAGTTAAGTATCAGTTATTATTTAGGAATAACTGGATAGTCCATTTCAATTGGGTCTGTAAGTGAGTATAGGAATGCGACGAGATCCCATACTTCTTGGTCGGTTAAATTGAGAGGTTTAACCAAGTTACTTTTATTTGGATGCTCACCGCCGCCGACATTGTAGTATTGCACTACTTCTTCAAGTGAACCTAAGCTGCCGTCATGCATATATGGAGCGGTTAATGCGACATTTCTCAAGCCAGGAGTTCTAAATGCACCTTCAAAATCTTTAAAGTCTTTATCCTTGGCTTTTTCCATGATTTTTGCACGTCCACGGTCACCTGTAATACCTAATGTATGGAATCCACCGTCTGTTAGATTCGGACCATTGTGGCAATCGATACAATTACCTTTGTTTTTGAAGATCTCTAGTCCACGTATAGCCTCTTCACTCAATGCTTGCTTGTTACCCGCTAAATAACGGTCAAATGCCGAATCATTCGATAACAAACTACGCTCAAATGCACCTATTGCGATAGCCATATTAGCGTGGGTAATTTCACCGTTTGGTGGGTAGGCTTCTTTAAAAAGTTTTTGATAGCCAGCGCTGGCTTTAACTTTCGGCATAAAGTGATCATAGACTTTGCGCTTTCGCATTGATTTATATGCCTGAGCTTCTAACGGTAAGAGACATACTTCTTCATTAGTATCTTTTGGGGTGAAGCAGCTTTCATTTGGTGTTCTTCCATCCCAGTGAATTATCGGTTCCCACTGTAGGTTATTTACCATAGGAGAGTTTCGTTTTGCTTTACCCCATTTGCTGTGCCCTTTTAAGTCTTTTGCAAGACCATCAGAAAAGCCCATATTGGGATCATGGCAGCTTCCGCAAGACTGTTGGGCATTAGGTACAAGCCTTTTATCAAAGAATAAAGTCTTACCGAGCAATATTAGTTCGGGAGAAGCTTCTTCATCGTCATGCCATTCAATGTCATCACGGCTGGGAGTACCAAGTTCTGGTGCCGAAAATGCGGGTAGGGAAATCCCGAAAGAAAAAACTAGACCAAATAGTATCTTCTTCATCGGATATACCTCCTTGTTGGGAATTAGTTAGTGAACATACAAAACCAACGCTGCAAAAACATCTTTATTTAATGAGCATTTAATTAGTAGTAAGTGTAGACGTTATAAGACAAAAGTCTTATTGATCGCAGAATTTAATAAACTATAAGATTAGAGTCACAAAAATATATGAATACTTATACTTAAATATAATTAATATTATTTTTGTAACCTATGGTTTTGAAAATAAAAAATGGGGTAACCATACATAAATATGGCTACCCCAATAACAATTTTGAATTGTTGTGTAATAAGTTTTGTGTTTTAGTTGAAAGTGGACATACCGCTAGATAGCCCCAATACGGTTGAGCTTAACACCTGTTGGTAACCAATGAGGTTCCCACGAATCTGGTTTGTGATTAAAAGTAAAACTCATCCAGATAAATGTGGCTTTTCCAACAAGGTTGCGCTCTGGTATGAACCCCCAATAACGACTGTCATCACTGTTGTCTCGATTGTCGCCCATCGCAAAATAGTGACCTTTCGGCACAACCCACTCACCAATTTCTGTACCATTTTGCTGGAAATAACTCAAATATTGCTCTGGAAGAAGAGGATCACGAAGAATCATATGGGTTACTTTTCCTAAATGTTCTTTGTATTTATCTAGGTTGGTACCTAATTCGGTAAACTTCGTTGGCCCAATATAACTTTTCGGGACTTTGTATGCTGGTTTGCAGCTGTTACCACTTTTGCAAGCAGGCTTAATATATAAAGTTTTGTTCCGATAGATGATTGTGTCTCCGGGTAAACCAACAATTCGTTTTATTAAATCAATTTTAGGGTTCTGAGGGTCAATAAACACTGCAATATCGCCACGTTTCGGTTCACTTGTGTGAATCCAAGTTTCGTGGAATATAGGATCTCTCAAGCCATACGCAAACTTTTCTACCAAAATGAAGTCACCAGGGACTAGCGTTGGCTCCATTGAGCCGCTAGGTATTTGAAATGGCTCGACAATAAATGATCTCAGTACAAAAACCACTAGTAGAACAGGAAACAAAGAGCGTGATTGTGTCACCCAAGAAGAAACAGAAGCTCGTTCAGTTTCTGAATCGCCTTCCTCAATGCTGAGGCGTTTTTTCTCCCAAACAAATTTATCTAAGCAAAAAATAATACCAGTAACTAGGGTAGCAACGGTGAGTATCAGTGAGAACAAATCAGCCATGTTGGCAAATGAAAACATACTAAATACCTGAGCGATTTAAGGTTAAAAGGGGGTAAACAAAATACCACAAAGCTTTTTTGACTCTCATTTTGTGATCAAGTTCACTATGGAAACTAAGTTTTTAAAAATATGAAAACAATCAATCAGTTTACATGAAATATTGAAATTGCTCTCATAAATCATGGGAAAATCTACATTTACGACTATGCTTATCTATACAACGTCAATATAACAAGGCTATTACAATGAAGGCAGATGTTAACCAGTCACGACTCCAAACCTACGAAACAATGAAAAATATTCTAGAGGATATTGACTTACTCTCGTCTGAATATACTCAAATGCTGAAAGATGATGCAGCCATGAGTAGTGAAACCACTAAAAAACTGCGTGATAGGCTTAAATCACTTGCTATAAAAGCAAGTGAGTACAGTGAAATCTATACTAACAGCAGGATCCAGTAACGTTAAAATTGCAAGGATACTGTAGCGAGATCCTCAGTATCTACATTTCTTAAGTATCGCATAGGCATTTGAATTGATGTCCAGTCACCCGATTGCATGAGTTGAGTGATAGATAGGTTTTTAATCAAGTATCCATCTTGAACTCCCCCAACTCTGCCGGAATGACCTGACCATGGACGTTCACAAGTGGAAGCGAACTCATGGCCATCTTCCAGAAGCAACTTAAATAATCGTTGGAACGATGAATCGACCGCTCGACCGCTACAAGGAACCGTTGGGTTCAGTGCTTTTCCATTCTTAGACATGTGCGAAAAAATAAAATGTTCATCATGAATGTGTTTAGAGAATGGCAGATAGAAGCTTAAAAAAACGTTCGCGAATTCACCCTGAACCAATTTAGGTTTTACCGTAGTAGTAGTTTTCGATCGAACTCTAGATATTGTAACTTTGGTGTTTGAATGTATTTTCACATGCTTCTTTCTTATTTTTCCAAGCTCACCTTCACGCAGCATAGTCGCGTAGGCGACAGCGACTAGCGCTAAATCTCGCTTTTGCCTCAAGCTATTGCTATCAATGATTTGGTTTAATCTATCAAAGTCTTTTTTACGAAAGGCAGAAGCCTGCTTTGGTTGAATCATTTTACCAGATATATCGGCTTCATCATTTATTAGAGACTTTAAAAAGCCTCGGACTTCTTTTCCATGCAGTGGCGTCATGTCATCAAATAAACCAAAAAAATAACATAACTGAGCATGATACTGTTTGATTGTATTGACGGACTTACCTTCAAAGACTTTATCCATTAAAAAAGACATGAAGAACTCTGTGTTAACTGGAATGGAATACACACCATTGCTTGCACAATACGAGTCCCATATACGGATGCAGGTACTAAGCATTTTTAAAGAGTTAGCAGATATCCCATGCCTTTCTCGATCGAATCTTTTCCATCGCCTAAGGATGTCATCACAATTTGGTAAAGACGGATCTATACTATTGCGAATGTCAGGCAATTTTATCTTAAACCTTTCTAGTGCTGACTTACGCCCTTTCCATCTTTCGTCTAACTTTCCATAAAGTGACTCATTTAAATCAAACTGAGAACGTCTATTACTCATATCTACTTAATAATTTTATGTTTACTTAAAAGTCACAGTGTAACTAACCTAGTGTGAGTTCAAAGTGTATTTACCGTAATATAATGATAATTATATTACGGTAAATGGAAAAAATCACCTATCATATTGATTTTATTAGAATATTAATTGGGTTAAAAATGCAGCTACTAATTCCATCATCGCAAGGTTGTTGCTTTCTCAAGGTAAACGCTAACTTAAAAGTGAGTTTACACAGTAGCTACCCCTATTTTCTGATCGAATAACGAGCATTTGTTATTTGTATAACTTGATGATTTATAGGGTGTATTTGATTAAATATTAAATCACTAGATATTCAGTTATAGTGCGCTATGTTTTATTTTGAATAAAATATTAACTTAGAACAATAAACGTAGTGAATTGACCATGGTATTAATAGCTCCTAGTAACTCCTACTTCGCGTGCGACAACAAAAACTGAATTAAGCTTCACCCTATGAAAATACTTTTAATCTCTACCACCTTTAATGGCATGACTCAACGTATCTATAAAGAGCTCCTATTGGACGAGCACTCAGTTTCAATAGAACTAGCTATTAGTGATGATCATATGATTGATGCATTTCATTCTTTTAAACCTGATTTAATCATCTGTCCTTTTCTAACTAAGAGAATTCCAAACGCAATCTGGTCACAAATCCCCTGTTTAATAGTTCATCCAGGTATAGAAGGTGATCGAGGCCCCTCTTCTATCGATTGGGCTTTGAAGGAAAAGCAGACTGAATGGGGAGTGACATTATTACAAGCATGTGAGGAAATGGACAGCGGAGATATATGGGCAACATCCAACTTTGAGTTACGCTGTAACTCAACAAAATCTAGTGTTTATAGAAGGGAAGTTATTCAAACCGCTTCAAAGCTAGTGGCTTACGTCGTTGATAATTATAAGAAAGGAAATATAGATATCAGGCCACTTGACTACACAAGCGCAAATGTAAAAGGACAATTCAAACCTAGGATGGCACAGACCATTCGCCAGATTAACTGGATAACCGACAGCACAGAAGAAGTTTTGAATAAATTTCGGTCGTCTGATAGTTGCCCCGGAGTTTTATTACACCTATTTGATTGTGAGATGTATGGATTTGGAGCAAGTGAAGAAAACTATTTGAAAGGTAAACCAGGTGAATTGATTGCTATTCATCACGACTCAATATGCTTAGCCACCATAGATGGAGCAATTTGGGTTAAGCAATTAAAATTAAAACCTGATGCAGAGCAAAAGTCACTGAAGCTTCCAGCAGCTTCAGTTTCGTCTAAAGTAAATAGTGAAGTCGTGAACAAATTTAGTCTCTGTAACCTACCAAACTACTCTACAGAAAATGTTAGTGACGAAATTTCTATAGAGATAGAGGATAACGTCGCGTATCTATATTTTGACTTCTACAACGGTGCTATGGATACACACCAATGCAAAAGATTGAAAGAAGCCTTTCTAAGCCTAAAGCTTAACTCGAGTGTTAACGTGATCGTTTTAATGGGTGGTAAACAGTTTTGGAGTAATGGTATCCACCTGAAAGTAATTGAGTCAGCAAAAGATCCAGCAATGGAATCTTGGCTCAATATTAATGCTATCGATGATCTGGTAAAGGAAATACTCGAGTGCGAGAGCAAATTGACTGTTGCGGCTATTAGAAACAATGCAGGAGCAGGTGGAGCAATGATGGCATTATCCTGTGATAAAGTAGTAATCCGAGACGGAGTGGTATTAAACCCACATTATAAAACAATGGGACTTTATGGATCGGAATATTGGACCTATACGCTACCACGCCGTGTTGGTGAAAAGCGCGCAACTCAACTGACGACTGAATGCCTGCCTATTTTAGCCTCTGAAGCTTACAAAATGAATTTTTGTGATGAAGTACTGGATGAAGATTGGCTAACTTTTGATACGAAGTTAAAAGAATACTCAAGAACTCTAGCAAATGATGCTCAATTCTCCAGTCGTATATCTACAAAGAAACTGGATAGAGCAGTAAATGAATCTATAAAGTCGCTGGATTTATATAGAACAGAAGAATTAAACCGAATGTATGAGTGCTTTTTTGACCCAAACAGTCACTACCATGTCAAAAGAAAAAGGTTTGTTTATAAAGAGATGCCAACAGAGACGCCTAAAAGACTTGCATTACATCAAGGACATTGCGTCTTATGACGCTACTAACATATACAAATAATGTGTTAATTATCATCAATCAGATTGTTTAACAAATAATATCATTACTGGCATCTAATGTTACAAAAGCCACTATATAAATAAAAGCAACCAGAATGCTAGTTTAGTGGCTCTTACAACAACACAACAATAAATGATTATGAAAAAGACACTCACAACATTAGCGATTGGTAGCGTATTTATAAGCTCACTTGCGTTCGCACAAGGAACAGAATACCAATACGGTACATCTTCCGCTTTAGTTAATGGACAAATGGGTCAAGTTACAACAGTAAAACAAGTAGCAAAAAACAACGATTTTGGTTTAGGTGCTGGAGTCGGCTTGGGTGAAGTAATCATGGTAAACGGACACGCCTATATCGCTGGCCCTCATGGAAAAGGCACTGAAATGAAAGCTAAAGAAGGGCTTTCATACATGACCGCTACCGAATTTAAAGGAAGTAAGACTTTTACGGTTCAGAACGTAACAAGTATTGCTGCACTACAAAAAGAAATTAAGTCACTAGAAACTAACGACCAAATGATGTACGCGATAAAGGTGACCGGTACCTTTAACAATGTTGAAGCGAGAAGCGAAAATTATCAAACGCCACCTTATACTCCGATCGTGACGTGGATGAAAACCAACCAAAATGTTTATAACTTTAAGGATACGAAGGGAACGTTAGTTATTTTCCAATCACCTAAGTTTATGGATGGAATCGGAGTACCTGGCTTCCATACACATTTCCTCAGTGAAAATCATAAGCAAGTTGGCCATGTTTTCGATGTAAACATTAAGAGCGCAACAGTTCAAATTCAACCGCTTAGCAACTTAAAGTTAAGCCTAAGGACTAAACTCGCTCCTGTAGTTAAGAATAGTACTAAAGATATGTCTGGTTTTAGTCAACTAGAAACAAACAAGTCTTAAATCAGGCAAACAAAGAATTCTAATGCCGGTACAACCGGCATTATTTTTTTACTTACTGAGTAGAAACCAATTCCAGTTTTTTTCCTCTTAAAACCAACAAACCAATAAGCCCAAGTGCTGAAGCAACAACTTGATAGTACGCAGGCCCCATCAGTGAATGTGTATAATCAATTAGGCTTAAAGAAACTACTGGAGCCAAACCACCTATTGTGGCAAAAGCGATGTTGTATACCAGTCCAATCCCCGAGTACCTTACTCCTGTTGGGAACAATATTGCTAAAATTGAAGGTATAGACGACCATAACAGGCCGATAACAACAGCGCTTAACAACATCGGGATTAGCAAGTCTGAGCTTTTTTGGTCGAAAAGATGATAGACATACAGAACCGTGATTATGCTTAATAAACAAGATACGCTAAACCAAGACTTTAACTTCGAATTTAATCTATCTAGATAATAACCGGAGAGTAAAATAAGAAAACAGCCAATCAATAACCCGATAGTCGTGGTATTTAATACATAATTAATTGGATAGTGCTGCATCTTGCCAAGAAATGTTGGAAGTAGCAGGAAAAAAATCATTATCGAGCTTGCCCCTGCCCCAGTTATAAAAAAACCTGCGATTAGCTGCTTAGGATATTTGGATATCAAAGTCTTTAGTGGGAGCTGAATTTCAATAGTCTCTTTTTCTTCCAACATTTGCTCAAATTGTGGTGATTCAATAAGTTGACGTCTCACAACAAAACTAATTATACCCAAAATACCGCCTGCAATAAACGGAATCCTCCAACCATATTGAATGATTTGTTCAGGAGTAAAATAGTGATGGAGTAACAAACTTGAACATAACCCTAGAACAATTCCACCAATTAGGCAGAAAAATAATAATGAACAAACTAACGCCTTATTTTTCGGTGCTATTTCGGAAAGATAAGTAATTCCCCCCGGTATTTCACCACCAACAGAAAAGCCTTGTAATACTCGTAAGGCTATCAATAATAACGGCGCCCAGATACCAACATGTTCATAAGTAGGCAAAAAGCCGATTAAAAGTGTTGAAACTGCCATCATCATTACCGTCAATGTAAACGGTTTTTTTCTACCCTTTCGATCACCCTGATGGCCAAAGAATATTCCACCTAATGGTCGAACTATATAACCAATAGCAAACGTCGCTAAAGTCAAAATCAATGATAATCTAGCGTCATGGGTTGGAAAGAAGTTTTCACTTAAATAATGGGCTAAAAGCGCATAAATAATAAAATCGTAGAATTCTAGTACTCCACCTAAGCTAGAAAAAAATATAACTCTACTTGTCTTTTTCATGGGTTAACCTTGCCACCTAGATAAACATATAAATTTCATATTCGTAAAGTAAATTAATAAGAAAAAGAAATAAAACAAACACCATAACTGACGTTAATACTGGCACTTAGCTCACATCGTAAAGGTATAAAGTTAAATGTCTAGGAAATTTTGGATAAATTAAGTTTATAGATTTATGAAATAAGTTATTATTTATTTACTAACTAGATGATTCAATCTTAATGCTATCATGACGCCAATATTCAATTGTGCATTCGTAAGGTTTACCTTCATGAGAATAATTAGTTTTCTCTATAATCATCATCGGCATAGCATCGACTACATGTAGATCGGCCGCCATACTTTTCTCTATTTTACCAGCGTAAATGCTATATTTTAACTTCTCCCGGTTAATACCATAATCATTTTTAAAAATTTGCACTAACGAGCTCGTTAAATCTTTATCAAGAAGATTTGGGAACACGGTAGGAAGTATATAATGTAAAAAATAAGCCACAGGCCTACCATCAATATATCGTATACGACAAATTTTATAGATTTTCGTGAACGCTTTGAGCTGTAAAAGGCTGGCCGCCCTTTTGTCAGCAAGCTTTATCTCAGCACTTATTAGTTTAGTCGCTGGCTTCTTATTTTGGTTATCAACAATACTGTTAAAACCTGAATCTTGTGATGGATCATATACGATGGGTGTCGGCGAGACAAACCACCCTCTCCTATCTTCACGATAAATCTTGCTTTCAGCTTCTAAAGCAGACAAAGCTTCGCGTATTGTAACTCGAGTAGTATCAAATGAATCTGATAGAAGCCTCTCAGAAGGTAATTTCTGATTAGGGAATAACTCTCCTTGCTCTATCTGCTCTAAGATTAATTCTTTTATCTCTATATACTTCAACACAAGCGCCCAATGTTAGCGGTACAAATGAAGGCAATAACCAAATGAAATTGACATCTATACTACAGTAACTTAGGTGTAACTGGTTAGATAGGTGATCTAATAGTTGCTCATAAAATTGTGACGAAATTCTGATTTATCCTTTACTAACAGTAAATGTTGGCTTCACACTAGAATTTTTGTCTTATATGCATACAGTTTATATAAAACTAGTCTATATTTCATTTATGGAACAAATATCACCACAAGAGTGACAACGTTGGGAGGCTAAAAATGGATAACGAAAATGTTAACCACAGCGCTTTAAAAACAAAACTTGAAAAACTTGTTTCAGAGTTTGAACAGTTCAAAGATTGCAGTTGCTGTACAGAAGACATGTTAGATGAGTTTAGATTGGATATGTATAGAGTAGAACATGACATAACCAGTTATTTTCTTACTGAACAGCGCCACCTTAGAGTACTAGAGGGTTCAAGTTAAAACTGATAACAGTTGTCAATTGAAGTGATTACGCTATGTGTACGGCATAGCGTTTTTTATTTTTCTATCCCCGTACCTATAATGTACGGGGCATTTCTTAATACATATTTACATGTTACCTAAAACGTATTGAGCCAACTTTTTGTTCACGCTAGATACATAGTGGGCATTATTCCAGCTAAAGTAGCTTTGCATGTCACCTTTCCCGTAGAAGCAGTTGCGATTGTTTAGCAAAGGACTTATATATGCACCGGAAGGATCTTCTAGGCAGGTACTACCTTTAGAAACCGACTCAGTATAAAGTGGAGAACTTGCGAGCTTATTTATGTATGCTCCGCTATCAATAACTTTGACATCACTTAAACCAGAAAATCTAGTTTTAAGTGCCTGATTGTAAGTATTTATAGCGTATTGCAATATATTCACTATCTTGCTACCAATAATTGGAATGTTTTTATAGCTATGCCCAGCATGCAAATCAGTGAAATTGGGCAAAGTCATTATATATATTTTCGTAGTTGGCATATGAACTCTTATTTTAGCGACAATGCTCAATATATTATTAGCAATGCCATTCACCTTCCTACTCACCACTTTTTCAAACATGCTGCTAGGTTCCAAAATCATGCGAATCATCTTTGACTTTAAATAGTTACTTATATCGTTGCCACCAATATAGATAAATATGTTTGCGTCTTTTCTTTGTGCTGGGTTTGTATCTTGGTAATAAAATTCAACTTGCTTTGCTAGGTTAGGTATTTGAAGGTCATTAAATTGGTAGTCATGAAGCTTATCATATTGTTTATTATCCACTGTGTGTTGAATATACCTCACACGATTTTCAAGAACGGTTGATTCTGAACAACTCCCTTTAAACAATGACCCATCGTCATGATAGCAAGCTGCGGTCCCGCTAGCTATAGCACTAGCCCAAGAATAATTCAGGCTAGTGTTCGTCGAAGAACCATTCGTAATATACTGATACCATGATGTCAATTGTCCTAAGCCCTCATCAGACACTAGATATAATGGCCAGTTAATACTGTACAAAGTTTTCGGCTCCCCATCTATCAGCCCCTGATGAGGTATGGATTTTTGCAAGAATTCTGAGCTCGGATAGCCTTCTTGGCCATAAAGCGTAGACGGCACTGGGTTGGAGATTGGAACGTATAAATTAAAGTTCTTCAACTGAGGTGAACTAACATTCTCCGGTTCTGGGTAGTTTCCGGTATCTGTTAAACTATCTCCGAAGAATACAAACGTCTTTGCGTACGCCGCTGGGTAAACAAGTAGTAACGCTAGCATCACTAACAATTTACGCTTCATATAATAAATCCTTAAATCCATAGTCGAAAAAATTAACGAGCCTGTTTATAACTAATATTCTATCTAAACTAACTCAATATATAACACTATATTGCAACTAATTAACCAGTTTATCCTTAATTGATTAAATTAATCACTCATTAGTGTCAGAAAATTACAAAACACATTTTTACTATAAATACAATATCAAAAGTAATATTCAAGAAGCTTATAAACGTATTTATCTTTCGTGTATTGCAATAAATCCCACTACCATTTTTAGATTTGTTAGTTAACTTGATATATAGTATTTATAGTCTCAACATATAGAAGATATAGTCATGATATTTGAAGAAGTTGCTAATAATCTAATCTACCCTGAGTGTCCTAGGTGGTATAAAGATAAAGTATGGTTTTCATCTGTATTTGATGGCAAGGTTTGCACTATCAATAAAGAGAATGTTATTAAAGTAGAGTATGAGTTTAATTCTGCGATAGCAGGGTTAGGCTGGCTACCAGATGATTCTTTATTAATTGTCCAACCATTAGAACAGTTAATCACTAAAATAGACAAGAACAATAATAAACAACTTTATTGCTCTCTAAAACAATACAACCAATCAATTAATAATGACCTTTTTATTCACTCAAATGGTGATTGCTATGTAAGTGGTATGGGGAATAATTACCTAAACGACGAACCACCAAAGTGCTGCTCTCTTATCAAAGTTTCCAATCAAATGGAAATAAATTACGCTGCTCACGACATGTTATGTCCAAATGGGTTTGCTTATGATGATGACAAACAACTATTGTATGTTGCAGAATCAAATGCTGATAGAATTTCGCGGTTTAATTATGCATCAGATGGTTCGCTTTTGAACAGAAAAATCTACTACCAATTTGACGACGGTGAATCACCAGATGGGATTAGCCTCGATAGTAAAGGTCGTCTATGGGTCGCATGTAACAATCACAAAGTAGTACTCATTGAAGATTCAAAAATTATTCAGTCTGCTAACTTTACTCAACACCCTCTCGCATGTTTAGTTGCAGGCAGAAATTTTGATGAACTCTATGTATTGACAACAAATAGTTTTATTCCTGAGCAAGTCAAAACTAACCCAAGTGGAAAAATATATAAATGCACTTTAAATTCATAAACTGCCACTCCTAATCTCCTTAATTTAGCAATAAAAGATGATTCAATTTTAATAACCATAAATATAATGATGTCATTTTCGTATTAGATATGTTGCAATCATATCTAATGATTTATTTCAACTACTAGTATGGATTGTTATTTTACATTTTCTGTACATGACCTGCCTTTTGATATGATTATATAATTACATGTTTAGGTTCCCTTGATAACAAGGGAACGATTTCGAAACTATAAATTAAAGATTTATGGTTTCCTGCTCACGTAATTCTTTTCTAATAGAGCAATATAGCTTTAACTTGAGGTAAGATTTTTCATGAACCAAGGCAAAATCCAGTCCAAGACATCGCTAGATTCTGAAGTCATACGCTTTGCTGGTGACTCTGGTGATGGGATTCAATTTACTGGTGATAGATTTTCAAGCAGCGTAAGCTTGTTTGGAAACTCATTGGCCACCTTACCTGATTATCCAGCTGAAATCCGTGCACCAGCAGGAACAGTTTCTGGTGTATCTTCATTCCAACTACAGTTTGCTGATCACGAAGTATTCACTCCTGGTGATCGTTGTGGCGTACTGATTGCGATGAACGCTGCCGCACTAAGGAAAAATTTAGCTGACTTGAACACTGGTGGTCTACTGATCATCGATAAAGCTGGGTTCCGTGACTCTTTAATAAAGTTAGCCGGTTTCACCAGCAACCCACTGGAAGATGGAACGTTAAATGAATATCGGGTCATTGCTGAAGATTTTACTCAACTAACTCTTAACTCTCTTCAAGGGCTCGGCCTTCAAGGAAAAATTGCAAGAAGGTGCAAAAACTGCTTCATGCTTGGTATTGCTCTTTGGATCTTTAGTCAGACATTAGAAGAAGCAGAATCATGGATTTCAAAACGATTTTCTTCTACCCCTGATATTGCCAACGCAAACATTACTGCGTTGAAAAGTGGCTTTAATTACGCTGATACCATAGAGATTTTTAGCGAAAGCTGGCAGATCGCAAAAGCGGATATCAAACCTGGCCGATATCGCTCGGTATCCGGGAATGAAGCACTCTCTTTAGGACTTGTGACGGCTTCACTTGCTGCTGATAAGCCACTGTTTCTAGGTTCTTACCCTATTACACCAGCGTCAGATATTCTGCACCAGTTATCAAAGTACCAGAATATTGGAGTAACAACGTTTCAAGCTGAAGACGAAATCGCTGCAGCTGGCGCAGCATTAGGAGCCTCATATGCGGGAGCTCTAGGTGTAACAACGACCTCTGGTCCCGGCCTTTGTCTTAAATCGGAAACAATAAATCTGGCAGTCATGTCTGAATTACCATTAGTTGTTGTAGATGTCCAACGTGGCGGTCCATCTACGGGACTTCCAACAAAAACAGAGCAGTCAGATTTGCTGTTTGCATTGTACGGGAGAAATGGCGACTCCCCTCTCCCGATTATTGCCGCTTCATCTCCAGCTGACTGCTATGCTATGTCAATAGAAGCAAGTCGCCTTGCCACTACCTTTATGACACCCGTTATATTGTTGACCGATGGCTATATCGCAAACGGCACAGAATCCTGGAAAGTTCCCTCTGAAAATGAATTACCCGAATGGTCACAACCAGAGTTTAATATTTCTGGTTCTTATTACCCATACCTTAGGCACCACGATACACTTGCCAGAGAATGGGTGACTCCGGGGACTGAAGGAAAACAGCACCGTATCGGTGGTCTTGAAAAACAAAGTATTACTGGTGATGTCTGCTACGAACCAAGTAACCACCAGAAAATGACGCTTGAGCGAGCAACAAAGATAGACAATATTGCGCGTTTTATACCTGAGCAAAACATTTCTGGCTCCGTTACCGATGATCTTTTGGTTATCTCCTGGGGAGGTACGCTTGGAACAGTAAAAACTGCAGTGAATGAATTAAGAAGTAAGGGTGAGTCCATAGCCCACTCTCACATCCAGTATCTGAACCCGCTACCAAGTAATTTTTCAGAATTGATTAACGAGTTCAAACACATATTAGTTGTTGAATTAAACAATGGGCAGTTAAAGCAATATATTCAATCTAAAACTACCGTTCCTGTACGCGGCTTTTGTAAAACCGAAGGCACGCCTTTTAAAATTGAAGAGTTAAAAACTGCAATACATCAGAATATAAAAGAGATCTCCAATGAGCCAACCCGTGTTTAATCGAAAAGATTTTGTATCAGATCAGGAAGTGAAATGGTGCCAAGGCTGTGGCGACTTCAATGTTCTCAAGACGATGCAATCTGTCTTAGCAAAAGAAGGGAAAACTAAACATAATACTGTGTTTATATCTGGCATAGGTTGCTCCTCCCGCTTCCCGTACTATATGGATACATACGGCTTTCACACCATCCATGGTAGAGCCCCTACCATAGCCACTGGCGTAAAAGCGGTAAATCCCGAGCTAGACGTATGGGTCGTGACAGGAGATGGCGATGCTTTAAGTATTGGTGGCAATCATTTCATCCACGCTATTCGCCGTAACCAAGACATAAAGATACTCTTGTTCAACAATGAAATATACGGCCTAACTAAAGGGCAATACTCTCCAACGAGTGCACAGGGTTGTGTTAGTAAATCGTCTCCACAAGGCAGTGTGGACTATCCATTACGCCCTCTAACCATTGCAGCTGCTTCCAATGCAAGTTTCATTGCTCGTACGTCTGATAATGATCCAAAACACATGACAGCAGTATTCGAGGCCGCTTCTAAGCACAAAGGGTGTGCGGTTATTGAAATCTTACAAAACTGCGTGATCTTCAATGACAAAGTCCATGACCCTTACAACGGGCCTAAGCAACGAAAAGACAATTTGCTATACCTAGAACACGGTAAACCAATGGCATTCGGTAAAGACAAAGCCTTAAAATTGTCTGGGCTGGCAGCTGAAGTCACATCGCAAGAAGATGACGCTGTGTTAGTTCATGACAAAGCGACAAATGACACTTCTTTAGCGTACATGCTGTCTAACCTTAGCTATCCAGACTTTCCAGTTCCGGTTGGGATATTCCATCAATCAGATAGAATGACTTATGATCAATTAGTGAAATCCCAACAACAACAGCAAAATGTGACAAAGTCACAAATAATGGAATTATTGGAAAAAGATAGCTACGTGTTGTAACGATTCACATCTTGACTTGTTAATACTTAAAAAGCCGCTTCTAAAAGCGGCTTTTTCTTTATGGCATCATTCGTTTTAAGGTGTCATCCTTCATTATATGGTGATGATAAATGGCAGCGCCAGCATGCAAAGCAATTAAGAAGTAGCCTGCATCTGCAATGGTTTCATGCAGATCTTTAATCGTCCTATAGGTAGCTTTGTCTGGAGTTGCCATCACAGGCATTTGAATACCAAGAAAGCTCCACTCTTTACCACCGATATACAGGGCTACCACACCTAAAACTGGTAGTAAAAGAAAACACAAGTATATGATCTTGTGAGTAATGGATGAAATTTTCTCTTGCCACTCTGGTGGAGCAGGTGTAATCGCTGGTTGGACATTACGTTTGTATAGAAACACTCTAATAAACATCACTAGAAACACAAGCACACCCGCATTGAAATGAATAAGCTTTATCGTATGGTGCCAAGGGCTAGACTTCGGCGTAAAATTTAAATCCATTGCTCCATACGTAATAATGATGAGAGCTAATGTAATCCAGTGAAGAACAATCTGGCTTTTCGGGTATTTCTGCATATAAATAGAGTCCGTTAATATACTAAAACAACAAGTAATTCTAAGGTCGGTCAAATTAAATTACTGTATGTGAATGAAAAATGAATGCAATCACACAAGTCATGTAAATATTATATTTCATAATTCATAGTTAGATATAGGTTAACCAATAATCCCCTCTTCAAAAACTGTGGTGTACTACTACTCACCTCAGCTGGCAATTATTACTGAAGCAGTATCACATATTTACTCTAATTTATTGAATTTAAACACACTTATATGTTTATTTACATTAAGTTAAACCACGAAAGACCAAGTACACGTGGTATTTGTCTGTTATTAGTGGCGTTAAATGAGCAAGGATCGCTTATGTACAAAAGACTTAACGGGCTTTTTTGGGTGTTAGTTATTTGCGTCAGCTATCCTGTGTACGCTTTAGAATTCACGACTTTTGATTTCCCACCCTTTAACCAGAAATCTAAGTCAGGGAGTAGTATTGGCCCGTTCAAAACCATTATTTCAGACATTTGTGCAGAGCTTGAAGATTCGTGTACTTTCAGTATGCTTCCTACACGAAGAGCAAAACTTAAAGTAGCTGAAGGTAAAGCAGATGCTATCTTTCCTTTTGGCTGGTATAAAAAACGGGCAGACAATTTTTACTTCTCAGTTCCATTCATGCTTACTGAATACGGGTTCTTTGTGCCTTCTTCTAATAATACGGTGGTAACAGGCTTAAAAGATATTCAAGGCTTTAATGTTGGCGTTTTTGGCCCATCAAATACCTCGATCTCATTGTCTAACATACGTAATCTCATGATAACAATGGGGTTAATTCCAATAAGAATTAATGTGCAAACCGACGAAAACGGAAACTTAATTCGAATGCTAGAAAGCAACCGTATTGATGCATATTACAGCAACAAAGCGTTGGCAGAATATCGCGCAAAACAATTTAACGTCACTGATGTTAGGTATGCTTGGCGCGACAGAGAGTTACTCTATTTTGTTGCTTTCCCAAAGGCCACGACCACGCCAGCCTTTGTCAGAGCGTTCAATCAAACTGCATTGAAACTATTCCAAAAGCCTGATTATTTAAAAAATGTGCTAGAGCCTTGGGGAATTTCAGTACCTCCACTTACTGATGAAGTTCTTACCAAGTATGACATTCTCCATTAATCGACTCTGATGGAAATCGTTTGCTCTTTTCATCAAAAACTCACTTTAGATCAGCTATTTTTCACGTGGATAATTAAAATATTCGTTGCCGCTATCACAAGAGTGTAAACTCTACATAACAGAATTCGTTATAGCATACGCATTTAGTCGAATGTCTTTCGATAAATTCAATAATATTTTAGTTAAAAATGAGTGATAATCAGTTCTTAGAAAACGAAACAGCTTGTGATTCATGTGACTGGATAAACACAATCCCACCGATGCAGCATAACGAAAGATTACGCTGTTCCCGATGCGATCATCCCATACTGACTGTGACAAAAAAAACCGAACAGTTATTGTTAGCAAATAGCTCTGCTGCCATTATGCTGTTCATTCTGTCTCTAACATATGAATTTCTTGGCTTTAGCTCCAACGGAATAACTCAGCAAATTAGCTTATGGGACTGCGTCAACGCCCTTCTCATTGAGCACTTTACTATTCTAGGTGCAGTAGTCTCGGTTACGTTAGTTGTATTGCCGTTAATTTACCTTTCAAGTGTATTTTGTCTAAGTATTTTACTAATCGCAAAATCAAAACATCATCGTTTTACACGTTGGCTACTACTAAGCCTAGAAACCGTTCAACCTTGGCTTATGGTCGATGTTTTTATGCTTGGAGGGTTGGTCGCTTTAGTTAAGTTAAAAAGCCTTGCAGATGTGAGCTTGGGCATCTCGTTCTGGGCATTTGCCGCCTATACACTGTTACTAATTCGCACAATATGTCTGGTAGATAAAAGGTGGTTATGGAATCGTTTTTTTGGAAAAAGCAAAAAACACAATATCAGTACCCCACTGCAAACTGCGCGCTCTAAAGGACTTATTGGCTGTCAATATTGTGGAGCTTTAAATACTGCAGACGCCCACACTTGCGACAGGTGTCATCACGTTATTCATAGTAGAAAGTCTTCTAGCCTTGCACGTACTTTAGCATTGCTCATTAGCGCGAGCATTCTCTATGTACCAGCAAATTTATTTCCTATTATGAACACCACGTTTCTCGGTACGACCGAACATTCAACTATTATTGGCGGTGTTTTGCTTCTTTGGGGGCTAAAGTCTTACCCAGTCGCTTTGGTCATCTTAATTGCTAGTGTGCTTGTTCCTATTGCGAAAATTCTTTCGCTTTTTTGGTTATGCTGGCAATATCATTTCGCAACTGATTTGCAAGCGATAAAAAAACAGAAGATTTATCATTTAACGGAAGTGGTGGGACGTTGGTCAATGGTCGATGTTTTTGTCGTTGCCATTCTGTCCGCATTGGTACAACTTGGTACTGTTATGAACATTGTACCGGGCATTGCCGCTATCTCATTTTGCGGAGTCGTAATTCTTACCATGTTGGCCGCGATGAGCTTCGATTCTCGTTTACTTTGGGATCTATCAGAGGAAGAAAAGTTTGACAGAACAGCACCCTAACGTTGAATCCACACGACGTTTTAAGTTTAATACAATTTGGATTGTGCCTCTGGTGGCCTTAGTGGTAT
This sequence comes from Vibrio sp. A37, assembly GCF_059777565.1. Classification (NCBI taxonomy): domain Bacteria; kingdom Pseudomonadati; phylum Pseudomonadota; class Gammaproteobacteria; order Vibrionales; family Vibrionaceae; genus Vibrio; species Vibrio sp. A37. The sequence continues at coordinate 131,839 of NZ_JBLNLI010000010.1, read as the reverse complement.
CTGGGTGGATGATATATGACAATTGGGCGCAAAAAGGCCCAGAGATCACCATTATCGCAAAAGATGCTGACGGCCTAGAAGTTGGAAAAACAAAAGTAAAAGCCCGCAATGTCGACATTGGAGAAGTGACCAATATTAAACTAAGCAGTGACTTCACCCACGCTATTATTACGTTACAAATGAATAAAGGCACTCAAGCCTTATTACGTGCAAACACCAAATTTTGGGTGGTAAAGCCTAGAGTGGGTGCCGAAGGTATTAGTGGGCTTGGTACGCTGTTGTCAGGAGCATACATTAACATGGAACCGGGTAACGAAGGGGCTAACACCTACAAATTTACCATGTTGGACAAACCACCACTTTCCACGGTTAATGACAAGGGTATTAGAATTAGACTTTACTCAACTCAAAGCACCAAGCTAGAAGTTGGAACCCCTGTTCACTTCCGAGGTTATGAAGTTGGATATATAGAAGACGTAGGTTTCGATATTAAACGAGGCGCAATTACTTATCGATTGTTTATTCACGCGCCTTACGATGCTTTAGTCAACAGTAATGTTCGCTTTTGGATGACTCCAGGGTTATCCGTGAAAGGGACAGCCAAAGGGTTAGAAGTGCGAGTCGACTCGTTACAAAGCCTAATATCTGGTGGTATTAGCTTTGGTAGTATCAACCTACAAAAAACGCCTCATCCGGTGAAAGACTTAACCGAATTTAGGCTGTTCACCTCTAAGCAAGAAGCTGAAGATAACCGATACAATAAGTTTATTTATTACGTAATGCTTTTTAAAGGGAGTATTGCTGGACTCGAAAAAGGTACGCCGGTTGAATATAATGGTATTCAAATCGGTACGGTTACTCAAGTTCCTTACCGAGGAGCGTCAATCGAAACACTTGATACAGAGACTAGCCCGCCAATACCAGTATTAGTCCGTATTGCTCCTCAAAGGTTAGAGTACAACTTTAGTGACACAACTCTAAGCTTAGAAAAGTGGAAGCAGCGCTTTCAAGAAGCCTTTCAAAAAGGCGCAAGAGCAACGCTCAATACCAGTAACCTACTTACCGGGGCGAAAATTGTTGATATCAAATACGTCAAAAATGCTAAGACTCCGAAAGTAGTAAAATTCGGAAAATATAACGTCTTTCCTACCACCTCGGATAGCTTAGCAACGATGCAAGATAAAGTAGAAATTATCTTAAATAAGCTTGCTTCTTTGCCATTAAATAAGACGGTTACCGAGCTAAACAAAACACTTGAATCTGCTGCTTCTACCCTAAATGAATTAGACAAAGTCTCGAAAAGCACAGGCAAACTACTGTCCAACAAAGACACACAGCAACTGCCAGAAAAGCTATCACAGAGTTTAAAATCATTGGATGCGACATTGTCCGACTATAAATCAGAAGGGATTGTTGGCCAAAAGCTTCAGCAGACTTTGGGCTCTCTGCAAAGAACACTGGATGAGCTCCAGCCACTACTGCAAGAGATTCGTCAGAAACCAAACGCTCTTATATTTGGTAAATCTCAACGTTCTGATATAGAACCTAAAGCGGCGCAGGGAGAGAATAAACAATGAAAAAAGGACTATTGATAGTTGCAATTACTACCCTGTTGAGTGCATGTGCGAGCACTAGTGAAACAGGCTATCAGGAATATTTGTTGCCTAACCACACAGCTGTTTCTGCCTATAAGACTGATATGAGCCTAGGCAGTACGTCAATTCAGCTCAAACCCATCAATGTCGCAGATTACCTTAAACGGTTGAACATCGTGATGGTAAACAATGATGGTAAGGTCTATCAGGCTGCAAATCATTTATGGGCTGAACCACTAGCTTCTCAACTTGAAGGACTCAGTATGAGCAGACTTGACCAGAGAATCCCTTCTATTAATTGGCTCCCCTCCTCACAGCCAATTTCAAACGCGTTAACGTTACAGATAGATGTTTCTAATTTTTACGCAAATTTCAAAGGTGAGATAATCATTAGTGGTCGATGGTACTTAGTGTCAGATACCAATAAGTTAGTAGACAGTGGCGTTTTTAACCGTCAAGCAAAACTGACTCAAGATGGTTATACTGCGATGACTGACCAACTCGCTAAAACGTGGCTCACCGAAATTATTGATCCTATTGCAAACGATATTGCCAATAAAGAAAATCAATAATGCGTAATCAGTCCTAGTTTCTAGGGCTGTTTATTAGCTTTACACGAGTTTTCACGCTTGGTGGTATAGTTAGCTGGTACTTTTCAAGTGCGCTAGCGTTTATCAATAAAGTTGGGTTGTCATCAACTTTATAGGGAATCAGAGCAATGTCTTTGCCCTTAACCAGTACATCGATGATGGACTTCGCGAGCATTTTTCCTAGCTTGTTATCGTCTGGAACGAAACCTCCCAAAGCCCCTTCTAGAATAGGCGCTTTGCTGTACGAAATAACCACTGTACCTTCTGCAGCCTCGATAATATCCTTCGCATTATCAAAAACTAATGCTTGATTGCCAATGATAAACAGATCGACTTCATGTTTGTTGTGTTTCACAACTTCAACCAATTCTGATTTACTCGAAACCAAGGCATCAGAATATTTAAACCCTAGTTTATCGGCAACCTCCTTAGTGTCGGATTGATCAACTAAAGAACTTGGATGATTTTTTTCAGCAAGTAACATTACACTCGATATATTGGGAATGACCCTCTGTAGAACATTAAACTGAAGGACTTTGGGGATATAATAAGTTACCCCTGTCACTCCAGCTAGTTGCGACACCCCTAGAGCCAATGGATGAGTATGCCCTCCCGTAAACGTAAAAACGGTAGGAGGATTATTTGACAACCACTTTGCCCCATTAGAGCGTAAGATAACAATTGCATCTTTTTCTTTACTCCATTGGGATACTATTTTTTCTAGATCTTTTTCGGAAGATAATTGCTTTTTAGTCTGAATATGAATTTGTGGGGCTTCTTCTAATAATTGCTGTTGCAAAGACGTTGATATTCTTTCTGCCATGCCAGATTGCCCAATCCAAGTTATTCCTATCTGTAATTCATTGGCAAGTGGCGTACCAAATAACAAGAAATAAATTACAACACTCGAAACAATCCTTTGCTTCATCAACAGTACCTAACAATAAAATAGTAACAGAGTATCTGTTTAGTTTAGTACGTACAAAAAAGAGTGTTTAATGTTTAAGCATTTACTCACACAGGTCGTCTAGCTGAACTTTATATAACGTTGAAACTATTGGCTAATCCGCTTAGTATCTAAGCTGACATTCTTTAAGTTCTTGAGTGCTCTTTAACTTTAATCATCTAAACATTAAATTTTGTGGCCAAGGCTTGTTCTATTTATGAGTTTTCCATACGGTATAAGTGTTTCTATTTACATATTTATCACCTTTCTTGAATCATGGATTATACTGTAGGTACTTCTTGAGTTTCTAAGGACAGATGACAAGATATGTTTTTCAAAAAAGCCAGCAGTGTTGAGAAAGAAGACACATACTCAACCGATGTATATAACGCAATTAAGAACAATATTGCTTGGATAGAGTTTTATCCAAATGGGGATTTTAAAGACGCAAGCCAGCTTTTTCTAGATGTTGTTGGTTATTCAAAACAAGAAATGCAAGGAAAACATCATCGCGTTTTTTGTGAACCAGGATATGCAACAAGCAGTGAATACCGCCAATTTTGGGTTGAATTAGGCCATGGACAAGTCAAGCATGGTACATTTGAGCGTTTTTCCAAATCTGGCGAAAAAATTATTTTGTCAGCAACTTATTTCCCAATAAAAGACGACCACGGAAAAGTCATTAGTGTGGCAAAAATAGCCTCTGATATTACTGAGCTTCACGCTCAAGATATTAATAAACAATCCGTATTAAATGCTTTAGATACCTCCCTTGCCGTTATCGAGTTTGAACCTGATGGAACGGTATTGCACGCAAACTCAAACTTTCTTTCCGCAATGGGCTACAAATTAGCGGATATCCAAGGCTCCCACCATAAAATGTTTTGCTTTGATGACTTTTATAAAGAAAACCCTAATTTTTGGACAGAGCTTGCAAGAGGTGAATTTAAATCCGGTCAGTTTCTCCGTCGATCTGCCCATGGGGATAGAATATGGATAGAAGCAACATATAACCCAATCTGCGATCAGAACGGGAAAGTATATAAAGTTATTAAGTTTGCCTCTGATATTTCAGCTCAAGTTGAAAAAAATGAAGCCATTTCTAGAGCCTCCGAAGTGGCTTATAGTACGTCAGTAGAAACGGCACAAATTGCTAAAGAAGGTTCACAGGGTTTAACCGAAAGCGTTCAAATTGCTTCGTCTATTACTGAAAAACTGTCGGAAACAAGCCAAGCTATGCTCACTCTAAATGAGAGATCGCAAAGCATTGAAGAAATCGTAGCAACCATTAAAAGCATTGCCGATCAAACCAACCTTTTAGCACTCAACGCGGCGATCGAAGCAGCCCGTGCTGGCGAACAAGGTCGCGGCTTCGCAGTTGTTGCTGATGAAGTAAGACAACTTGCTTCTAGAACCACAGAAGCTACTTCCGAAATTGCAGACGTAGTAAATGAGACTAGGAGCTCAACTCAAGATATGACGATGATGATGGAAGAAGTATCTGAAATAGCGAATAGAGGTAGGGATAAAGTCACTGAAGTATCCGCTGTAATGGATGAGATTTATAAAGGCGCTGAAAATGTATCCGAAACCGTTCGTGATCTCTCCGACAATCAAGCCCACGAAGGCTAGCTAATATTTACAGAGCTTAAGTAAAAAGGCCGTTGCTCTAGAACAACGGTCTTTTTCTATGCCTTATTTAATCTTTCTTCTCGAATTTGTTGCGCGATTATTTTTATCGCTTCTGCGGTACTTATCCCTTCAGACATAAGTTTTTGAATCTTTTCGACAGCTTGCTGCTGCTCTTCGTGGGTTAAGCCTAAATCTTCAAACATATTCGCCTCCATAAGTCTTGCGGCGAACTATATAATAAAATCGACAACTCTCAAAGTGAACACCCTAAATGTTCCAAGCTAACAGCATCTAGTAAGTACCGAGGAAATTAACAAATGCTCCCATGGCATGTTCATTAGTATAGCTGACACCTAAGTCAAACTCGATAATGTTAAGAAAGTCGATACCAATACCGGCGGTGTAAGTATCTTCAGAATTACTATAGGCCAAGTTCTTATTATAACCGGCTCGAAGTTTAAGCTGACGTAAAATATCTATTTCACCACCGACTCTTAACATTTGGGTATTATCTGAAAAGTTGGTAAAGCGTTCCTGCTCGTTAAGGTCATAATCGACACTTATCGATGCAAAGTCACCTACTAATCCAGCACCAACGGTATAGATTGGTCTCATTTGGTAGGTATAGTTTAGGGTGAGAGTACGTGACTGGCTGCCGTCGATACTGCTTGTTAGTGTTTGGGATATTGTTTCTGTCTCAATATCACGTGATACTAAATTCATTGCGGAAAAGCCAAATCTAAGTGGTCCGTGGAACCACAGCATTCCCGCATCCATGTTAAACATGGTGTTACCATTACTATTTTCAGCAAAATCTTTTATGTCGTAATTTGTCGCATTTGCTGAATAGACATAGGTATAGATGCGTTGAAGCTTGGGTGAGATACCAAAAGAAAGGTGCTGGCCTAAAAAAGTTTGGTATTTTGCTAAAGACACACCGACTTCAGTAACCGCAACAGACACTGCGTTTATAGCACTTAACTCAGCGTTAACAGCAATATCTGTTTGTGCGTTACCAGTATTTGCGCCACTATAAATATCCGATTCAGCGAAAGTTTCAGCGTAAGCCTTACCAAATACATTCAGAGCAATATACTGATTCGGAATTGCAAAAGCGACTGTGCCACCAAGCTGAGCACTTGCCGTATCACCGGTTAAATTATCTAATTCTGCTTGAATCGCGCTGGCATCGCTTCCGTTCGTGTAACTCGATAATAAATCTGAAAGATTATCCAAATCGTTGATCATGTCGTCCTCATCATTATAGATGAGTCCGAAGCTAGGTAAGATCATCCCTGCATCATCGTTGCGGCGATATATTGCTGTTATAGCAGGGTTATAAAATGGTGCAGTGAGAAAGTTGGCGGCAACGACACCCACTCCCCCCATTGAATCGCCACGAGCTTCAATCGCATAACTCGCTGAATATGTAGAGCAGGCAACAAACGTTGCTGAAAATGAGCATAGTCTAATGAATTGTTTCATAATGATATAAACTTTATTCCCTTAATGTTTATATCTTTCTATTTAATATTAACTTTAATCAATCATCTACAGAAACATCATATGTTTTGCTAATTGTTTGCGTTTGTTCAACAATTATTGATCCCTGCCACCTCTCATGAGTCATTGAAACCGCAAGTACGTAACGACCTTGAGGAAGCTTACTATCAGCAAGTGAAGTTGGATAATCTGAGTCGTAACTCTGGTTCCAAACCTGGTCATACTTGCCATCCTTATAGCTGAACACCGATACATCTAACTTAGGCAGTGGACAAAAGCGGTTAAGCAAAGCGTTTTTATCTATTACCCAGTGATCTTTAGATACCCAACGTACCGTTTGTTTTGCCTTAGGTTTACCAAAGATAAGCCAAGAACTCCAAGAATCTTGGTTTTCAGCAGTCACATCAATACGGTATAAACCTTCTGGCACCCAATTATTTAAATTGTATCGCATGGTGTAAACATAATCTGTGCTATCACCATCTTTAACTTGAGAGCTTGTAAGAGAATCATCTGCAGATATGGTTTTACTAACCCACTTCTTCAGAGAAACACTGTATAAACGCTTTGTAGAGGTAACTTGAACAACCGCTCGATAAGAGTCACGACCTGGGCTTTGCACGTCAGCGCGTTCTACAACGACAGATTTTATCCACTCGGGAAATGATTTCGTGACCAACCCTTTACCGCAGTCTAACTCTAAGGACTGCGTAAAAAGCGCATTTAGGTGTGGACCGAGGGTTTTACTTTCGTCCAATTGCCAAAGTTCAACCAACGACGTAAACATGGCAGGCAAGTTGTCGTTCAACAAGTGCTGATGCGCTTGTGTTAGTGGTGTATTTTCTTCAAACCACTCCACACTATTTGCGTAGCTAGGTGCACTTAATAGTACACCTAACATTATTACGAGTATCGATCGCATTACGCTTTCATCTTATACCCAACACCTCGAAGGGTTTCAATCTCTAAACCTGGTAATTTTTGACGAAGTTGAAGTACATGCGTGTCTACTGTTCGTGTTGTAGGGAAATGATTGTAACCCCACACATGATCAAGTAATTCATCTCGAGTAAACACACGACCTAGGTTACTTGCCAAAAACAATAATAAATCGAATTCAGTTCGAGTAAGCGTTACTGACTCATCGTTGTAAAACACTTCACGAGTAGCTTTATCTATGAGTAAGTTATCGGTCTTAACTTTTGTATCATCTAATACATCTCCTTCAGGGAGACGAAGTTGCGCACGAACTCGCGCAAATAATTCTGCTTCAGCGAACGGCTTGGTTAAATAGTCATTTGCGCCTGCATCTAATCCAGTCACTTTATCTTTCACAGTAACTAGTGCAGTCAGCAATATAACTGGTACATTCTTTATCTTTTTCCAATCTGCTAGGTGTTGTACAGAGTCACCATCTGGTAGTTGACGATCTAAGATGACTAAGTCCGCTTTGTCCCAATATTGTTGGACATCAGCTATGGTCTCAGAGTGGAAACATTCATATCCCGCTTGTTCGAGGCTAACTAATAGGCCATCTGCTAAATTTTTATCATCTTCAACAAGAAGCAATGTCTGTTTCACAAGGTATCTCCAATATAAATGTTGTAGGTGGTCCAGCGAGATTCATCTTTCCTCCCATTCGACCAACCATGGATTCTACTATTGTCAAGCCTAAACCAAGACCACTCTTACTGACAAATGGCTTGCGTAATACGTGCCAGTCTTTCTGGGTCAATTGGCCTTGGTCAATTACTTTTATTACTAACATGTTATGACTAGTAGACACTTGTAAGCTCACGGGCGAAACACCATATTTCACAGCGTTGTTTATCAAATTATCTATACAAGTACCAAGCCAATACACATTAAGTTTCGCTGCGACATCCTTATCGATATTAAACTGGACATCATGTTCCAATTCTTCAACTTTAAATTGTAACCACTCTTCAACTGAGGGTACCCATTCTGTTGCTAGGGGTTTGTTATCTGACTGTAAATAATCCTTACTTGCTTCTGCTAATTGCCTTAAACGCCGAGAATCTTCGCACAATCTTCTAAATTCATCGTAAACACTTTCTGGCAGGCGTTCAAATTCTCTCCTAAAACCCTCCACAGTTAGAGATAAACTTGCGATAGGAGTTCGCAATTCGTGCGTTAAAATTTGCAAAATAAGCATTCGACTCTGCATTTCTTGCCGTTTAGTATTCCAGCGATATAACGCCCAGCCAAGAACTAGCAAAATATTCGCTATAACTAGTACGACCATACTAATGCGTAAAAGTGCAGAATGATCTTTAACATTCCAACAAATATTTCCCCGTTGTACAAAACAGGCATTTGATTGGTTATAAAGTTTGAAGCTTAATCCTGACTTATCTACGTTGTTTTTCCAGATATTTTCTGGATAAAGATAGTAACTATCATTTTGGCGCAACCACAAATAATCACGCTCAATAAACATCTTTGCTCCAGAAATGAGCGCTTCCAAAGCACCTGGACTCATTCTTTGTAAACGACCAAGTAGCGTGGTTGCCGGTGCAAGTGGTCGTTCCTTAATATGCATGTACTGCTCTAACTCTTTCTCCTCGGATGGATGCACTAGAGAATAACGATAAGCGTATGTGCCCCCCCCGGGGTGTATTAATCCACTTCTCGCAAACCAACGTAAACTTAGTTTCGTGCCATTACACATTGCACGGGTAAACACCAAAGGTTCAGTAATTAAAGGGCTTAGGGGTAACTTACCCGTACAGTTTTTAGCGAGCTGGTAAAGCCGTTGTATATCTTTTATCGGATAAGAGGACGTTTGTGGCAGCATTGAGCTAGGCTCAAGCAACTTGGTTGGATAATCTGTCTGAATAGCGCGAATATCATAAGATACCGTCGCTTTTGCCGGATTGAATAAATCAACAAAATTATCTATACGTTCGGGAAGAGACTCAGCCCTGACCTGCATTGAGGAAATCGCTAATAGAGCAAATAAGAAATGGAGCGTTGTCTTAATCAAGGCAATTTATCTACAAGTCAAAGTATCAGATATAATATAACTTATTATTCTATAAACAACTGCTATTAATGTAATGCTAAGGTAAATATTAGCGAAGTCAATGCAGCTGTCAGTATACAACGCCAAATTTTTAACAAATACTCAAAGAACGAAAAAAGGGCGAATTAGGTATCGCCCTTCGTGAGTTAGCAAAAAGTCTATTTACAATGCTTTTGCTATAGCGTCGACGCTTTCTTTCGCATCACCGAACAACATGTGTGTATTATCTTTAAAGAATAGCGGATTTTGAACTCCAGCATAACCTGTATTCATTGAGCGCTTAAAGACGATGACATTACTTGCGTTCCATACCTCAAGTACCGGCATCCCCGCAATAGGGCTAGCGGGATCTTCTTGAGCCGCAGGGTTTACAGTATCATTTGCACCAATCACTAACACAGTATCTGTTTCGGTAAAATCATCATTAATTTCTTCCATTTCCAATACCACATCGTAAGGTACTTTCGCTTCAGCAAGCAGGACGTTCATGTGACCCGGTAACCTTCCCGCAACTGGATGAATGCCAAATCGGACATTAACACCTTGGTTACGAAGCTTTTCTGTTATCTCATGAACAGGATACTGAGCCTGAGCAACTGCCATACCATACCCTGGCGTAATCACGACTGACTTAGAAGATTTCAGCATATCTGCGACGTCTTCAGCGTTGGTTTCATGGTAATCACCTACCTCTTCATCTCCGCCAGTGGAAACTTCTTGACCAAATCCACCAGCAATCACACTGATAAATGAACGGTTCATTGCCTTACACATAATGTAAGAAAGAATCGCACCAGAGGAACCAACTAAGGCACCAGTAACAATTAACAAATCGTTCGCGAGCATGAAACCAGCCGCTGCCGCTGCCCAACCAGAGTAGGAGTTAAGCATAGACACAACCACTGGCATATCAGCGCCACCAATAGATGCTACGAGGTGATAGCCGAACACTAAAGCAATCACCGTCATTACCAACAATGCCGATACACTTCCGCCTACTTCGACAAATCGAATTAACAAAGCAATAGAAACAACGACCGCTGCTAAATTCCACTTGTGCTTATGGGGAATGTTCATCGGAGATGAGGAGACCAATCCGCGCAGTTTAGCAAAAGCCACAATAGACCCTGTAAACGTCACTGCCCCGATGAAAACACCTAGAAAGACTTCAACTAAGTGAATGGTATGCTCTGCAGAAGTCATTACAGGTGCATGCAAATAGCTGTTAAAACCTACTAATACCGCTGCTGCACCGACGAAGCTATGTAAGATTGCGACTAGCTCTGGCATTTCTGTCATTTCGACTTTTTTGGCGTAATAAATACCAATACACGCGCCAATAACCATAGCTAGGATAATCCAAGTAACCGCACTCGTTGACGGGCTAAATATTGTGGCCAACAACGCCACTGTCATTCCAGCGATCCCGTAATAGTTTCCCGCTCGTGCTGATTCTTGCTTAGACAAACCTGCTAAACTAAGAATGAAAAACAGTGCTGCAACAACATAAGCAGCTTGTACTAATCCAACTGACATTTCCTTTTCCTTCCCTAATCTTTACGGAACATTTCGAGCATACGTTTAGTCACGGTAAATCCGCCGAATATATTTATACTGGCGATCAAGACCGCAATAAATGATAGAAAGCTGACGAGACCATTTCCTTGCCCTATCTGAAGTAGTGCACCGACAATAATGATTCCTGAAATCGCATTTGTAACTGACATAAGCGGGGTGTGTAGTGCATGGGTAACGTTCCAAACTACGTAGTAGCCAACTACACATGCCAACACAAAAACGGTAAAGTGAGCTAAGAACGCTGCCGGAGCAACCGACGCTACCCAAGCAAATACAGCGACTCCGGCCGTAATCAGTGCCACTTTTTTCTTCGGTGACATGGGCTTGGCTTGTTCTTCGTGGTGTATAGGTTCAGCTTGTTGAGGTTTAGCAGCTTGAGCTGAAACTTGAATAGGAGGTGCAGGCCAAGTAACTTCACCATCTTTAACTACTGTCACTCCACGAAGAACAACATCGTCAAAGTTGATATCAATCTGACCATCTTTATTTTTACAAAGAAGTTTTAGTAAGTTGACGATATTCGTAGCATATAGTTGCGAAGACTGAGTTGGTAATCTTGCGACCATGTCCGTATAACCAACGATCTTTACGCCGTTTGGCGTTGTGATCACTTTATCAGCTTCTGTATAAGCACAATTACCGCCATTTGCTGCCGCTAGGTCAACAATAACACTACCTGGCTTCATACTGTCGACCATTTCTTGAGTGATCAACTTAGGCGCTGGCTTTCCAGGAATCAATGCTGTGGTAATAATAATATCAACATCTTTAGCTTGCGCTGCATAGAGTTCTGCGGCTTTTTTATTAAAGTCATCGGACATCTCTTTAGCATAGCCATCGCCAGCTCCTGAGTCCTCTAGAAAGTCTACCTCTAAAAACTCCGCTCCCATTGATTGGACCTGTTCTTTAACCTCTGGTCGAACGTCAAATGCCCTAACAATAGCCCCTAAGCTTCCTGCCGCGCCGATTGCCGCTAAACCTGCAACCCCAGCCCCAGCAACCAATACCTTAGCAGGAGGCACTTTCCCAGCAGCTGTAATTTGACCAGTAAAGAATCGTCCAAATTCATGTGCCGCTTCTACAACTGCACGATACCCTGCAATATTGGCCATAGATGAAAGCGCATCAAGTGCTTGCGCTCGAGATATCCTTGGCACGGAATCCATAGCCATTACATTAATATTTTTACTTGAAAGCTTGTCCATCAACTCCTGATGTTGAGCAGGCCAAATAAAGCTGATTAGTGTCGCGCCTTCCTTGATTAAGCTAATCTCATCTAACTCATCGCCTTCTTCAAATAAAGGCGCATTCACTTTAAGAATGATGTCGGAATCCCAAGCTTCTTGAGTGGATACTATTTTCGCTCCTGCTCGTTCATACGCATCATCGTCAAAACTTGCTAAAACACCCGCTTGAGTTTCAATTGCAATATCAAAGCCCAATTTAAGCAGTTGCTCAACCGATTTGGGTGAAGCTGCTACCCGAGTTTCACCAGAAAATACTTCTTTAGGCACACCAATTTGCATAGCCATTCCTTAACCATTGGTACAAATGTGTAATTGTTTTATCTAACGTTTTTAAATAGTTCAAGAGTTTTTCAACGAAAAATACAAATAACAAAGAAATGCAACAAAACCCTGTACAATCTGATGCATTTAAAGTACAAAGTTACGTTAGCCTTTGCCTTACTTGCTTGAATCGTTTATTTGGTTTGATATATGAGGACGATAGAGCCCAAAGGCCCTATGCATATTTAGAATGGTTCTTGTTCTAACGAGTCAAAATCACGAAAAAATATCATCTCCCATTTGGTCAATGAACATTTGTGCTTTTTTTAGCATAAACTCATTTGCATCTTCACGGGTTGCAAGAACATCAGAGCGAATAAATCGATGAGACTTTGTTTCATCTTCAAAGTTCTTCGTGATACGTCCAGCAATCCTGTATTGTCCCCCTTCCTCAATGGACTCTTGATAAATGAAATATCCTTTATACTCTACTGGCTCTACTTCTACTTTTTGTTCAGACGGTGAAGGCTTTGAACCAAATAGACGTGAAAATAAACCCACAAAGAGCTCCTTAATTAGTTTTTAGGCTTTAACAATGGTTTTTCAAACCATTCTAATTGAGATTCATCATCAAAACGAGGATGAGAAAATACAATCGGGATATCACTATCACGGGTTTTACGTTGATCATTGAGAATCATAGGTAAAGCACAACTCACTGCATCCTCTGCAGCAACTTTTAGTACAACAAGTCGATCTTCCGGTAACGCTGAAAGAAAGTCTATATCATGACGAATATAAATTGGTTTTAACTGAACAAGAGCTAAACAAGCTAAATCCGCTAGCTGCTCGTGATCTAGTTGATTTGTAAACTCATCTCGAGCTAACACCTGACCAACTAAAGTTTCCATATAATTGTGCACGTCGAAACTTATTTGCATAGATTTCGCTCCTTTATCCATGATAACTCTTACTATTACACCTAATTATAGCCATAGCTGAAATCTTTGCCGAATACGCTAAGTAGTTCTAATTTTTAGCCTTAACTAACAAGTCGACAATCGGCCTTTATAAACTAACCCTAATGGTTGTGTGGTAATAATTTACTGATTTTTACTTGGAAATATAACAAATGCCATTATGCTTATAGTTGAGCATAAACTTTAGGCAACAGTGAAATACAAAAGGTCTATAGGCCCAAACTAAATGGTTAATCCTTTAAAAACGTCAACTTGGTTCCATTTTTTAATGCCATTATTTATTCTGGCTTCTATTTTGCTTGGCCTGAAATACGGTTCTTCTTACGTGACACCCAGTCACGACTTCTTTATGAAACTCCCTTTTGTGCTGCTCTCTGGCGTTATCCTTCTTGCGCACACATTTAAAAAGAGTAGAGTGGCTATGCTGGCATTTACGCTACTCCTCACATACTGGTTCATTCAGTATGTGTTGGTTCCACCGATTGAACAGTCCGCTACTAATATAAAATACTCGCTCATCACTCTGCTTATACCTGTTGGTTTTTTTTTCGTTTATCTTTTTAGAGATACCGACTTACTAAATAAAGCCTTTCTTGCTTATATGGTTACGATTCTCTTTTCGGTATATTGGCTTTACTTACTCTTCAAACATTTGTCACTCCATCCGGTAAAAACATTCGACCACATCATTTTTTTTACTGTGGAGCAACTCCCCTACCTGCCGCTATTGCTAGTCGGATATTTATCGTTGTTTATAGTTGCATCTGTTACGCTGCTGTTTAAATACAAGCGCCCGATTGATATCTCGGTATATCTCACTCTTATATTCGTCAGCTGTGCACTCTTTTTTATCAATTTGCCCTATGTTCCATGCATTCTATTTTCCGCGTTAGGGGCACTAATGCTGACCTATTTGATTTCGGCAAGTCACAAGCTCGCATTTAATGACCCGCTAACCGGCATACCCGCCCGTAATGCAATGGAAAGTGACTTAAAGAATTTAGGTAGAAAGTACACAATTGCAATGCTGGACATCGATCATTTTAAAAGAGTAAACGACGATTACGGTCATGTTGTTGGCGACGATGTGTTGCGGCTCATTGCGCGGAAACTTGAGCAACTCTCAGGTGACGGGAAGGTATATCGTTATGGTGGAGAAGAATTCGCGATTATATTTAAAGGGCAACGCGCGTCAGACGCACAAGATTATTTAGAGTTTTTAAGGGCTGCGATTGAACACTATGAAATGTATACTGCAAACAATCAAAACCAGGCCCGTGACAACGTAACTGACAATAAAGAGACTTCAGAAAAGCTAAAGGTTACGATTAGTATTGGTCTATCGGATAACCAAAGGTCCTCCAGCCCAACAGAGGTTATTGAAGCAGCAGACAATGCTTTATATGAAGCAAAGGAGCGCGGTAGAAATAGGATAATTCGACGATAACTGCTCTACCCTGTTTTCTGAGTAAAATATTCAAACTCGGCAATGCTGTAACGATTTCTACCTTCAGTTTTAGCTTGATATAATGCCTTATCTACCATTCGATATAGGTCATCAATACTTTCTTTACCCGATGGGATAAAACTCAACACCCCCTGTGACACGGTCACATATCCAATACCGTTATTAAAATCATGTGGATAGGATAATTCTCTCAGGCCATCCTGTATACGTTGTGCCTGTTGCAAAGCTTTTTCTTGGTTCGCATTACTTAGCAACACTACGAACTCTTCACCGCCGTACCGACCTATATAGTCACCACTTCTGTTGAACAAATCATTTGCCATCGAAGCAATGTTAATCAAACACTTATCACCTTCAATATGACCATAGTTATCATTGAATGGTTTAAACTTGTCGACATCGAGTAATATAATTGCCATCGAGGTACTATTTCGACCATGCAGGGTAACCAAATCTTGTAGTGTGTTGTCGATAAATCGACGATTAAAGACTTTCGTTAAACCATCTTCATTAACTTGCCGTTGTAAAACCATATTCAATTCAGAAAGCTTAGCTGAAGTTCGCTTCAGCTCACGACGCATAAACGCTATCCTCTGCATTGCGATTAGCTTTGAATTGAGTACAAGTTTATCGACCGGTTTAATTAAGTAGTCATCACCTCCAGCCTCGATGGCTTTCGCTATCATGGTAGGCTCTTCATGGCCACTTAAAAAGATGATAGGAATCCACTCGGGAAAGCGATCTCTGATTGCTTGAGATACTTCAAACCCATCCATATCTGGCATAGAAACGTCAAGAAGAACTAACTCTGGTTCAAACTCAGGGTAAATTTGAAGAGCTTCTACACCGCTTGCTGCTGTTTCTACTATGTGCCCTAGTTGCTTGAGGCGAATGGCAAGTTGCATTCTATCAAGCTGGACATCATCAACCAGCAATATACGCATTGAAGAACCAGTATTAATCATATTTTACCTAACCAGAGATCATTTTATTAAACATATAGCATATAGTCATTCAGATCGCATTGAATATTTGGGTTATTAATATTGACATTCTACGATATGTTTTTAGCATTGGCGTTTTTGTTTATGGAAAACCAAGATGTCTGAGCTAATTGAAAATGAAAACTCTAAAGCCGATTTAGACAGCTTCTCGCCAGAGTTGCGCCATCTTATAGAATTTGAAGACGTGCCAAAAGAGATGCACCTCATGGTAACTTCAATTCATGGTGCGTCTGAAAGTGTAGTGAGAGAAGAGTGGGACTCGTTACCAAAAAGCGCACAAAATATTCTAGATAGTTTTGAACAATTTCATGCCTTAGTCACCATTAGCCAAGCCTTTGCAGGGGTCAATACCTTGGAAGAGTTTTCAACGATGCAAATGCCAAATGGGCTAGATGAGCAACAGCAAGAAAACTACAAGGCGGATATTTTGGATCAGGTGCTAAAAAACTGTATAAAAGATATGGTTAAGCAGCTAAAAAAAGCACGTCGTGATGCTATTTTAAAACGAGATTTTCAAGAAACCTTCAGAAGGTAGTTGGTGCTTGATTTGTAGGGTGGTTTTATCCGAGACTGCCCTACTTTAGCTAATGTGAGAGCGCAACATCCTTTTGCGTCAAACTAACACCTTTCACCTGAGCATATACCAACAACCCCTCCTTTAAACTCAGCTCTTCACATGCCCATCGGGTGACCGAAGCCCAAAGATAACAATCATCACTTAGCTTCAGCTGTATTAAAACATTAAATTTAGACTTTGAACTTGCTGGAGGGGCTTGAATGGCTTGGATTTCTGCTTTGAATACATTGCGTATTGACGTGTTTTGAGGCTCATTCAAAGCAATAGAAACATCATTTGCTCGGATTTGTAACCTGAGCATTGTTTTGTTGGGGACCTCTACCTTTTGAATCCATATATTATGCTGCTCGGTAATTCGCACCTTACTGAGCCCATATCCCTCATTTTGTTCGATAAGTTGTCCTTCAAATAAAGAGCTTTGCTCATCACTCTCTAACCAAGGTCTCATCTCCTTCGAAGCCCAAACTTTATGAATTGGACCTGATACTGCAACGGTTCCCTTGTTAACAATCACCAAATGATCCGCTAGTCGCAGCACTTCGTGCAAACTGTGGGACACGTATAAAATTGGTATTTCAATTTCTGTGGACAAAGCTTCCAAAAACGGCATGACTTCTCGCTTTCTCGGTAAATCCAACGATGCTAAAGGCTCGTCCATCAATAAGATTTCTGGCTTTGACAAAAGCGCTCTTCCAATAGCCACTCGCTGCTTTTCACCGCCTGATAACTCGGATACATGACGACCAAGCAAGTCACTTAACGATAGCATATTAACAACTTTATCAAAGTAGTGACTGTCATGCTTACCCACACCATAAAGTAGGTTTCCTTTCACTTTATAGTGAGGAAAAAGGCGTGCATCTTGAAATACATACCCGACTTTTCTCTTGTGAGTAGGAAGGTTGCAATGCTTAACAGAGTCAAATAACACATGCTCACCAATGGAAATATAACCACTACTAGGCTTACTCAATCCGGCTACTGCATTAATAAGTGAGGTTTTGCCTGCGCCTGAACGGCCAAATATCGCTGTAATCCCTTTCTCTGGCAACGTTAAGTTGATATCAAAATCTGTTTCACCTAATGTTTGCTTATACTCAATTTTAAGTCCGCTCATTTTTTCATCCCTAATTTGCGCTGCGTATGTTTGGCAAACCAATCGGATGCCATTAGAGACACTAGAGCGATAACGATTGAGATAATACAAAGTCTGGCAGCTTGTGCTTCATCCCCTGGTGTTTGTATAAAGTTATACATAGCAAGAGGAATGGTTTGTGTTTCTCCCGGGATATTAGAAACAAACGTCATTGTCGCACCAAACTCACCCAAACTGCGCGCAAACGCTAGCATGGTTCCTGTAATTATGCCCGGCACAATGAGTGGAAGCGTGATGGTAAAAAATACTTTGAATGACGATGCACCTAATGTTGCGGCTGCCTGTTCTAATTTTCTATCAACGTTGTCAATACTTAAGCGTATCGAACGAACCATCAACGGCAGTGCTACCACTGAGGAGGCGAGAACTGCTCCCTTCCAATTAAAGCTGAATACGATACCAAAATGCTCGAGTAACCACTCTCCGATCACGCCTTTCCTGCCCATTACCACCAGAAGTAAATACCCGACAACAACGGGAGGTAATACCAAAGGTAGGTGAATCGCACTATCGACAAACCCTTTCCCTATGAATTGTTTTCTCGAAAGCAACCAGCCTAAGACAATGCCAAAAGGTATCAACCAAATGACAGTGTAACTTGCAACCTTTAGGCTGAGGACGATGGCTTGGTATTCGTATTCAGTTATTAGCATGATTATACTGGTTGGCTAAATCCGTATTGTTTTAAGATTGCAGTTGCTTGTTTACTATTCAGGAAGTGAACAAAATTAGAAACCGCTTTGTCGTGATTCATTTGTACCAATGGATAAATAATCGGTGTGTGCAACTTAGCAGGAAACTCCGCTACAACTTTTACTTTTTTCGACATTAACGCGTCCGTTTTATATACGACACCTAATGGCGCTTCACCTAGTTCAACTAACGCTAATGCTGCTCGAACATTTGCTGTGGGAGCAAGTCTAGATTCTACGGTATTCCATACTCCTAGAGACTGAAGTGTTTGCTTCGCATAAATACCTGCAGGCACTGAGTTTGTGTCTCCCACAGATAAACGCTGCCCTTTCAGTTCGTTTGCCCATGCCGCTTTACTATTAATATTAAAATGAATATTTGATGTAGTTGGCTCAATCAATACTAGGCTATTTGTCGCAAACATAGAAATATCAGTTTTCTTAATCACTTTGTTATCCGCCAAATAACTCACCCATTTTTTATCAGCGGAGATAAAAATATCTGCGGGCGCTCCATTTTCAATCTGACGAGCAAGAGACGATGACGCGGCGAAAACAGGTACAATTTTTACATTGTGATCTTGGTTGTAAGCCTTAATGATAGAGTTAACCGCATCTGTCATAGAAGAAGCCGCATAAATGTTGATATTGCTAGAAGCATTTGCCAAAAACGGCAGGCAAAGCGATAACAGAAAACAAACCAGTTTTTTCATATTTTTCTCTTACTAATTAAACAATGTTGGCCACAACGAATTCAAATCAAGATGCCGTTCTATAGCATCCGCGATTCTATCGATACTTTTTTGTTGCATTTGTTCATGGGACTGAATGTTAGTTAAATTCTTTGCTCCAGCCCACTCACATATCAGCTTCAACGCTTCAGGTGTATCGAGAATACCGTGTAAGTAAGTACCCATAATTTGCTGGCACTCGCTTAACGCCCCCTCTGGTTTACCATCGCTCAAATGTATCGGCTGAAATTCTTCCACCTTAGTCTCACCTAGATGAATCTCATATCCTTTGACATCTACAGCTTGGCCTAGCAACCGGAGGCATCCGTTTTGGTTAGTTAGTTTTTTCTGAGGTGTGAACTCAGTGTAGGTGTTCAAAAGCTTTAAACCATGACATTGCTCAGGTTTTCCTTCGAAACCACCCCTATCGTCGATCGATTGACCAAGCATTTGGTAACCACCACAAATACCGAGCACTTTCCCACCGAATCTCAAGTGGCGATAGATATCCCTATCCCATCCTTGTGCACGCAAGTAGCGTAGGTCATCTAAAACAGATTTGCTCCCAGGTAAAATAATGAGATCTGCGCCAACAAGCTTTTCTCCCTCACCAACAAAAGTTAATTCTATTTCAGGATTTGAGCGTAATGAATCAAAGTCAGTGTGATTACTAATCCTTGGGAACACAGGAACAATCACTATTAACTTAGCGGTACCACATTGATTTTGTTCAGGGTTAATGGCGTCCTCTGATTCCAAATAAAAATTAGGCAAATAAGGTAGTACGCCAAGGACTGGCTTATTTGTTTTCTGTTCTAACCAATCTAAACCTGGCTTAAGTAAATCCAAATTGCCACGAAATTTATTGATGACAAAACCTACAACACGAGCTTGCTCGCTTTCACTTAGTAATGCTAACGTGCCATATAAGTGTGCAAACACGCCACCTTTATCAATATCTGCTACGATAATGACCGGAATATCAGCTTCTTCAGCAAACCCCATATTGGCGATATCATTTTCTCTAAGATTGATTTCAGCTGGACTACCTGCACCTTCAATAACAATGGAATCAAATTGTTTTTCTAACTTTTGAAACGAGTCTAAAACAAACGGTAAAGCTTTTGACTTGTAACTTTTGTAGCCAATTGCGTCAACATTACCGAATACAGCCCCCTGAAAAATAACTTGAGCGCTAGTGTCAGTAGAAGGTTTTAATAATACCGGATTCATATCGACAGTCGGTTCGATACAACATGCCTTCGCTTGTACAGCTTGAGCTCTGCCAATTTCTCCACCGTCAACCGTAACCGCACTATTCAATGCCATATTTTGTGGCTTAAACGGACACACTTTCACACTTTTTCGCGCCAACACTCTGCATAAGCCAGCCACTAAAACACTTTTACCCGCATCAGATGTTGTTCCCTGCACCATTAAGGCTTTTATCGTTTCTTTCAATTTATGCCACCAGCTGCATGTGTTAAGGCTCTTAGTAAATTAAGGTTCTGTGATCTCATCACATTTACCCGGCCTATTTTTTGCAGGTTTTTGTTTTTAAGTCAATATTTTGTCTCATATGACATGGAGTCACGATGTTTAATAAAGCGAAAGTCATAGCTAGCGCAGTTATTAGCTCTACCTGCTTTATTCCGTTTGCTGTCAATGCCAACAATTTTAGTTACAACTACCTAGAGGTATTCACCTCTATTAGTCCAGACTCATCCGGGGTTGAATTCAGTAATCAGATCATGGAAAACGCCCATATTATTGCCCGGGCTAGTACTCGATTTGACCGTGACCACGACTTTGCCGGAGGTATAGGTTTTAACGGCCCACTCAATCAGTTCGCTGATATCTATGGCCAGATTCTTCTACATCAAATAAAAGAAACACCGGACGAAGGTGGAGAAAGTAATGTAGAAGGCGAAATGAATGTTGGGGTTCGTGTTTGGTTCAGTGACCAATTTGAGGCCACTGGCAGAGTTGGACGCTTAGACGACAGATCAGTGTTTTATGGTGGGGTACGCTTTCATTCAACCGACCAACTTTCACTTTCTGCCGAAAGCAGAAATAATGGGATATACGGGCCACAACTTACTATGTCAGTACGATTCCAATTTTAATTCCCCTTCGCCCAGCGAGAATACATTCTAACACTGGGCTTCGTTTCGTATCTTAATTTTTCTTGGTACAAGCTCTACTTGAGGCCCACAAGGCTTGCGTTTGTTCGTCGCACTGAGTGCCAAAGACAAGGCTTTGCTAGATATCACGTCAAATTGTTGTGGCAGAGAGTTCACTTTAAAGGGCAAAAAATCCAGCAATCGATTGTCACCAAACGTTGCTAACTTAAGGTTTTTAGTCAGGTGGGGCCGTTCAACCAGCACATCAAGCACACCTTCAAGCAACGTATAGGACGTCGTCATGATAGCGTCAGGCAAGTTACAGTCTGTAATCCACTTTTCAATAATTCGTTTTCCATCTTCACTATGAAAGTTTTGTCCATAGCTTGTTATGGTCTCAACGGATAATTTTTTTGCCGCAGCGAAAAATCCGTTTTCACGTTCACGTGAAATATTCAACTCTGGTAAAGCACCTATTAAGCCTATTTTCTTTATATTTTCCGCATAAATCGATTGAGTGAGTTCGAAGGCCCCTCCAAAATCTTCACTAATTACGCATGAAAAATGTTCATCATCCAATGGCCTGTCAATCGCAATGACAGGCGTACCAGAGGATTGAACCTTTAAATAGAACTCTGTCGCATCGGAGATAGAGCTGGCTACGAATAACGCATCAACACTTCGGCTCAATAACGCTTCAACTAACCTTTTCTCAGTTTCTGGATCATCGTCAGTGCAGCCTATCAATATTTGATAACCTTCAACACGAGATTTTTTTTCTAGGAACTTAGATAAGCGCGCATAACTCATATTTTCCAAATCTGGAATCAATAAGCCAAAAGAATGACTGACTCCTCCACGAAGTGAGCTTGCAACATAATTTGGACGATAGTTATTTGACTGAACAACATCCATTACCTTCTTTTGTGTTTTAGCACTTATTCTATACTTTTGTGCTTTTCCATTGACGACATAGCTTGCTGTTGTCTTAGACACACCAGCTAACTTTGCAATTTCATCTAGTGTCATATGAGTACTCTTAAATTGTGGCTCAGATCAAATATTACTAACATTCTTCTCATGAATGGTTGCATTATATACTGAAACGATTCAGCATAAAAGCTGAAAGGATTCAGCAAAGCAAATAATGTTATATCTCACACACTTCACTTAATAATCAAATGAAAATGTGAATGCTTTGCTAAATTTTTTAAGCATTTGCTGAACCGTTTCAGCTTAATTACGAGGCACAAATATGCTGCAACTAAATATTGATGACATTTCTCTAGATCGGCATAGCGACGATGCGAAATCTGCAATCAATTTACTCGCTGCTGACCTGTCAGATAAAAACTACGTGGATAGCAATTACGTAAACGGAATGCTGGCACGTGAAAAGCAAAACTCAACCTACCTAGGAAATGGAATTGCAATCCCCCATGGTACTACCGATACAAGAGACCTAGTCAATCAAACGGGCTTAGTTGTGCACCACTACCCGAAAGGTGTTGACTGGGGCGACGGCAATATCGCCTATTTAGCTATTGGTATTGCTGCCAAGTCTGACGAGCATCTCGATATACTTAAACAATTGACTAAAGTTTTGTCACAAGACGGGGTTCTAGAAGCATTAAAAAACGCCGCCACCGGCGAAGAAATTATTTCGATTGTAAGTGGTACCGCCCAAGTAAATAGTGAATTCAATTCAAGCTTGATACAAACCCGCTTCCCTGCTTCTGATCTTTTACAGTTGTCTGCTGTAGGGGCTGGCCTACTCAAAAACGCAACATTTGTCGATAGCCAGTTTGTCGCAGAAGTTGTGTCAAAAGCGCCTACTCACCTAGGAAATGGTTTATGGATGGTGAGCTCTCGTGTAGGAGTTGAAAAAACAGCCATGTCAATAGTGACCCTGTCACGCACGGTAAAATTTGACAACCAACCTGTTGCAGCATTGATTACGCTTTCCACTAATAACTTTACTCATAAAACCCTATTAGATGTCATTGAGAATCTGATTCTAAATCATGAACAACAGAAAATAACTTCAGGTTCTAAGGAAGATATTTTGCAACTTTTTGCCTTAAACACGGTTAATGAACTGACGACAGAAGATGGCTTAACCGCTGTCTACAAAATTATAAATGCTCATGGGCTACATGCTAGACCCGGCGCAATGCTTGTCGCAGAGGCTAAAAAGTTTGAATCAAGCATACAAGTAGAAAACCTCGATGTATCAAGTGAGCCGGTAAATGCCAAAAGCCTAATGAAAGTTATCGCTTTAGGTGTCAAACACGGGCACAGACTGAAATTTACCGTACAAGGTAACGACGCCACACAAGCGCTTGAGTCTATTGGAACAGCCATAGAGTCAGGTCTAGGTGAGCGTTAAGGATATGTCTATGACAAATAAAGTAGTCACGATTACCCTAAACCCTGCTCTCGATTTAACAGGCAGTTTGAGCACCTTAAATGTTGGTAACGTCAGCCTTGTAGATCGCTCTTCTCTTCACGCCGCAGGAAAAGGTGTAAACGTCGCTCAAGTCCTTAGAGATCTTGGCGCAGAAGTCACGGTGACGGGCTTTTTAGGAAAAGATAACCAAGAGATGTTTTGCCAGCTCTTCAACTCTATCGGGGTAAATGATCAATTTATTCGAGTGGAAGGTGCGACACGTATCAATGTAAAACTCGTTGAAGCGTCAGGCGCAGTTAGCGATATAAACTTTCCAGGCGTGAACGTTTCCGAGCAAGACATTGCTCTGTTCGAAAAACAACTATTTGAACTCGCACAAACCCATGAGTACTTTGTACTCGCTGGTAGTCTACCAAACGGGGTATCTCCTCAACGATGTGCTTCATGGCTTGCAAAGTTAAATGAGCTAGGAAAGAAAGTTCTTTTCGATAGCAGTCGCCAAGCTCTTAGTTCGGGAATTAACGCTCAACCTTGGCTAATCAAGCCGAATGACGATGAGCTCGCGTACTTAGCCAATAAACCATTGACTTCGTTATTTTTAGTCCAGCAAGCAGCACTTGAAGTCGCAGAAAACATTGAAAATACCGTTATTTCGTTAGGTTCAGAAGGTGTCATATGGCACTCGAAAGGTCAATGGCTAAAAACATCACCTCCAAAAATGAACGTCGTCAGCACCGTCGGTGCAGGTGACACACTCGTGGCTGGTTTGTGCTGGGGGCACATGCAGGCTATGGAAAAAGAGCAAATTCTCTCGTTTGCAACGGCTTTATCAGCACTTGCAGTCGAGCAAATAGGTGTCGGCGTACAAAACATCGATGCTGTTACCCAATTACAAAAAAAAATAAAAGTTACCTCTCTCACACTCGCAACGAGATAGAAGGACAAAGGTCAATACTATGAACATCACAATTATTACCGCTTGCCCTAGTGGAACTGCAACCAGCATTCTTGCTGCAGGCGTATTAGAAAAGGCAGCTAAAAAACTGGGATGGAACGCAGCAATTGAATGCCAATCATTAGTGACTGATACGACTACTCTGACAAAAGAGCAAGTCAGTAACGCTGATGCTGTTATTATTGCTTCCAACACCCCAATTGATGAAACACGCTTTGTTAATAAAAAAGTCTACAAAGCATCGATTTCCGAGTGTTTAGCAAACCCTGAGCAGTTTTTGCAAACCGCTGTCGAAAAAGCGACAACTTTGACCGAAGCGATTACATTAGAAAAGACTGAAGGTGGCAAAAAGCGCATCGTCGCGATTACTGCTTGTCCAACTGGCGTAGCGCATACGTTTATGGCTGCTGAAGCGCTTGAAGAAGAAGCAATTCGACAAGGGTATCAAATTAAGGTTGAGACTCGTGGTTCAGTTGGTGCAAAAAACCAGTTGACCGCTGAAGAAATTGCACAGGCCGATCTTGTCATTGTCGCCGCAGATATTGAAGTGCCCATGGATCGATTTAATGGCAAGTTGATGTATAGAACTAAGACTGGGCCAGCTCTGAAGAAAACCAAACAAGAAATCGAACGCGCTTTTGATGAAGCACACGAATATCAGCATACTGGTGGAAATGCTCCGGCCACAACAGAAGAGAAAAAAGGCGTATATTCTCACCTAATGACCGGTGTTTCTCACATGTTACCAGTTGTTGTAGCTGGTGGTTTAATCATTGCTCTTTCATTTGTATTTGGTATAAAAGCATTCGAAGAAAAAGGGACATTAGCCGCAGCTTTGATGGATATAGGTGGCGGCTCAGCGTTTAAATTGATGATACCTGTGCTTGCGGGATATATCGCCTACTCGATTGCTGATAGACCCGGCTTAGCGCCTGGCTTAGTAGGTGGCCTGCTTGCTAGCTCCACAGGTGCCGGATTCTTAGGCGGGATTGTCGCAGGCTTTATTGCTGGATATGTTGCCAAATTCATCGCGGAAAAAGTCAAACTGCCGCAGTCGATGGAAGCACTTAAACCTATTTTAATTATCCCATTTCTAGCCACGCTATTTACTGGCTTGGTGATGATATACGTGGTAGGTGGTCCAGTTTCCCATCTAATGGAATCAATGACCTCTTTCTTAAATAATATGGGCTCTGCGAATGCGGTTCTATTAGGTATTATCCTTGGCGCGATGATGTGCTTTGACTTAGGTGGCCCTATCAACAAAGCTGCGTATACCTTCGGTGTTGGTTTGTTGGCTTCTCATACCTATATGCCTATGGCAGCAATCATGGCAGCTGGTATGGTTCCACCTTTGGCTATGGGACTTGCGACGCTCATTGCTAAGAGTAAATTTGATCAAAGTGAGCGTGAAGCCGGCAAAGCTGCGTTTGTTTTAGGCCTATGTTTTATCACGGAAGGTTCAATACCGTTTGCCGCTAAAGATCCAGCCCGTGTTATCCCTTGCAATATGATTGGTGGCGCTGTAACGGGTGCATTATCAATGCTTTTTGGTGCGCAACTTATGGCTCCTCACGGTGGTTTATTTGTATTACTCATCCCGAACGCCGTTTCTCCAGTATTCTTATACTTGGTCGCAATAGCGGTAGGTACAATCATTACAGGTGTTAGTTATGCCTTTCTTAAAAAACGCCCTGAACAAACGCCTCAACAAGTTGCGTTAAGCAACTAACTTAAGCCTAAAGTGGGCTTACTTATAGCGCCAACTTCAACGTTGGCGCTTTTTTTATCTAAATTTCAACTCACTCCACTACGTTAAGCTTGCCACTTAAAAAGCAGATAAACGAATAAAAACGTAAAGCCAAGTGTTTGCTAAATTCGCTCCACATCATCATGTAAGCTAAATGCTACATTTTAGTGCTCAAAAAGTTACCTATGCACCATTTTGTACATGGTAAATTTTGTAATATGTTGATTTATATGGTCTAGAGAAAAATAACTTTGTGGCTTAATTCTTGTAGAGCATAGGAATACCACTTCTTTCTTGCACAGTTTCAGGGAGTATTAGAATGCAAAACACATTGACTATCGTTCTAGCTGGCGGCGCCGGTTCTAGGCTGAGTCCACTGACAGACGATAGAGCTAAACCCGCAGTCCCTTTCGGTGGAAAATACAGAATTATTGATTTCACTTTAACCAACTGCCTACACTCTGGACTTCGCCGTATTCTTGTTTTGACGCAGTATAAATCTCACTCTCTTCATAAACATATCCGAAATGGCTGGTCCGTTTTCAATCCTGAATTAGGTGAGTATGTCACTGCAGTTCCTCCTCAAATGAGGAAAGGAGGAAATTGGTATCAAGGCACCGCAGATGCCATCTATCAAAACATGTGGTTACTTTCTCGGAGCGACGCTGAGCATGTTATCGTACTGTCTGGCGATCACATCTATCGCATGGATTACGCGGCAATGCTTAAACAGCATAAAAAGACCGACGCCTCCCTGACTGTCGCATGCATGGGGGTACCCAAAGAAGAAGCAAGTCAATTTGGTATTATGGCGATGGATAGCCATGGGCTAGTCGATGCATTTGTTGAAAAGCCGATTGACCCTCCAACCATTCCAAATAATCCTTCTCATTGTTTAGCTTCAATGGGTATCTATATTTTTAAAATGGAAACGTTAATGGATGCTTTGGCCGAGGATGCAGACTGTTGTTCCTCTGAACATGATTTTGGTAAAGATATCATCCCCAAACTTATCGATAAACGTGGCGTCTACGCATACAGCTTTGGCAGTGACAAAGGGCGGGTAGCTAAAGATAGCTATTGGAGAGATGTGGGAACGATAGATTCCTATTATCAAGCAAATATGGATTTACTAGAGCCTGTTTCACCAATGAATTTGTATCAGCCCGATTGGTCTATTAGAACTTATGAACCCCAATATCCACCAGCTAGAACCGTATCGTCTGCGACCGGCAATGAAGGGATATTCATCAATTCCATCATCGCGAATGGAGTTGTAAACACGGGTGGTTCTGTGCAGAGCTCAGTGGTTTCTCCGAACGTACAAATTAATGACAGAGCAACCATATGCAACAGCATTATTTTCGACGACGTGCAAATTGGTGAAGGATGCCAGCTTAATAACTGCATTGTTGATAAACATGTAAAAATTCCCCCTAACACCCAGATAGGGATTAATGCGTCAGAAGATGCAGAGAGATTTCACATTTCTCCAAAAGGGATTGTCGTAGTACCGGAAAGCTACCAATTTGACTAATGTTAGGACATATACACAAACTGGCTTAAGTTCTGATTTGGATGAATCAAGGTCAACTTATATGGGAGCTGAAACGCTCCCACTCTTTACCTTGTTGCTGGCGTCTGTTCAAAATGTCTTTTGTATTCGCGGCTAAATTGTGAAGGACTGTTGTACCCAACGAGCCTAGCTGCATCCCCCACTCTTTTACCTTCAAGTTGAATCAGCTCTTTCGCCTTATTCAAACGCACTTTCTTTATATATTGCAACGGAGATTCAAGTGTCACACTACGAAAAGCATTGTGAAAGGCGGAAACGCTCATATTCGCCTCACTGGCTAATTCTTGTACCGTCAACATTTGCTGATAATCTTGATGAACCTTATTGAGCGCTTTTGCAATACGCGCGTACTGCCCTTCGTATCGAGCCAAATCAAATAGTACGTAAGCTTTATCACTGGTTAAGACACGATAGATCAGTTCTTCATAAATTAACGGGCTAAGGATTTGTGATTCTGCTTCATCGCATAACGAGTTAATTAATCGTGTACAGGTGTCCAACATTGCAGCATCCATAGGAACTGAGTCAAGACACATCGCGTCAGCACAGGCTTGCTTCTTAGGCCTTACATCTTTTTTTTCCAGAATACTGACCAAACGCTGCAACGTGGCTTGGTCGATAGTCACTGATAAACCCAATATAGGATGATCTTGTTCAGCGAATGCCTCGCACTCAAGAGGTAAAGGCACACCGACCACTAAATAATCATTAGGCCCGTAAGAGACGCAACTGTTTCCAATGTGAATGTCCTTCTTGCCTTGCCCCAATATCAAAATACCGGATTGGTAAGTAAAAGGCTGCCTAGGGTTCCCCACACTACTTCGAAAAAAACGAACATGCTCTAGTGAAGTTTCGCTAACACCCTCCAGATCGTTTAAACCTTGTTTGTCCACATACTTTTGCATGATATCGCTCAAACTAGACACAAGTCACCTCAGTGTAAGAATTACATTTAGGAGAAATAGGCAAAAAAATTGGACTAATTCACCTTTTTAAAACCAGATAACGGGACTAATATGCATACTACTAGGTGTTATCACTGTCAGCAACAACAAATCAAAAGGTAACAAAATGCAATTTTCATATTCAAACCCAACAAACATTTACTTTGGCCAAGGTCAAATTTCAACAATAGCGGACTCTATCGCGAAAGAAAAAAGGGTTCTGTTCCTTTACGGTGGTGGCTCTATCAAGAAAAATGGCGTATATGACCAAGTAGTAAAGGCACTTGAAAATCACACTTGGTTTGAGTTTTCTGGCGTAGAGCCAAACCCAACAAAAGAAACGCTCGATAAAGCAATTAGCCTTGTAAAAGAGAAACAGTTAGATTTTATTCTTGCAGTCGGAGGCGGCTCGGTAATTGATGGTTCAAAATATGTTGCAGCTGGTAGCCTTTATGAAGGAGATGCTTGGGATATTTTAACAGGAAAATACACACCTCAAGCAGCAGTTCCAATTGGTGCTATTCTCACGCTTCCTGCAACTGGCTCAGAATCTAACAAAGGCGCGGTAATCACTAAATCAGAGACTCAAGACAAGCTTGCATTTATGTCTCCTTATGTTCAGCCTACATTCGCGGTACTAGACCCGGATACAATGAAAACTTTGCCTGAAAGACAATTATTGAATGGTATCGTTGACGCTTGGGTTCACGTGTGTGAGCAATACATTACAAGCCCAGCTGGCGCGTTTGTACAAGACGGTTACGCTGAGGCCTTATTAAAGAGCCTCAAGAACTTAGGCGATAATTATGCGAACCGTGACAATGACCAATGGCGAGCGAACCTAATGTGGACAGCAAACCAAGCATTAAATGGACTAATTGGTGCTGGTGTACAGCAAGATTGGGCAACGCACATGATTGGGCACGAGCTGACAGCACTTTATGGTGTCGATCACGCGAGATCTCTAGCGATTATTCAACCTTCACTGCTTAGAAATCAAATTGAACGAAAACGCGGTAAGCTAGAACAACTAGGCAAAAATGTGTTTGGACTACCTAGCACTGACGATTTAGCAGAGAAAACGATAGACGCAATAGAAGCTTTCTATCACTCACTCAATGTTCCAACTATGTTGAGTGATTATGGAACAGATAAAGCAACAGCAATTGACCAAATTGTTGACCAACTAGAGCTACACAAGATGCTAGCGCTGGGTGAAAATCAGTCAATTACCCTAGACGAAAGCCGCAAAATTCTCGAACATGCGATCTCGTAATCATAATTGGAAACCCAATTTAAAGTTTATATCGTAATTAAACGATCTCTAGGTAAAATCATCAAAGCAGCGCCCATTGCGCTGCTTCTTTTTTAAGCTGTTAATACCGTTAATATTCTGATGATTTACAGTATTATTTAAATGGGAGTGCCTAGGAATATGATATGTGGTTAATTGTTATAGGATTATTCTGCGTTCATTCAATATTCAACAACAATCTACCGCGATGGTTATACCTCGCAACTCGTTACTTACCGACAGCGTTATTAATCGGTTATCTTTTAACTAACATTTCTAGTTACTTATATTATACCTATCTTATTTCCTTCAGTTTGGTCGTAACAACAATCAGTGACTTCAAACTCAATCAAAAAACTAACAATACTTTAATTGCTGATTCGTTTTTACTCATTGCTCATTTAATTTGTTTTTTTGCATTCTTTCATATGCTGCATAATGAGCCAACAGCTTGGCTTTCTATCGTTATTATTTGCGCAGCGGTAATCATTTATCTGTTACTACTACCGAGCCTAGCCAACCATAAAGTGTTAATTGCCATATATTTTATTGTCTCTTCGATGGTGATTTGGTCTTCTGCTGAATATTGGATAGACACTAAACACCTTCCTTCATTGTTTGCCATGTTTAGCACTGCTAGTTTCATTATCTATGGCGCATTTATAAACCTAAAACGATTTGGGTTATCTTGGTGTCTAACTAACCAAACAATCACCTTAAGCTACTTTGCATTCCAAGCTTTACTGGCTTTATCTGTACAAACGTTATAGGGTCGTAACTACTAATTCTAAACTTAAAATTGCTGACTAAATAAGGGGCTTTGATGCAAAAAACAACTCGCATTATGTCTAAGAGCAAGCAGGTTGCTCTCGTTGCGCACGACAACTGCAAACCAGATTTATTACGTTGGGTGGTAGAACACAAATCCAAGTTACAACATCACAGCTTATTTGCTACTGGTACTACTGGAAATTTACTGAGTAAAGAAACTGGACTGGAAATTACCAGCCTCATCAGCGGCCCTATGGGGGGCGACCAACAACTCGGCGCATTAATTTCCGAACAAAAAATCGATCTATTGATATTTTTCTGGGACCCACTTAATGCAGTCCCACATGACCCAGATGTAAAAGCGCTTTTAAGAATAGCCAGTGTGTGGAATATCCCGGTCGCCACAAGCCGGGCTAGTGCCAACTTTTTAATCGAATCTTCTTTGCTAGATCAGGAAGTAGAAATTGAAATCCCTGATTACAACGCTTACTTAAGCGCTCGTACATAATATAACTCCGCAAACCCATGCTAAATCAAGAGCTTGGGTTTGCTACAGTTTATTTCTGTTTGATTATTGGGTAGCCTTCGTCAGTCAATTCTTTAACAAAACTCGATCCACTGCCAGAGTACGTCACCCACACTTTCTCTTTTGCCCGAGTTAATGCAACATAAAACAAACGACGCTCTTCTGCGTATGCAAATGTATCACCTGACTCTGATAGAGCTCCATCTAAGTGTAACGCCTTAACTTTCGCTGGGAACTGCCCTTCATCTACAGATAAAATAATGACTATATCTGCTTCCTTCCCTTTACTTGCGTGACAGGTCATGAATGACAACTCCAAGTTGGGGAACTGTTTATGCCAGTCACTAAGCAACTCCGGCTTGTGATAATGGTTTCGACCTAGTAACAAAACAGATTTGTTCTGCTTAGCTTGCTTACTCACTTGCTCTAATGCTTTTTCGACATTGGTAGTTGAAGCAAGGTATACAGCCTTTTGCTTCTGCTGTTTAAAGCTCGCTAACGGCTTGGGAATCTGATTTGGGTTCTGTTGAATAAACGTATTCGCCACTTCACCTATTTTGTTGTTGAATCGATAAGTCGTATCTAAATAATGTGTTGTGGAATGAGGAAAGCGCCTTTCAAATTCAGTTGTTAAAGCAACATTTGCCCCTGCAAACTGATATATTGATTGCCAATCATCGCCGACTGCAAACAGCGAGCGCTCGTCACTGGTGTTTTTTTGTCGGCATATCGATTCAATCAAATTTAATCTTTGCGGAGAGATATCCTGATATTCATCAATCATGATGAACTTCCACTGAGCCTTAAACTTGTTCTTTCTTACTAAGTCCGCAGCTTGAGTTATCATCATATTGAAATCAATGTGACCATTTTCCTTTAGCTCCTGCTTCCAAGCTTGATAGCAAGGCCAAACTAATGCAAGTTCACTGTTTAAACGAGTATAATCCGGGTGAGAAACAAGCTGCTCTTGAATCTGTTTTTTCGAAATTGCTATTGTAGCAAGCTGATTTAACTGAGTATCTAACCAAGTAATTAATTTCTCATTTTCTACATGGCTGGCTAGCTCTTCGTCACCTGCGATATAGGCGATTGGCCACTTAGCCAAATGTTTTTGCCAGCGCTTGAAGTTCGTCGGTGTCATCCAATGCTTTTTCAGCCAATCAATACACCATGCATGTCTAAGCTTATCATCTGTTGCTAACGGAGAAATAGTCGTCTGGCTGCCTGCGATATTATTTAATATCGACAACCCGAGCTTATGAAATGTGCTGACAGTGACATTTTCAGCCCCAAGCCCAACTTTTTCGTCTAAACGTTGACGCATTTCATTTGCTGCCTCTCGGCCGTAAGCAACAATTAATATGTCCTCTGCTTTCGCCAAGTGACTTTGTAGTAAATACGCAACTCTAGCACTCAGAACACTCGTTTTCCCGGAACCCGCGCCAGCCAAAACTAAATTATTGTCGTCATTAAGTAAAACAGCTTGTTGTTGGCTAACATTTAGCGGAGATGACTCAAGTTGAGAAAAGAGCACTTCCCAGTTTTTACGTTCTTCTTCAACCCAAACCTGATTTCGGTTTGCTAGGATTTCTTTAGTATTGTTGTACCACGGCAGAATTTCACGCACACGTTGGGGCATCCTTTGTTCAGCTTCAGATAAGCTAAACCCCATCCCTTCTATATCTGACCTAACTCTATTTTTCCAAGCCTCTACTTTAGAGTGATTCAAAAAAGACGGCAAAATGGAGAGTCTGTGTAGTTCAGTTTCCCATTGCGGTAAAAAGCGATTCAGTTGCTCAACTTGGTTCGTATGCCACTTGTCGTAACAATCAACTGCACGTACAGCAAAATCTCTACAATCTTGTTTTGGCAATCCTCTCACAACCCACATGGATTGAGAGTTATTGTTTACATGAGAAAAAAATTGCAAATCTGACCAAACTATTCCCTTTTTTACGATAACTTTTCCACTCCAAGCATTGAAAGAAATGGTTTCATCCTTCAAGCTCGAAGTTAAAACAAGAGAATTCCCTTCCAATCTAACATTGTGGTATTCGTTCTGAACAAAAAATTGCGCTGATTTTCCTGCGCTAACTTCCATAATACTTTGACCCTAATGCAGTAAAACTGACTCAATGATATACCCAAATCACCTTTCATGGCGAATTTCTGTCAAATGAGTTTGAGTAATAAATTATTGAAACGAAAAAACTAGAAAACGAAATACAGCCTTTACATTTGGGAAACAAATATCAGAAAAACATTGAGTTAGTTCTATCAATAAGAGTAAGATTAGCTGAGTTGTACCACGCAAGGATTCGCACTTAGAGAGGCCATTAGAGTTTAACCAGTGTATTCAGTCAGTCATATCCGCCAACTATGGTCGAACAAAACGATTAACTATAGTCTGCTAGTTTTTGTCACACTTATAACCCTTGTCCTAGCAAGCCAATATTTGGGCTTTCAGCGCTACGATGTACCACTCATTTTAGGTGTCATCGCTGCTGCGCTTTCTATTGACGATGAAAGTTTTATTGGTAGGCTAAAATCTTACACGCTTGCGTTGGTTGGTTTCGCTATCGCTTCTGTGTCGATTCAAATTCTGTATCCTTATCCTATATTTTTTGCGATTGGTTTAGCGGTTTCCACGTTCGGCTTTGTAATGTTGGGTGCTATCGGACCAAGTTATAGAACGTTATCCTTTGGTGCTTTGCTACTTGCCGTATACGCGATGCTCGGTGCGGACAGTTATACAACGCTTTGGCTTCAACCGACACTACTCTTAAGCGGCGCTTTGTGGTTTTTCGTGGTTTCTTTGATATGGCATGCGATCGCACCCATGCATCCTGTTAGGCAACACTTATCTGATATTTTTCATACTCTTTCCAAATACATTCATTGTAAATCTAAACGATTTCACCCCAACATGGAGTTGCCAAACCAAAATCTACGTGTTTCAGAGGCTAGACTAAACAGCGCTATTGTTTCGTCTCTAAATCAGGGCAAGTCCATTTTGCTAAGCCATTCTAGGAGTAGGCTAAGAAGCAGTACTTCACAGCGATATCTAAACATATATTTTTTAGCCCAAGACATTCATGAACGTATTCGATCTAGCCACATCAAATACGACGAATTAGCGGCGTATTTTAGCCGCTCAGATATTATGTTTCGATTTAAACATGTACTGGAGATGCAAGCAGAAGCATGCAGCAATATTGGTCATACTTTGGCAGTAGGCAAAAGTTATAAACACCATAACTCCACAGAGAAAAGCCTAAATGAATTAAAACACTCGTTGAACTACGTAGAAAAACAAGGCAAGTATTCGTCACATATTCTCGACCAACTCAATTTTCTGTATAAAAATTTGGCCACAGTTGAGCGACTTCTTTGTGCTGTGAGTACCCCTGATTCTCATATATTGGAAGAAAGTACCTTACATGACTCTCAGGCTCGTTCGCTAAAATCAAAGTGGACGAACATAAAATCCAGTATGAGCAGGCAGTCTCCGTTTTTTCGGCATGCTATACGCTTATCTGTAGCCTTAGTGGTCGGGTATGTTTTGCTAGAGAGTTTTCATATCAGTCATGGCTACTGGATTATTCTTACGACTTTATTCGTATGCCAACCAAGTTACAGCGCAACAAAGCAAAAGCTAGTGACACGATCGTTGGGAACAATTACTGGTCTGGTATTAGGCACTCCACTACTTATGCTTTTTCCTTCCCCTGCTAGCCAGCTGACAATTATTGTAATATCAGCAGTATTGTTTTTTGCTTTTAGAATTAATAACTACGGATTTGCCACAGCATTCATCACAATTCTTGTCTTGTTTTGCTTTGCACAAGTTGGTGAAGGATATGAAGTTATTTTACCTAGGCTATTAAATACCATATTGGGTTGTATCATCGCCGTGACAGCTGTGACCTACCTGCTCCCTGACTGGCAATCTAAACGAATGAACAAGATAATGTCCGAAGCGATTCGGGCAAACTCTATTTATTTAGATAATATTGTGGCTCAATATCGTGTTGGTAAAAAAGATAACCTAGCCTATCGAGTCACTAGACGCAGTGCCCACGACAAAGATGCAGAGTTAAACACGGCTATTTGTAATATGCTTGCCGAACCACGCAAGCATCGAATTTCAGTTGACGATAGCTTTCGTTTTTTAACTTTAAATCATGCGCTTTTAGGCTACATTTCTGCACTTGGGGCCCACAGACAACGAATTAGTGACGAACGAGCACACGCATTAATGCTCAATGTCCATCAGCTTTTACGTATTCAAATAAACGAGTTAAGTGACAAGCTCTACTCTACGAACGTAAAACCAGCTGATTGTTGTCGCGCTGCTACGTCAAGCGAAATAGAAATGGTGTTGTCTGAATGGCCTGTAAGTGATGACGACACTATCAAACTTGTCGCGCAACAATTACATTTAATTAATCAAATAATTCCAGAGTTATTTAACTTGGTAGAAAGTTTGAACTTAGATCCAAAGGCGTTGAACATTGCTTAGGTTAGAGCGGCTGAGCCTATTCAACTCCAAGGAAATAAAGTACCCAAATAACTTGGTCACCATTACTTAACTATATTTTCAAGTTCAATTCATTAACATAATGAATCAAATCAAAAACTGAAGCAAATAGTAACAAGTTGAATACAGCTTTTTGACAATTTTCGGACAATAACGCTTTTGTCGTTTTTTATCCTTTCACTATATATCACGAGGGTGAGTGGATGAACGGAAACGTCTCTTACTTTCAAGATGATGCAAATAGCATTTATTTTGAGGAAAGATATCATGACCCCAAAGCAATTCGAATTATTCAAAGCTCAAATTAGTCGACTAACACCACAACAGTTACAGATGCTTCAAGGTGAAATTAGTCATAAGAACGAACGGCGCGAGCAGAAGCATCAAGCTTCAGCTTTGTTAACTGAAGAAGAAGTCAACGTTATCTCAAGCTTATTCGCTTGAGTAGCACAACTTGCTAGATTTGCAAATACGTCTTAAGCTTTATTTAAGGTCAGCATACCTTTTTGGAATGAGGACCCAAGCGTGTAAGGAGACGGATTATGTCGGTTTCTATTAGTGAGTCTGGGTATCAGATTGTTAATCAGTCATCGAAAATGGCTGAGGAAGCTGCTCGTGAAATCAAAGATAGATCTCTTCCTACTGAAAAAGCTCCCCCACCAGAACAAAACGATAAATCGCTAGAGTTTAACAAAGTTGATTTTGATAAGGCGAAAGTCGAGCACTCAAAAGAAGATTACGCCTCTTCACACACAGATTCATCAGTTAAACTCAATCAAGCTTCGCGTTATCACCAAATAGGTACAAATGTACTTCAGCGCGATCAAGAGATGATCGGTACTTTATTAGACATTCATGTATAACACGTACCTTTCGAAGCTCCTCAAGTTAAAACTCTTAACAGCTATATAAAATCTTTCGCTCGTTTCACCTTCCTCTATTTTACAGGGCTCAGTAGTAGAGCTTGCATTCGCATATCTTCAAGAATTTGAATTCGCTCAAATAATAAATATTTAACATTTTCTTAATTGACTATTTTGTGGTTATATACGAACATTAAAAGCGCGAACGAACATTAAGGATTCAAAAATGACCATGAGCGTTGTCAAAAACGAAAATAGAATAGAAAACGAAATCCTCGACATCATTGTGGTAGGTGGAGGCATCAATGGTGCTGGAATCGCAGCTGACGCATCAGGTAGAGGCTTAAAAGTTGGCCTTTATGAGGCGAAAGACTTCGCTAGCGCAACCTCATCCGCAAGTTCAAAGCTTATTCATGGCGGACTACGATATTTAGAGCATTACGAGTTTCGTTTGGTAAGTGAAGCACTTGCTGAACGAGAAGTTATTCTAAAGAAAGCACCGCACATCGCATTTCCTATGCGTTTTAGACTACCACATCGACCATTTTTACGTCCTGCGTGGATGATTCGCGCTGGATTATTTCTATATGACCATTTAGGTAAACGAACTTCTCTTCCATCAAGTAAAAAAATTCGCCTTAATGCTGGTAACGTCACCAAAAGTGATTTAAAAGTTGGGTTTGAATATTCCGACTGTTGGGTTGACGATGCTCGTTTGGTTGTCTTAAACGTATTGCAAGCTAAAGAGTACGGTGCTGAAGTTAAGAATTACTGCTCTGTTGTTAAAGCAACTCGTGATGGAGAGATTTGGTCGGTGACAATGAAAGACGACGTTGCCAATACAACATTTACTCGAAAATGCCGAGCATTGGTAAACGCGACAGGTCCTTGGGTGAAAGATTTCATTGATGAAAATATAGATATAAAGTCACCGTACGGAATTCGTTTGATTAAAGGTTCACACATCATCGTTCCAAAAATTCACGATGAAGAACAATCTTATATACTTCAAAATGAAGATAAGCGAATCGTATTTGTTATTCCTTATTTAGGTAAGTTCTCACTTATTGGGACGACTGACGTTGAATACAAAGGCAATCCAAGAGCAGTAGAGATATCAAATGAAGAACGCCAATATCTGGTTGATGTAGCGAATAAGCATTTTGTTAAACAAATTTCTACAGAGGATATTATCAGTACCTTCAGCGGCGTTCGCCCTCTCTGCGATGATGAATCTGATTCACCACAAGCTATCACTCGCGACTATACTCTCTCATTAGATAGCAAAGATAACAAAGCTCCCTTACTTTCAATTTTTGGCGGAAAGCTTACTACCTATAGGAAATTAGGTGAATCAGCAATGAAGCACTTGCAACCATTTTTTCCAAAAATGGGGAAATCTTGGACTGGAGAAGCATTACTTCCTGGCGCTGAATCTTTCAATCAGAAGTCATTGAGTCAGGAATTAACAGTGAAATATCCATTCTTAGGAAAAGAAATGATAAATCGCTGGATACATACCTATGGTAGCCGCGTCAATCGACTATTAAAGAACGTCTCAAACGAAGCCGATCTTGGGGTTAAGTTTTCAGACCACTTATACCAAATCGAAATTGATTACCTGATGTCGAATGAAATGGCGTTTAGTGCCGAAGATATTTTGAAACGACGTACTAAACTGCACCTCCTTCTTACAATACAACAATGCGACGAAGTAGAAAGCTACATAAATAAAGTACATAGTCAGGAAGAAGCTAAGATCATTGCTTAGTTTCGTTTCTAAGACTGAGTGCACAGTTTGATTTTCGAAAGCAGATTTTAACCACCGTTCGCACTATATTATTGATAGATTGACATATAATTTGATTCGGTGTGTGATTTAAGTGAGTAGTGCTGCATCTGAGCTTTTCCCATTATTAAAACCAGGAATGAAACTGTCCGTTGTGCTCGAATTTGGGCCAAAGGACAGTTTTAGCTTTGCTTCTCAATACATCGGTGGAAAGGCCGATTTATATATGATTATCGACTTTCCAGCCAAAGTGAAAGAACAACTCATAATGCGTAAGGTTAACAATACGCGAATTGTAATTAGAGGAGTAAGTGATACCAAAGATGGCGACATCATTGCTTTTAAGAGTACAACATTAGCCCTTATTAACACCCCCACAGGTTTACTTTTTCTAAGGGCCCCACAGCATTATGCTAGAAAGCCTATTCGTGAACACGAGCGTTATAAAATCAACCTGTCAGCAACGATCTCCGCAGAGGGAGAAACCTATAACGCCACATTAGTGGATTTCTCAGTATCTGGGTGCGCAATTCTAATAAAAGAGCAAACCTCATTAAAAGAAAAACTTACACTTCAAATCAGTTCCGATTTAGATGAATATTTAAATAATGATTTAACCGGAAAAATCATATCCCTAACCAAAACAAAACAAGGTACAAAAATTGGAACCAAGTTTACTGAAGAAATATCGTTAGATGAAAAGCTGCGGTCTAAATTACTTGAAGAGGTGTTTAACGCAAGTTCGTTTAATTAGTTACCCTATTTCTTGAAATGATGTTCTCTAAAGTATATAAATGCGTCGTTCAGAGCCTGCTCTTTAATTGGTTTTATAATCACATAATTGGCCCCAGCACTAAGAAAAGCTTGTTGCGTATCTTGCATCCCATCTGCTGTACAAGCGTATATTGGCACCGAAGATTTAAGATCTTCACGAATAGTACGAGTCGCTTCAATACC
Organism: Vibrio sp. A37; assembly: GCF_059777565.1. NCBI lineage: Bacteria > Pseudomonadati > Pseudomonadota > Gammaproteobacteria > Vibrionales > Vibrionaceae > Vibrio > Vibrio sp. A37. Next base: position 92,335 of record NZ_JBLNLI010000010.1, on the reverse strand, counting down.
CCCTAAGTTCGGTAACTGGTTATCCATCAAAACTAAGTCAACCTTGTCGTTGTGCTCTATGTATTCTATTGCTGTAACACCATCCTTGACCCACTCAACATTCATTCCATATTTTTTACAAAATGCCTGAGCAATAAACGCATTGGTATGATTATCTTCAACCAAAAGAACTTCTAGCTTACGGTTAAAAAGTTTAGATGGGTCTGCCTTAAGCGTTGTTGGCTTAATTTTTTCTTTTTGCTGTCTGATTTCGATTGGAAGAGAAACAGTAAACTCCGACCCTTTATTTAATTCACTTTTTACATCAATTTCTCCATAGAGAAGATCAACCAAACTTTTTACAATTGCTAAGCCCAATCCACTGCCACCGTATTCACGTGTAGTCGTTGATTCGGCCTGCACGAACGGATCGAAGATACTCTCCCACCTGTTTCGTTCAATCCCTATTCCTGTATCTTCGACTTTAATGGTGAGTAGTGATTCCTCTTCTGTCTGCTCAAACATGTTTATACTAATTTTCACCTGCCCTTGATGGGTAAATTTAACAGCGTTGCTCGCTAGGTTAAATAATATTTGATTTAGCCGAATCTGATCACTGTATACAATACTGCTCTTATCGACGTTCGACGTTACGCTTAGGAAGATACCCTTGTCTTCACACAGCGGCGTAAAAATTTTATTTACCGCATTCACGAGCTCTTGAAGCCGAAACTCAGCAGCTTGAATATGAAATTTTCCTTGTTCGATTTTAGAAAAGTCTAAGATATCATCCAATACTGCAAGCAAATGTTCACCGCTGCTACAAAGTACTTCAACATGCTCTAGGTTAGAGCGCTCGTTTAGGACCCCTTTTAGAAGCTGCGAAACACCGAGTATGCCATTGAGTGGTGTCCTAAGCTCATGGCTCATTCGAGCTAAAAAATCTGCCCGGATTTGTGCTGATTCCTCAGCCTCTTCTTTCGCTGCTTGGCTTTGTTTTTCCGCTTCTACAAAGCTAGTAATGTCCTGAGCTTGGGCAATGACACTTTGTACACGGTCATTCACAATTATTGGCGAAATGTTCCATCGATAGGTTTTGTCACCAACGGGGACGTTGACCCCAGTGAGTGTTGCTCCTTGGGCAGACATTTGGATCTGAGGTAGAATACTCTCTAACAGCTCTTTACAACCCTGAGTGTTAATGTCTTTGATATTGAAGTGCTTTTGTGCGGACGGGTTCATGTTTAATAACGAACCATCTCTCCCCCACAACATAATCGGAGATAAAGAAAAATTAAATAAGTCTTGAAACTGTCTCTCTTGTTCGTTTAAGCGCTTAAAAGTAAGTTCTAGGCTACGCCCTATCTGGTCAAACTCTGCAATCGAAGAGCCTTCATACGCCTTAATCCTTTTACTTGCAGCCACTTCCGTTGTGTAATTCATCAAATCAATGAGATCTGACGATACTCGCTGCCTAAGCCAAATACGGCTGATGATCGCGACCATGAGTACTGCAAATAAGACCACGCCCAACCATACATAATGACTGCGAGCTAATTGGGCAACTCTTTCATTGTTCTGTACTGTATAGACCGAGATAAACGTTTTCCCCCCATTTACATTCAAATCGGTTTTTGCAATGACAAAAGGGCTACGTTCATGAGTATCACGATAATTTTCTAGTAAAGATTGCCCAGAATAAGCACGCGTGCTGTCTATGGTTGAAGCTATAATTGTCGGTCCTACAGCGACAACAGCATCATCCACGTTACTACCATCTCGTAGTGCGTTCGCTAAGATGAAGTTGTTATTTAATACTATGCCAATGTACATGGTGCCTATCGCATCACCATTATTTGTATCAATAACCGGAGTATGACGCGCAAGTACATATTGAATGCCGAGTAAACTGTTCATTTTAGTTAGACGCCAATTGCTCGTCGTCGACATATCTTCTGCGAGCTTCGCTAAGTCACTAGAAGTAATACCATAGAACCTAGACTGCCTATCATTCCAAATAAGCTTGTGTTTATAAGTAATGAATCGAAAATCAGGAGCTAATGTAGGATCCATGTTATCAATGCTTTCAAAAAAACTATCCAACCGCTCTAAATGAGAATCGGATATGGCGGACACCAATATTCCGCTGCGCGTGTAGCTATCTTGTTGAATCTCTAGGGAGGTCAGTTTGAAGTTAAAAATTGATTGTAGAAGGCTCGATGTTTGCAATGTTGAACGAGCGACTTCAAGAGAAACGATTTGTTTACTCACTTGATAGTTTTGGAAAAGCAACATTAATGTCAAAACAAATACGATAATAAACACCGAGCGCGTTATTAACGTTGCTAAATTTTTTCGTTTCACCGTTGTTGACGGTTTTGATACTCCATCCATTCCTTACCTAAGTACCCAAATACGTTCAAGTGTTAATCGTATTTACTACAACTACAAACAGGCGCTTACTTTGGAAATCTCACATATCACTTAAACTTAACCCCTCTTAAATTTTGCTTACAAACGCTCAAGTTGATGAGCGTTAAGCTGCCAAGGTCAGAGTTTAGCTATCAGTGATACTAACGAGTCATGTGCCACCGCTTTACGTCAAAGTTAAGTATCGCAAGCGTATGTAAGAGTTGAAAGAGAAACTTTTACTTTTATCAATAACAATAGACAAAGCGCACGCAATCGCCTAGTGTGCGCTTAAAAAACAATCACACAGTTAAATGATTAATTAGAAAGTAAACTCCAAATTGGCCGAAACTCCATATTCGTGCTTGCCTGCGTAATTCCCCGCTAGATCGAAGCTCACAAGATCCCCCGGACTTATCCCAACGCCAGCTGTCACTGAGTTGTCTAAAGTGTCCTCTAAATCAATTTGATACCCAGCTCTTAGTTGCACCCAGTCCCAAGCGTTACCTTCAACCCCAAAACGCCAAAACTTAGTATCATCGTTGACATCTGTGAACCGGGATTGTTTGGTTAAATCCAAATCAGAAGTGACAGTAACCAAGCGAGCTGCATAGGCTCCCGATACAGTAACTTGAGTATCAAGCTTATAGGTACTGACTCCACCTACATTTTGTGTGTCGATTTTTTGCGAGAATAAATCTTTTACTGCAATACCTGCTCGGAACTGCTCATGCATCCAAACCGCACCTAAGTCCATATTAAATGCATTCTTTGTAGTTTCGGTTTCGTCGTAATCACTTACGTCAAAATCATTAACGTTTATGTTCTGCTTGTAGGTTCTAAGGCGCTGGATTTTCGGAGTCAACCCAAACGATACATCTTGATTTGCAACTGCCATCCGTTTAGCTAGAGCAACACCAAACTCCAAATAACCAAAAGCTATCAAGTCAATATTAGAGTTTTGATAACGTGTTTGCGTGTCTCCAGCAGAATTGCTAACAAAAGGAGCGATATCTGGCGTACCACTAATTTCCGCATACCCACGAGTAAAAACATTTAATGAGATTTTTTCATGTGGGATAGCGAACGCCGCGCTCACACCAGCACTAACATTCAACGACTTGTTACCTTCTAACTCGTCAAGATACCCGTTTATACTCGTGTAATCGTTAGCGTTTATAGCATCTTGTAGATCGTCAATAACATCCAAGTTGTTATCTGGGTCTCTAAGCTCCGCGCCAATAGCTGGAAGTAACAAACCAAAGTTATCTTTTTCTCGATAGACTGCAACTAAGGCCGGATTATAAAATGGCGCCATAATATAGTTTGCCGTAGTGACACCTACATTACCCATACCATTGCCACGACCATCTGCTACGGTAGTAGCGGCTTCGGCACCCAAAGAAGCTAAGCCGAATGCCCCTATTGCTGAAACTCTTTTTATATTTTTCATTTCCCTGTTCACCTTTGAATCCAATTCAATTTAAATATTAATACATAACAAGGCATTCACAATTTCCATAAAAACTAATTCAAATAGAAGGGATAAATATGAGAGTTATAGTCCAAACAATTTTGACAGGTAAGTAATGTACGTATTGGAACAATAAAAGAAGCTAAGGTATTTGAACGGAAGGGTATTGGAACAGAAGAATATTCAGGTGAAATATTAAGCCATAGTCTCGATAACTTTAGATATTGAATCTGGTTGTCGTATTAAGAGTTCTTTTTTACTTTTAGTCAGTTTTTTGATGGCATACTCAAGCTTAAGTGCCTGACTTCTACTAACACCGACTTGATAAGTCCAGACCAAACTCAGTGGCCCTTTTCCTCTAAGCGACTTGGCACCTTTTCCCTCACAATGCTGTTTATAGCGCCTTTCTATATCAGTTGTAATGCCGCAGTAGAGGTCACCACGGCAATTTCGAATGAGGTAAATAAACCAGATGGATTCGGCCACGAAATTTACAATAAAGAATTGACGAGGTTTCGTAACTCGGAGAGCTCTTGCTTTAGCTCAGCCACTTCATTTTCCAATAGAGAAATTCTGTCGGTTCCGTTTGCTTCACCAGTAGGCTGAAAGGTATTTTCTAACGACGCACTTAGATCTACTTCCCCACTAAATAGATGTTGATAGCGTGATTCACGCTTGCCAGCTTCTCTCGGAAGCTTAACAACCAAAGCCCCCTCTTCTCGGCTTGCCATTTGATCTAACACTGATTCGACTTCTTTAACGTCAGTAAAGCTTGATAACCTGTTGGTTCTTGTTCTTAATTCACCTGGTGTTTGCGCACCTCGAAGTAGTAAACAGCAGACGATGCCTTTTTCTTGTTCACTCAGCTGAAGATCACCAAATTCAGTATTACAAAAACGATGTAAAAACTTACTGGTACGGCTGTTAAAACCACTTTCATCGCTCACGAGACGTTTGGAGATCAAGCTATCTACTGCCGCTTGAACATCAATTTCAGACAAAGCCATTACTGGCTCTCGGTTACTTTTCTGGTTACACGCCGCAGTTAAGCTATTTAACGTTAATGGGTAATAGTCGGGAGTCGTTACTTCTTTTTCAATTAGGCAGCCTATTACTCGCGCTTCATTTGCAGTAAGTTGCATGTTCATGAACGTTCCTTTTAATTCGAAATATTAACTAATGATCCAAAAATAGTGGGCGATGAGTAACATTTCCATCTTCATCCAAAACTACAACCTTCGCTCTCGATAGTTCAACTTCAGTATATTCCAGCTTGTTCCGTTCATGGATATAAGCTTCAGCTACTTTTGAATTTGTAGCCGCTTTAGGCTCTATTACCTCACTTTTAGGGATCACAATCTGTGAAGTATTCATTGGCTTTGATTCCGCATCATTTCTGAGTATGCGCATAATATAGCGACTATCTCAATGATTACAATTATTCCAGCAAAGAAACGGTTATTATTACATCAAAGAACAGTAACTATTGATCTAAAGACTGTTATATAGGCAACCAATGTGATTTAATCGAGCCCAGTTACTGCTTTACTTAGGGGAAAAACGAAAATGAGTAGTGTATTTGAAATCGTTAGCCAAGCGCGCCGTAAAAATAAACTGAAGCGCGAACTTATTGATAACGAGAAAAAAATTCGCGACAACCGCAAACGTGTCGATCTATTGGAAAATCTACTCGACTATATCAAGCCTGATATGCCAACTGAAGAAATTTTCGCAATCATCAAAAACATGAAAGCTGATTATGAAGACCGCGTAGATGACCACATCATCAAAAGCGCTGAGATTTCAAAAGCGCGTAGAGATATTAGCCGCCGTATCCGCGAACTCACAGAAGAAGATAAGCAAACTACTAAAGCGAAAAAGTAATACGATTTTACTTTACTTTTCATGATTGAGCCACCTGATGATAGGTGGCTTTTTAGTGCAACCTATATCGTAACTATGTCTCAAGTTAACTTTTCTAAAAAACGTTTGCGTAATCGCTAACGCTCTCCCTTCTAAACATTGTCACTATAGGCCAATACACCTTAATGCTATATTTGTTAATAACGTTTAGCTGTGGCGTGAGCGTTTCTCGTTTAGGTAATTGTTAATTTAAACTCTCAATCACTTGAATAAATTTTGGATAAGAATATTAGTATTTGAAAGAGCTATGGAAACTATCGAAGTTATCGGTTATGCCGCTTCAATTATGGTGGCAATTTCTCTCACTATGCGTGAAATCGTAAAGTTGCGGGTATTGAATTTTGTTGGTTGTGCACTCTTTGTTGCTTATGGGTTAGCGATAGATGCTTGGCCGGTGGTATTAACCAATAGCTTTATCGCCATCGTTAATGTGTATTACCTAACCAAGATCTATCAATCACGGCACTCCCAAGATTAGTAGAAGGAGATGCCGCAATTAGATGCTAAGAATTAACTTTCGCTGTCTTCCTCATGCATCGAAGCCCAAACTTGCGCACATTTTACTGCACGTTTCCAGCCCTTATAGCGGCGTTGACGTTTTTCTTCATCATGGTGTGGGATAAACGACTTTTCTACCGCTGACTTGTCTGTCAGCTCATCAAGATCATTCCAAAAACCTACCGCGAGACCTGCGAGGTAAGCCGCGCCTAATGCGGTGACTTCAGTGACTTTAGGTCTGTGTACTTTTGTATCCAATACATCCGATTGGAATTGCATTAGGAAGTTGTTAGCTACTGCCCCGCCATCAACTCGAAGAGAGGATAAAGTAGTACCTGAATCCGCTTGCATGGCATCAAGAACATCACGCGTTTGATAGGCAATACTTTCCAGCGTAGCGCGAACTATATGATTAGAGTTTGCGCCGCGAGTTAAACCTACAATAGTTCCACGCGCGTATGGATCCCAATACGGTGCACCTAAACCCGTAAATGCTGGAACAACATAAACCCCATTTGAGGTATCTACTTTTGTTGCAAAATATTCCGAGTCTTTTGCATCTGCCACTAGTTTTAATTCATCACGTAGCCACTGAATAGATGCTCCACCCATGAACACTGCACCCTCTAGAGCGTAAACCGGTTCACCTTTAGGGCCACACGCTAATGTCGTTAATAGCCCATGAGTAGACGTCACTTTTTCGTTACCAGTGTTCATTAACAAGAAACATCCCGTGCCATATGTATTCTTTGCTTGGCCGGCTTTGACGCACATATGACCATATAAAGCAGCTTGTTGATCACCCGCAATCCCAGCAATAGGAATACGAGTCCCGCCCTTACCGCCTAAGTTAGTTTGACCGTATATCTCTGATGAATTCCTAACACTTGGCATCATAGAGAGAGGAATATCGAATTCCTTAAGAAGCGTCTCATCCCATTGCTTAGTGTTTATGTTGAACAACATCGTTCTTGAAGCGTTGGTATAATCTGTTACGTGAACGCGGCCCTGCGTCATTTTCCAGACCAACCACGTATCTACAGTACCAAATAACAACTTACCTTGCTTCGCGAGATCACGAGCACCAGTTACATTGTCTAATATCCATTTGATTTTTGTACCAGAAAAATATGGGTCAAGCACTAAGCCTGTGTTCTCTCGAATATATTCTTCAAGCCCTCGTTCCTTTAGCTCATCGCAAATTTCGGCCGTTCGACGACATTGCCATACGATAGCATTATAGATAGGTTCGCCTGTTTCCTTGTTCCAAACAATCGTTGTTTCCCTTTGGTTGGTAATACCAATACCAGCGATTTGATCAGTACGAATGCCTTTCTTAGTCAGAGCTTCAACGAGAGTTGAACTTTGAGTCGCATAGATCTCCATTGGATCATGTTCTACCCAACCAGCTTGAGGATAAATCTGAGTAAATTCACGCTGAGATACACTCACGATATTTGCATCATGATCTAACACCACAGCTCTTGAACTTGTGGTACCTTGGTCGAGCGCAACCATGTACTTCTTCTCAGTCATGTTGTCCTTCCTTTCAATAAACGTTATTTAAATTTTAGAATATAAAGCCCTAAGTAACCCCAGCTTCGGATAAGCTAAGTCAATCAGCACCGCTCTTTAAGCGTCTAACGGCGTTAAAATCAACGTAATAGACTTATGATTTTAATTTCTTATCCAATCCCGAGGTTAAATAATGGCCAAGTTATGCTTTAGAGTGTTCTAGTTCGTTTTGATTGCTGTCATTTTCAACAGCAACTTGATTTGGCAAATATTGCGCGATGAATTTAGGGTAAGCCCATGCACCAAAACAAGCCCCCAGTATTGGCGCAACAATAGGAACAATAAAATAAGGAATTTGTTTACCACCAGAAAGCGCATAATCCCACCCTGCTAAGTATGCAAATAGTTTAGGTCCAAAATCACGTGCTGGGTTCATAGCAAATCCAGTCAGAGGCCCCAATGAAGAGCCGATAACGGCAATAAGAATGCCAATAAGAAGAGGGTTAAGCGGCCCGCGTACCGCGCCGTTTTTTTCATCACTAAGTGCAAGAATAGCGAACATTAAAATAGCAGTGATCGTAAACTCCACCGCCATTGCACCAAAGAAACTGAGCGCTGGATTAGGGTAAGTCGAAAAAATGCCAGCAGTGGCTAAAGCGGCCTCACTGCTCCTTGCAATGTGGTGAACAATTTCGTATTGAGTAAATAAATTACTATACAAGCCGTACACAAGCGCTGCAGAACAAAATGCGCCTAGTACTTGTGCAGCTATATATGGCAATACTTTTTGTTTATCAAAGCCATGAAATAGTGCCAAAGCTATGGTTACAGCTGGATTGATATGGGCACCTGAAACCCCTGCAGTACAATAAATGGCAATGGAAACACCAAAACCCCAGACTATACTTATTTCCCACTGGCCATAACTTGCACCTGTTAAAACTAAAGCGGCGACGCACCCTACTCCAAAGAAAATAAGTATTCCAGTACCAATAAATTCTGCAATACACTCGCCCAATAGCGTCGGCTTTTCGCTATGATTCATTTGAGCACTCCCTCATGTTACACGTTTTGATATTTGCTTAACCCTTTTACAAAAGGGATTTCTAATTATGTGGAGCGTAATTTTGCATAGTTTGTTACATAGTCAAACTAATCGACATATCTTTTGAGCGTTCGAGCACACAATCATGATAAACGTGCTACATAAGTGTTAAATAGATCGATTTTTTGACCATTAAATTTCTAACGAAATTGATACATAGAAAATTGAGCAGGCATGTAACGTCAAGAATCGTGCTCTAAAGGGAATCTAATTTTAGTAAGAAAAATGGATGGAGTTAAGATTAGCAATAGCCTACAGGTAACTTTTAGGTTACAAAAACACAACAAGTTATACGCACAATTTGTCCATTCTAAGTAATGTTCGAACGAACATTTTTAACCTTTAGTTGTAATTCCAAAGTAACGAGATTGCAATTGTTCAAGAGTCAGTGGGCGCTCGAATAACTTACCTTGCAGTACTTCACACCCTAGTTTAAGCAGCATGCTTTTTTGCATGATATTCTCAACACCTTCCGCAGCTACACGAATATTATTAGATACACCGATCATCGCGATTGTTTTGACCAAGCTGTCATTCTGTGGGTTTACATGTAAGTCAGCGACAAACTCGCTATCAATTTTAATTTCGCTTATCGGTAATGAGTTAAGATACCGAAGCGAAGAGTACCCCTTCCCTAAGTCTCTCAATGACACCTCAAAACCTAACTGATGCAGACTATCTAGAACTGGTTTCAATTTTTTCATCCCTTCTGAAAAAACTTCTTCACTAATTTCTAGGGTCACTCGATTCGTTTCAAAACCGACTTCTTTGGTGATTTCATTAAGTGTCAGGGCAAATTTTTGATACATCAGTTGCTTTGGAGTGACATTGACTGAAATAGACACGGCTCCTTCACCGTTTGGCGATAATTTCAAAATCTCACAACAGGCTTTTTTAAAGGAAAAGTAGCCAATACTCATAATCATGCCCGTAGTTTCGGCAACAGGAATAAACTCTTCCTGAGGAATATAGCCTAAAGAGGCGGAGCACCAACGGGTAATAGCTTCGACACCAACCAGCTTTCCTGATTTTGGTTCAACCCTAGGTTCATAAAGAATATCAAATTCCTTAACTTGAACTGCATTGCGTATCGCATCTTCTAGAGCGAAATTATGTTGTACCTGATCGTTAATTTGTTTGTCATAAAACATCACCGTCCCTTTTGCCTGCTCTTTGGATCGGTATAAAACAATGTCAGCTTTTGATAGTAGCTCCCGAGGTGAAGTCCCATCGCCCGGGAACATTGAAACACCAACACTACAGGAAGTGTTAACAACAGTTCCAAGCAATATAAACTCGTCCTTCATTACATCACACAGCGCCTGCGCTTTCTTTCTTGCTTGTTCAGTAGTGTCTAGAAGAGGAAAACACAATATAAATTCATCACCACCAAAACGAACTAGCATATCTTTTTCATCGATGACCTTTTCGAACTTACGACTGATAGCTTTAAGTAATTCATCTCCAATGTGATGCCCGTGTTGATCATTTACTTTTTTAAAATCATCTAAATCGACAAAAAGTACCGCTAACAATTTGTTTTTCTCTCGGCTATCTTCAATGCCGGTTTGGATGCGCTCTTCGAGCATTAAACGGTTTGGTAACTTAGTTAATGAATCTAAAGTGGCGATTTCTTCCAACTTTTGTCTACTATTTTGTAGCTCAAAGAAATCTTCATCAATTTTATCTTGAAACTTAATAAAACGTATTTGGACATATCGAGTTACGTAGTAGGAAACGGCCGCAAGTACCCCCGCTAATATAAGACATATCACCAGTATCTGTGTGAATTGCTGCCTGTTTTGTTTGGTAATTTGCTCTGTTTGAGCATTAACTAGCTGATCTATTTGAGATAAGTACAAATCCGTTGCGATGATCCATCCCCAAGTAGGAATACTTTTGGCGTAAGTTAATTTATCGAGCGTCCGCATTCTAGTTGGAAGACGGATATCCTCATAACTCACAAATGAACTGCTATTATCTTTAGCTTGAAGGATGTTTTTGTGAAAATGATTGTATAGTGCTTTATTGACTTCTCCCACTTTTACCTTGTCGCGATGGACTAACATTTTACCGTTGGGTCCGAGAACATAAATAAAGCTATTTTTCCCAATCCTAAATTCAGATAACCGTGTCAGGACACGTTCAACAATTTTTGGACTGACAGGAGTAATGTACTCTTCAGTGCCAATAAACCAGTCTAGGGGTTCAAAATATTGACCATAGCGTATTTTTTCTACCCCATAATCAGCCCCACTTGGCTTTCGATGCCACCACCGATAAAACGCTCCACCAGTGGGAGAGTTTTCTATCAGCTGAATTTGCTCTCGTATATCGTACCTTCCCGATTCAGTTCTAGAATCCCACATTGATTCCCCCTGAAATTCGGGGACCATTGGATGCATTATATTGACACCATCCATTTGAAATATATAGAAATAGCCAGACCCTTCATTAAATACCAAATCTTGTAAGGATCGAATGATCAGGTTTTCTATTTCGTCTCTTGGTTTATTGAGATTTTCATTGTAAATTTTTGTCGCAATCGCATGAACGATTCGTACATGCTCCTTGATATCTTCCTTCAAAATATCAATGGTTAAGCTCTTTTCGAATTCAAGGTTTTGCGCAATATTTTCCAATTGCCTTCTGATGGTTTGTTTTTGAGTATCTAAAAAATCTTTACGTAGGTTTGTTGAAAGCTGCTCAGTGTGATCATGATTTTCTTTGTAAATAACGATCAGAATTATCGCCATAAAGATTAGCGTAACAGCTACAGGCAAAAACTTTATTGTCCTTAGTAATTTTTTGTCTGCAATTGATGGCAAATTATTCTCTCTTCACAAAGCCCGCAACAAATTGAGTTCCATTTACTTGGTTTGTAATAAATGAGCAACTAAATTTTTGAGAATTCACTCCTAAATAGTTTAGAGCATAAAAGGCAATGATGCCTTTTGCTAAAGGCTTAAAAGACAAAGGTGAAGAAAGAAAAATTTGGCTCAAATCGATAGGGACTCAAAAGAGAACAGGCCACTTTACGTGGCCTTTGCACATTTAACTGGTTGTACCTCGTAACTTTTGCGCAATTCTGTTGAATGGGAGTTTAGTTAACAATATACCCAATAATAATGGCACCAACATTAACAGAGATTGATTTGACATCGTCTTGTGAGTAACAAGGTCTGATAAAAGTAACGCGATTAAAGGAAATATCAAAAAGCATATCGAAGCCGTAAAAGGTGTAGACACCTGACCTAACCTAAAGTACGCGACAATTCCTCCTACACTCGCGACAACACCTAGATACACGACTGCGAGAATAGAAGTTAGCGTGAAACTCGCAAAATGAATATTTTCAGTAAAGAAAGCAGTAATAAACAGCAGCATTGAAGCGATATAGCATGGTAAAGCGTTGTAAGTAATAACCTTAATATCTTTACAATGCTTCTGAACAAACACGTACATAACAGAATGAATGACCACCGCTAAAATAAGTGCCCCCGCTCCTAGCAACAGATTGTCTCCACTGATTCCGAGTTCATGCGATAGAATGACATACAAGCTGAACACTGACATAAATATGCCTACATACTGATGAAAAGAAAGTCGTAAATTCAAGAAAAACATCGACATAATCATCACAGCAATGGGCATATTTGCGAAAATAACTGAAGCCAAGCCTGAAGATATATATTTCTCACCAGCGATCATGAGCGTAAAAGGTATCGCAAAATAAAAAATAGCGATAATAAACATCCACTTTTTCTTTCCCTTTGGAAACAATAACGGTTGTTTAAACACTTTTGATAAACATACCAATATTGGCGACGCGATAAAAAATCTTAGCCCGGTAGCAAATATAGGTGGAATACTTGTAACTGCAATTTCCATCGCCAGCCAAGTCGTACCCCAAATCAAACATACTGAACAAAATAACATCAGCATCAATTTGTTGTTATTCATCATTTTTCCTTCCAATCTCGAACTTTACTTTTATTTTTATGCTGACAACCACGAGATATGAGTTTGTAGGAAAAACAAACTCTAAGTACAAGGGGTTGAAGTTTTGAGTAGAATACGTGCTACTAGATAGAATTGCTTTACCTATTAACAACCAATCACAAGCCAAAATAGAAATTAAAAACTTAAAATAGATATTTTCTAGATTATTTTTCTAAAATATATTAACAATATAGTAATTTTATTATTCATTCATGAAGCCAATGACTATTGTACTAAGGTCAGACGACAGTCGGTATCTATCATAAAGAGTCTAGAGATGAATATTAATGCACTAATCTAAGACCGAAAGAATTTATGTGCCTAGACCACATTAACCTTATGTTGAAACCTCTTTAAATTGCTCTGCTTTACGTAAGAGATCTCTCACATTTCATGTAAGACTTTGTATGCAAAAGCACTAGCAATAAACAAAAATATCAACTTATCTGTTTGTATATTATATATATTAATTATAATTTTAATGCCGAATTGATGTTGCTTTTATGTTAACGGCATTGTGAAATTATGTAAATTCTCTATTCTTATAAGTGCAGGCAAGGAGCTGGCATTGAATACAAACGTAAAGGATTTACAGTTTCTAGGATGGAAACAAGGTTATTCAGAATGGATGAATAATCTGAATAGAAAGGATACATGGACGTTTGGATGTTGGAGTGGATTTCCAACAAGCAAGAAGCTAAGGACACCGCTAGGATGGCGAAGATCAGGATAAGCTAAAGGATTTAGCAACTGTCAGGATTGATGCACGGAGCATACTCGTAGCAGGACGCTGCAAGTAAGGAATAAGCCCCAAAAGTCTTTTGAACTTATGGGGCTTTCTTTTCGACAGCACCAAGAGGCTTGGTACCCATCTATTGATGTTCCCTTCTATTTAATGTCTTAACTCTGCAAGTTCTACATACCTACCAATTTTAAACTACGTAAAACACCTCATTATTGTTAAACCAATTACAAAAAAGGTCTAATCACGCCCCATTACCTTGACTCGAAATCACAAATTTAAAATACAAAGTCAATAATAAATCGTAGCAACCCTACCAATTAAATAAATATTATTGATTATATTTCAGTATCTTAATTCAAATTAAAGTTAAATCACTAGTGTTTACCAATAAATCACATTGGTTGATGAATATACCCATTTGTGATCAAATCTAAATATTAGTTAGTACCAAGTAGCTACAATCCCAGCCATAACAAAAACAAATGGTATGTTTTTAATCAATCCATAGGAAATGAAAATATGTATACGAAGCATCGTTACTTTGTCCTGGTGTTACTATTTATTGGTTCTATGATCAATTACTTAGATCGAAGTGCTCTATCTATATTAGCTCCTTATATCACAGAAGAACTACACGTTAACAAAGCGCAGTTAGGCATGATTTTTTCCAGTTTTGCCGTTGGGTATGGGATTTTTTGTTTTGTCGGTGGTTGGTTGGCAGATAAGTTTGGATCATTCAAAGTCTATACCAGCGTTATGCTTACTTGGTCAGCTTTTGCCGCCTTATCTGGAGCAGCTTGGAATTTTGTTTCACTGTTGATTATTCGTGTTTTATTCGGAGCTGCGGAGGGACCTATGGGTTCAGTCACGAATAAAACCATTGTCGAATGGTTTCCCAAAGAGGAGCGAGCACGAGCAGTTGGCTCCGCATTTTCTGGTAACCCACTAGGTGGTGCTATTGCCGCTCCAATCGTCGCTTCATTAGCAATATATGTAGGTTGGCGCTGGGCTTTTGTTGCTATTGGATCTCTAGGTATATTCTGGGTTATTGCTTGGGTACTGGTTAATAAAAGGAAACCTTATGCCCTCAAAACAGTTGATAGCGACTCGATTAAAACTAGAGTAGAAATAGCCCAATCAAAAGAGCAGCCCCTACCACTCACTTACTATTTAAAACACCCTATCATTTCATACACGGCCTTTGCTTTCTTCGCGTATTCGTACATTCTTTCTTCTTTATGTCATGGTTTCCTATGTATCTGTTAGACGTACGCAATTTAGATATTCAGTCATTGGCGATTATGAATTCTCTACCTTGGGCAATAGGCGCAATAGGGTTAGTGAGTGGAGGATTTATTTCAGACTTCATCTATAAAAAAACAAATAATTTATTGTTTAGTAGAAAAAGCGTCATTGTGGTTGGGCTAATCGTAGCGGCAGTATGTATTGTCATGTCTGCTTTGGCTGCTAGCTTAGTCAGTGCAATGATTCTAATGTCAGTGGGAATGTGTGCCATGTATGTTACAACGTCATGTTACTGGGCTATAGTACAAGACACCGTTCAAGGCTCTAATGTCGGCGCCGTATCAGGCTTTATACACTTACTCGCCAACTCTGCTGGCATTATTGCACCTTTGGCTACAGGATTCATCGTTCAATATACAGGCAGTTATTTAGCTGCATTTTTTGTCGTAGGAGGCTTGGCTATTGTCGCTTCTTTGCTAATGATGTTGTTTGGCAAGCCGCCAAAAACTGAGCTCCAACCAACAGCTGTGTAATTTTTAGATAGTAGAGTAAAACGGCCCTGTGACTAACTCGACATTGCTAGTTAGTCGCAGGGCCATTGTTCCAAGGGCTATTTAAACGGGTTGATTAATTACCATTTGAACTTAAAAACTGTTTGTGAGGTATACATATGACCTTTTTTAGTAATAGAGTTGGGCGATTTCTTTATATTTGGCCCATTAGGGTAGCGTGACGTTTCACAACAAAAACCTTTGTACTGCCCATACTTCTCTTGTTCGTTTCTTTGTAATTTATTAGATGTATATTTGCCAGTATAAAATAACATCGTAGGCTCTGTCGTATACACTTGTAGCTCTAGGCCATTACTCGGATTGGTCACTGTCGCAGCTTGAATCAGGTTCTGTGTTGGATTATCGAAAACATAGAAGTGCTCAAACCCATCATTTAATTTGTCCTGCACTTCTCTGATAGTCTTCCCTTGGCGTAAGTCTTCGACTGCCTCAGTAACATCCCGTATGCCTCCAGTACATGCACCACTACTGTCAACCTGCAGTAGTTGATGTGAATTCACTGTCACCTGATAGTTTTCAACTGTTTCTCGAAAATCACTTAAATTAAAATAACTGTGGTTGGTTAATGAAATCGGCGTATCTTCGTCTGGTATTGCCTCATATCTCAAGGTAATTTCGTTTTCATCTGTCAGCCCAATAATGACTTTAGTGGCAACATTTCCGTTGAACCCTTCTTCGAGTGACAGACTATCCATACAAAACTCGACTTCACTACTTTCTCGCAAAATGTTAGACGACCATATTTTTTTATCAAACCCGACCGCACCACCATGGAGGCTATTGTCGCCGCAATTCTGAGTTAAATGATATGTATGGCCATTTAATTGATACTTCGCGTCTTTGATCTGAGAGGCGTACCTGCCGACAGTGCAGCCAAAATAAGGAGCATTGTCCAAGTAATCTTCTGACAAGTAACCAGAAACGTCATCGAAACCGCACACCGCTTGTAACCTGCACTCTTCCGATTCTAGCGGTAGCTCGACTGATGTAATGGTTGCGCCATAATCTGATATAGATATTGCCATACCATTTTTATTCTCTAGCCGGTAAAGAGTAAGGTCGTTTATTCCTGTTGTTCCAAAACTTTCTTTTGATATTTTCATTGATTGTTCCGTTATTAGTTTATAAATATAAACATCAACAATTAAGCTGCCATACTGTTACCAAAGGCAATAATTACCACACCAATAATCATGCAAGCTAAACCTATATATAGCGCTCTTTTTGAGGAAGTGCTGGCTGAAACCCACTCTTTAGTCACCAAACCCGCTAAGATTGCAATCGCAAGTGACACTGTATTGTAGATAGCGTAACCCACAGAATTGCCTACTTGCCCAAGAGAAAACGCGGCGTAAGCGAATATTGCAGAAGCAGAAAAGTTCAATATCGCCATAATCGACGTCATTGAGATATTTTTGGTCAAATATTTGGTGTTGAAGTTTGTCCAGTGATTATTTTTGGTGATCTGATAGGCAAAATAAGGAACAACAAATATCGCTGCAGATAAATAAATTACATCCATAACTTCTATTGAAGCCATCCACTCGGGGTTTCCCTGAGCAACAATCAAACGTTTAATTTCACTTGAGCCAACTGCGTTAGCAAAACTAAATCCTGTTGCAAATAAACCACCAACTACAGCTATTCCTATTCCCACAAGCATATGCGCAATATGATGCTCCTCAGAAGAAACATCCTCGCTTGACTTGTGCTTTTGCCTTAGTATCCCCGCATACCCGTTGGCTACCACGCCAACTAGAACCACTGTTATACCAACCAAAATCGTAAAAAACACATCGTCGGCTGGCAAGCCATCAACAACAAACGGAATCAATGAGCCGACTAATATCACTGTTCCGATAAATAGTGAGAACCCAAGTGATAAACCAATATGACTTATCGCTTTGCCCCACATCATCATGCCTATTCCCCAAAGTATCCCAGCGACAACCATTTTTATTAATATATCTGTAGGCAGCGCGACCAAAATCGAACCAAAACCATGTATTAGTGTTAATCCGGCAACTAGTGGCACGACTAGCAAAGCGGTAAAGAAAAATGTTCCCCAAGTATTTTCATGTGAAAAACCAACTGCATACTTTTCTGGTAAGGCATACAACCCCAACATAATACCAGCAGCTACAGCCCAAAAAATTCCTTCAATCATATTTGTTACTCCAATATTGTGCCTACCAAGCCTGAAGGTAGGCGGCATATTTACAAACTATGATGTGCATAGCTCATTTGTATTTAAAAAGATTTAGAATTAGCCCAAAAAGGCTCAACCTGTAATTCTTTGTAGCTACTAAGAAGATTGGTAAAAAGTTTAAACTGGTAGACACATTACTGCACAAAACAACAAATGATCAACCAATATCATATTGATAGAAACCAATTTACTTGAACTGTGAAGTAACTCAAAAATAGCCTCAATGCACACATTGATTATTCAAACGTATACTCAAAAACAAGCACATGTCACAAAAAGGATCATAGTCCATAATAATCAGATAGTTATAACATAGCATTGATGTGTGAAAAATTTTCTCAGTAAACTTGCTAGTGATAAGCGTACTGACTTGTGAAGCCATCACCGATTTGCCAGTTGTTAATTTGTATGATTCTTCTTAATATTGGTAAACCAGTAATAATTCAAAGGCATGGACATGAAAGTGAAAACAGAAAGTAATGCCCGTAGGCGCTACTTTGATATTGGCACAGAAATAGAAAAGCAATTAGTGACAGGACGTTACAAACCTGGCGAAAAACTACCTTCTGAACGAGAACTAGGTGAACAATTCAATACAAGCCGAGCTATCATCCGAGAAGCCATCATTATGTTGGAACTGAAAGAGTTAGTAGAAGTGCGTCAGGGAGCTGGAATCTTCTTTAAAGATATACCCCAAAGCCAAACACCGACTGTAGAAACTGGGCTTTATATTGACGCTGTAGGGCCATTTGAGCTTTTGCAGGCACGATCTGTACTTGAGACTAGTATCGTACAGTTTGCTGCCGTAAATATTAAGCTGAGTGAATTACAAGAGCTACGCAACATTATACAAAAGCAGAAACAATGTCTTGCTGGTGATGGTGAATCTTTTGAAAGGCTCGACCGCGAGTTTCATCTCTGTATTGCGGAAGCCACACAGAACCGGATTTTAATAGAAACCGCAAAGCGAATGTGGAATGTAGTACGGACAGAAAACCCTTTGTGGAACCAACTCAATACTCGCTATTTACATGAGGATGACTTGAAGCAAAGTTGGTTAAAGGAACACACGAAAATCTATGCCGCCCTACAAAAAAGAGACCCAAGGCTCGCACATGAAGCCATGAGTGAGCATCTTCACCACAGTAAAGCTGAGTTAGCTAAATTGGTCGATTTTCAACAAACGGATACACTAGAATTGGACGACTACTTTTTTACTTAAACTTACTCTATTTAGTCAACTTTTTCTGCGATTAGGCTACAACAACAAAGGAAAAGTATTATCTCTATTGAATTCAAACGACACAGTCTAGAGTGTGTTGACCTTATATAAAAAAACAAGAGAGTGGTTGACTCTCTTGATTCCACAAAATTTTAGTTTCCCAGAAAGTTACGACTGTAAATACTGATACACGCCGTTGGCAACTGGGATTCCGAACTCATCACACTCTGCTTGGTAGGCCACTTGAGGGTCGTTTGGTGCTCGAACTTTTTCGACACCAGGTATTGGTTTAACAGCCCTTAGTTCACACACCATCGCCGCCATTGTTGTGGCAAATAGCGCATTGCCTAACGATTCCGGGTTAATCACGATAACCAAACTCGCTAGCTTGCGAGCCTTTTCGTAATCACCATACATTTTTACGATATGGTTGCTGTAGTTCGCCCCCATCAAAACTCCGGTTAACGCGTCAATTGACAGGGAGATACCAGATCCTTTGTGACCACCAAATGGTAAAAGAGTTTCCACTTTATGAGGGTCTGTTGTTTCATGCCCGTCTTCATCAAGTGCCAAGCCTTTACCTATAGATTGCCCCGTTTCTTTTGCATGTAGCAATTTCCCATATGCTGTTGCGCTAGTGGCCATATCGACAATCATTGGATGAGAGCCTTCCACAGGAAATCCAAACGCGATTGGGTTTGTACCAAGGAATTTTTCAGCCCCGCCGTAGGGAGCAACACAGGTATCGGTTTGAGTCATCGCAATTGCAACCATACCTTCAGAAGTTGCTTGCTCTGCAAAATAAGACAATGCTCCGCAGTGAGAAGTATTTTTAACACTGACAAAACCAAGCCCCGTTTCTTTCGCAAGTTTGATTCCATGTTTAGTAGCTGCTTTTAGTGCAGAATGTCCCATTCCATCGTCAGAATCCAAAATGGCTACTGATGGCGAAACCTGTTCAATAGAAAACTTAGCATTTGGATTTAACCCACCCGCATTCAAGCGAGTGCAATAGTGTTCAACACGCATAACCCCATGAGAGTGGACTCCGGTTTTGTCTGCATGAACCAATACGTCTACCACTTCACCAGCGGTTGTAACATCAAGCCCTGCAGCCTGTAATTTATTCAAGCATAGTTGGCGTAGGTCGGTTTCGTTTACTCTAGTTGTTTCCATTTTTTACTCCAATTCCTTAAAAGTTAATTACGCCTTTAACTAAGCTCTTGTTCTCGACAACATCTTCGCGGTAAGTGTGGCCAAACTCATAAAAGTTATATTCTTTGTTTTTCATGATTGATTGAGAAATCTTGCCTGAAGCCATGAGTTCGATAACCTTTTCAAAATCCTCGCGTGTCGCATTTCTACTGCTTAATAAAGTGGTTTCTTTTTTGTGAAAGGTCGGATCATCAAGTACTAAGTCGCCAATATACAAACCGATAAACACAATTCTCCCACCATGGCGAATCAACTCAACACTTCGACTCATAGACGCTTTATTACCTGTTGCATCCATTACGACACACGGTAAATTCCCTCCTAACGCACTCTTAAGTCTCTCATCATAATTTTCCGTCAATGGGTTTAACGCTCGGACATCAAGCACGCTCTCTACATGGGCACGTCTATTTTCATCGACATCCGCGACAACGACATTGGCACCTTCAGCTTTTGCAATAGCTGCTGCTGCTAAACCAATCGGACCAGCACCAACAACGACAATATTCTCGTTCGCTTTAATTTGCGCTCGACGAACCGCATGCGCACTAATCGCAAAGCATTCAACTAAAGCGCCTTCAGAATCAGATACAGAGTCTGGCAGCTCAACTAAATTTTCCTCGAACACTGATAGATATTCACTAAAGCCGCCATCTTGATGTACACCGTATAAAGAGACATTTTCACAACAATTGGTTTTTCCATCGTTACAAGCTGCACATTCACCACATGGGATACAAGGAATAACTGAATAACGTTTGCCTTGCTTAGGTGTCTTACACTCCTCCCCGATAGTTACTGCTTCCCCACATATTTCATGACCCAACACGCGAGGGTAAGAAAAGAACGGCTGCCTGCCAGCATAAGCGTGAATATCCGTCCCACAAATACCCACCGATTTAATTTTCAACAACACTTCGTTGGGAGCAACAGTTGGCACTTCACGCTCAACGTATGCAATCGAGTTAGGCTCATGGCAAAGTAAAGTTTTCATATCGAATTCCTATTGAATAGCTAAAGATTTAATTGTTGTTTTAATTCCGTTTTCATCGATGCTGGAGAAAGCTTCTCTGATAGCGTCTGTAAAGAGGGTTTCGGTTTCATCCACCATTTTCGCAGTTCGTAAAATTGCAGCCGCTTTTTCCAGCTTACTAATATCGGCATCTACAATTTCATGAAAAAACGAGCTCAGAGGGTCAAGAACTTCTCTATTTTGAGAAATCTCATCGATAACAAAGTGGATCCAACCTGCAACAATAAATGGTAAGATTCGAGAAGATATATCTCGCTTAGATAGCGTTTGATAAGGGTCAATGACTCGTTGCGGTAACTTTTGTGAGCCATCTACGGCGATTTGGCGCGTCTTGTGTTTAATATTTGAGTTGCTAAAACGCTCGATCAGCAAAAAAGCGTACTTATGTAAATCCACTTCTAAGCTTTCACTCAAAGATCGTGCCTGCTCGTTCACCATCAGGTTCAATGTTGCCGTCCGCAAATCACTGTCTTCCATGCATTGGTATATGTACTCATACCCAGCCAAGCTACCTATATAGGCTAAGAATGAATGACTACCGTTTAACATACGAAGTTTCATCTCCTCATACGGTAGTACGTCCTCAACTAACATGGCTCCAGCTATCTCCCAACTTGGACGACCAGCTATAAAATTATCCTCGACAACCCACTGACGGAAGTCTTCACAGACAACGCCGCAAGGGTCTTTGTACCCGGTTTCAGATTCAATGACGGCATACTGTTCTTCGGTCATGGCTGGTACGATTCGATCAACCATTGTGCTTGGGAACGACACGTTCGATTCAATCCAATGACTTAATTCAGTAGAGATATAGCTGGCAAACTCTAGAACTGCTCCTTTGATCAACAATCCATTTTCTGGAATATTGTCACATGACATAACACTAAAGCCTGATAAGCCATTTAACTTTCTTAGTCTTAAAGATTCAACGATAAGGCCAATTGCTGACTGAGGTTCACTTGGTGTTCTCAAATCTTGAGCGATAAGTCGGTTTTTCACATCAAGTTTGCGAGTTTTCGGATCAACACAGTAGCCTTTTTCAGTAATCGTCAGTGAAACAACCTTGATTTGCTCTTCACATAACTTATCTATTGCTATACCTATACCAGTATCAGGGGTATGAATTGATTCTGTTACGGTTCTAATTAGCTTTGTCTGTGTTTCCGTAGCTGATTTTTCAACCACTGAAAACAGGTGATCTTGCGTTTTCAAGTTGTCGATGAGCTCAGAGTTGCCAAACATGTTGATTTCACAAATTCCCCAACGTTCATCGGCAAGTTGGTTCGTCAAATCGTTGTACAGTGCCTGATGCCCTCGATGAAAAGCACCAAATCCTAGATGAACTATCTGTGTGGTTAGCTCATCTCTCCTATAATCTGTTTGAAACGAAAATTTTGCTTGCTCGATTTCCTGGGATGACATGGGTATATTCCTCAACTCCTATTCAGCATGTAGACCAATTCTAGCCACTAAGGTAAACCAATTAAAGAGATTTATATCACATTATCTGTTGAATTTGCCTAGATCAATACTATCTGTTTTATACTAATTAATTTTATTCGTTATTAATCAATTATTTAAAACATTAACCAGTTTAACTGTGCAATAAATTAATTTATATCTATGTGATCAGATACTGCATACCAAAATTTATTGGTTGAACTGTAGTAAGGATGAGACTTACTATCTGCAGTTAATCGTTGGTATTACTAGAGATTATTGACCTTCATCTAGACTTTAGGTTGCTAAAGCACCCTTGACCTGTGAGGCTGTGTCTTAAAAAACCAACTATAAAAAACAGTTGAATAGAGTTTCTTATTATTTTCATATAGTTAAAGGAATGGTTTATGAGTACCGCTATAAAAAATATCCAAAGCCGGCTATTTAAAGTCCCACTGAAGGAAATATTGTCAGATGCAAAGCACGGCGACCATGACCACTTTGAGTTGATTACAACCACGATTACATTAGAAGATGGCTCATCTGGTACAGGGTATAGCTACACTGGTGGTAAAGGAGGCTATGCCATTAAAGCAATGCTTGAGCACGATATTCAACCCCAGCTAATAGGTAAAGATGCCACTGATATCGAAGGTATTTATGACTTTATGGAGTGGCATATTCACTACGTTGGCAGAGGTGGTATTTCTTCTTTTGCAATGTCTTGTATTGACATAGCGCTATGGGATCTAAAGGGAAAACGGGAGAATCAACCTCTGTGGAAGATGGCTGGCGGCGTAAACAATACCTGCCAAGCGTATTGTGGCGGGATTGACTTACACTTTTCGACCGCGCGATTGCTTGAAAATATCCAAGGGTATTTAGATAGTGGCTACAACGCAGTTAAAATTAAAATTGGTCGGCCAGATCCGAATGAAGACATTGCTCGTATCAAAGCTGTTCGAGAGTTCATTGGCCCAGACGTGACATTTATGATTGATGCCAATTATTCTTTGTCTGTCGAGCAAGCTATTTCGCTATCAAAATCTGTAGAACAATATGACATTACATGGTTTGAAGAGCCTACAATCCCAGACGATTACCTCGGTTATGCTGAAATAGCAAAAAATACCAGTATTCCATTAGCAATGGGGGAAAATCTACATACTATTCATGAGTTTGGTTATGCTTATGATCAAGCGCAACTTGGTTTTATCCAGCCAGATGCTTCAAATTGTGGTGGTATCACTGGCTGGCTAAATGCAGCACGGTTAGCAAGCAAGTATAAGTTGCCGATATGTAGCCATGGAATGCAAGAGCTTCATGTAAGCCTAGTTTCTGCGTTTGACACTGGTTGGTTAGAAGTACATAGCTTCCCTATTGATGAATATACCAAGCGTCCTCTCGTGGTTGATAACCACAGAGCCGTCGCACCAGACACCGCCGGCACCGGCGTTGAATTTGATTTTGATAAGTTAGCGCCTTTCGAAGTCTAGTGGCTTAAACGTAGGTTAAGCTCTTTTAATATAAAATACATAAACCTAGCACTTGATAATCAATGCTAGGTTTTTATTTAGCCACAGAATTCTCTAAGTGATAACACGTACAAAAAAGTGCCTTCACGTATATGAAGGCACTTTTCATAGTTAACGACTTATTAAGCGGTTATCCATAATTTACATAGAAGGTTTTTTTCTCTAGGTACTGCTCAAAGCCATACTTGCCGTCTTCACCGCCAGTACCACTTAGTTTATAGCCGTTATGGAAGCCTTGATGCTGCTCTCCATGACCACGATTAACGTAGATTTCACCTGATTCCAACTCATTAGTTAACCTATGAACGTACTGCATATTCTGAGTAAAAATCATGGCAGCCAAGCCGTACTCACTCTCGTTAGAGTACTGGACAACTTGTTCAAACGTATCAAACTTTAACACAGGCAAAATTGGACCAAATGCTTCTTTCCTTACGATGGACATGTCTTGTGTAACATCACCAAGAACAGTAGGTTCAAACCAGAACCCTTTCTCAAACTCTTTCCCTTCTGGACGCTTTCCGCCATGCAGTAGCTTAGCTCCTTCATCCAACGCTTCCGCAACAAGCTCTTCCATATGTTCAAGTTCTTGCTTATTTACCTTTGGCCCCATGTCTGAACACTCATCCATTGGATTACCAACTTTAAGCGCTTGAACCTTCTCCATAAATAAGCTCATAAACTCATCATATACGCTGCTGTGAACATACAAACGCTCATTACACGTACAAACTTGACCACAATTATCGAAACGAGAGTGCAGAGCGGCGTCCGCCGCTTTTTCTAGATCAGCATCCTCCATGACAATAAATGGCGCTTTACCACCAAGTTCCAGTTGAACATGGGCCATATTGTTTGCAGATGCTTTAATTATCGATTGTCCAGTAGGAGTACTACCAGTCATAGTCACCATATTTGTATCTGTATGAGAAACAAGTGCGTTACCTAGTGAACGACCACCACCAGTTACAATATTAAGAACCCCTGCAGGTATCCCAACTTTTTCAGCAATGTAACCCAGCTCAAGCGTCGCTAGAGGTGTTTCCATCGTTGGTTTAACGATAATACTATTCCCTGCGACTAACGCTGGGCCAATCTTACGACCAGCTAGTGCAAGTGGAAAGTTCCAAGCGGTGATCGCGACAACAACACCTCGTGGTATTTTCTGAATCCAAATATGTTCATTTGCATTATCAGACTGGACAATATCACCATCCATTTGCCTTGCCCAATCACAAGCATACTCAATAAAGGTCGCAGTAACTTCCACTTCCATTTTCGCGACTTTCAGTAACTTCCCTTGCTCTTTTACCAGTAACTCCGCTAAGTATTCCTTACGATTTCTAATTTCTTGAGCAAATTCTCGTAACAGATTTGCACGTTCCTTGGCTGGTTTCATTTTCCAAGTTTTTTGGGCAGCTTTTGCGGTATCCATGATTAGCTGGCAATCAGTTTCATCTGCAAATTGAACTTCAGCAACTACCTCTTCTGTAGATGGACTGACTACCGTTTCAATTTGACCATTTTTTGCATCGATCCACTCACCACCAACATACATCTGATAACGTTTCATATAAATATATCCTATAAAATTACAAATTTAACCAATTGATTTTAATATCTTTATTTAATTAGAAGTTCTTCTAACTCCTCTATTGATTTGTTTTTTGTTTCTGGTAGAGAATAAAAGAAAATAACAAACCCTATTAGTGCAAAGGTTGCGTACATAAGGAATGTATTCGCAGCGCCCATGTGGGACAGCTGCCATGGAAAAAACTGTTGAATTAAGTAACTCGCAATGCTGGTAACAAACGCAAACGTTGGTATCGCTGTACTTCTCACAGAGTTCGGGAATATTTCAGAAAGTAGTACCCACATGATAGGACCAATGGAGATATTAAATGCAGCGATAAAGGACAGTATACCAAACAAAACTAACAGCGGATTAATCACTATTGAGCTTTCTATTATTTTACCCTGATTTAATCGCAAGTAATCTGAGCTGTAACGCTCTTTTAACGCATCCTTAAACGCCGTATCTGAAGAATAGGTTATCCCGATCATTGACTTAAGGGGGGTAACGTCTATTTGAGACTCAAGCTTTTGCACAGTTTCGGCTGAAACGTCATATCGTGCATTGTTAAACCCATACCAACAAAGCCCATGGCTTACAACAGCAGTCGCTAGTCCTAATAATATTAATGGCCTGCGTCCTACTCTATCGATAAATGCAATCGCGACTCCTGTAAAGACCACACTAACCAATCCTATATACACAGCTTGTTGAAAAGAAGCATCAACACCAAAACCGACTTGTTCAAACACAGTTGGTGCATAAAATAGTATCGCGTTCATACCAGTGACACCTTGTATCACTGCGATAGTAAAACCTATAAAGAAGACCTTGCGCATATTGGATGAAATCAGCCGGCGTAACTGTTGCTTACACTTCAACTGCTCGACGTCTTCTAAGCTCGATTTTATCGACTCTAAGACCGTTATTCTTTCCGCTGAGTTTGAGTATATTTTCCTCAAAACAAAATCTGCCTGTTCTTCTCTACCTTTTGAAATCAACCACCTAGGAGATTCTGGGATTTTAAATAATAAAGCAAACCAAGCAATTGCGGGTAACAACTCTGTAGCAAACATCACTCGCCAAATAAAACGGTCTGACAGGAATGTAAAATGCTCAGAGGCTAAACTAACTAGGTAGTAGTTAATGAAATAGGTCGCTGCCAGCCCTAAAACTATCGTCAGCTGATTAGCTGCAACTAACTTTCCTCTTATTGTCGCAGGTGATATTTCACCGATATACATTGAGGCTATAGAAAGTGAACAAAATGCAAGACCCCCTATAAATCTTGCTATAAATAACATCTCATAAGAGTTGGCAAGTGTTGAGCTCAACGCTGAAAAAAGGTAAAGAAAAGCAACGACTAATAGTGTTTTCTTTCTACCATATTCCTCTACTGCCTTCCCAGTAAAAATTAAAGCAATGATAGCACCTAGGCTTGGTGCGCCGACGACTGCGCCAATTTGAAGGTCAGATAAAGAAAACTCTGAACTGATGTATCTTATCGTCCCAGATACAACTGCAGCATCAAGTCCGAACACAAATCCACCCAGTGCAACAATGAGGGCGTAAAAACTCGCATTTTTATATGTTGTAATCATAGTTATCTTATAGTTATTGGGTACAGGCGGATAACTTACTACATCTGGGCGACCAATATTGTGCTTTTGATCTCATTGGTCAACATGTTAGTTAATTTTGGTTACTGTGTATAAGAGCTTACCTGATTTAAAATTCACCCACCATAAGTACGAGACACATGCTATTTCTACCTCGCTAAATAGAACGATGAAAATTGTAAATTTTACTTTAGGGCATGTAGCCCCATTAACCTGATCTCAAGATGAGAAAGTTAATAAAGCACTAATACTCAATGATTTTATTTGTTGAAAATATCAGTGCTGACACACCTAAATTATCGCAGTTTAGATTAGTTACAATTCTGGAATGTACCAGGATTTAATATTTGTCGTCTTGCTTTATAGCGGCATATGTAATTCCAGTTCCAAGATGGATCATATTTATGACATAGCCCCCAAGGTAAACCAGATTCATCGGCCAGTTCTTCAGTTGAAGGCCGATAAATACCAAGTGCTTCAGGAGCACCCTTAATGTGGGAAAGAATTTCAAAGTTGATGCCATCTTCAGCCCACTGAACTGTGTTTTTTTCAGGACCATCTGTCGTGATTAAAGAGGCTATTCCCCCTTTGTGGTGCCAAACGGCTATTTCATGACCACTATTAGATATTGGGTTGTACTCAGATTTTGTATAGGGCCCAAGGATATTATCGGCAATGGCTACACCATGTTTGATCTCACGGCCACCCATATTCATTTCTTCACCCATGGTTTCGCCTTTGTAGTACAAATAAAACTTAGTTTTATAATACATTAGACATGGATCGTGAACTTTATGACTGTCAAAACTTCCTTTGCTCTTTACTAAAAACCTATTGTCTTCTTCACCAGCCCATTCTCCATCTTTTTCTGGACTGAGGATTGGCTCATTTGATTTATACCAAGGCCCATAGGGTGAATTTGCCCAAGCGATGGCAATTTGTTCAAACTGACGATTTGTATAAGGTGCTTGGACCGTTTGATAAACTAAATAAAATTTATCTTCGTGCGCTAATACTTCAGGTGTAAAAACCGCTCTATCATCATAGCGGCCAGGTTCGCCGGCTTGGATTGCAGGCCCAACTTCAGACCAAGTTTCCTTATCTTCTGAAGTTGCATGCCAAATTTCTGTTTTGTCCCAAGGAAACACTTTGTCATCTGGGTTACCAGTAAACCCTTTTGTATCGCCTTCGCCTTTGGTATACCAGCAGTGGTAAACCCCTGCGACTTTAATTACAGCAGTTGGATCGCGGCGTATGACGCCCTCTTCGTAAGCTAAATCTCCTTTTAGCTCAGAAGTTTCAAATTCAATAACCCATTCAGCATCGCGTTCATCATAGCCACGCTCTAGTGCACGCTTGGATGCTAAACTTAATTTTTTACCAGAATTAGTACTCATACGTTCTACCCTATTGGCAACTTTTTAGTGAATTAACCGCAGCTAAAGGTAAACCAATATTAAGTAATTGTTCAACAAAAAGAGTTGAGATATAAGAGCATGCGCAAATTTTAAAGCCGCAGATCGAATTCACGACTGCGGCTTTGTATACATAATTGCCAAAAAGTTATTTTGCTGCGTTTTTTGCACTCATTAGTAGTTGCTTAAGCTCTGCAATATTTGCGCGTGGATTTGATGCAATCCCATAGCGGAATGCAAGAGGATAGACAAAATTACTTTTCGCATTGAATGAGTTAACAGCAGCATCTAACCGCTTTAACGCGATATGCGCGACCTTTTCACCGGAACCCGCTAAAAATATAGCAAATTGATCATTTTCAATTCGAGCAAAAACATCGGATTCACGAAACGTAGTTTGTATGATAGACGCAAACCCTTTTATTAATTCGTTATTTTCTTGTTGACTTGCAGTTGGTGGAAGGAGGAGCTCAAGGTGAGCTAGAGAATAAGGATACTTTCCAAATTGACAATAACTAAGCGTTTTTTGCGCAAGAGAGCAAAAGCCTCTTTGGTTCGATAATTGGGTGAGAGAATCTATCGACCTATCATGATGATCGGATAATTCACTCTCCACCTCCTTCGCAATTTCGATCAAACGTGCGGCATTTTGGCGGCTGAACACTCTTGGTTTATCATCAATAATGCATAACGCCCCTAATACAGTATCATCGCCATAAACTAGAGGAACCCCTGCATAAAAGCGAATGTTCGGCTCTCCAATTACAAGGGGGTTATCTAAGAACCTAGGATCTTTCGACGCATCTTCAATCACTAACGGATCTTTTGTTAATATTGCGTGACCACAGATTGAAATATCTCTTGGGGCTTTTTTTGCGGGTAGGCCAAAACAAGACTTAAACCAAATCCAGTTTTCATCAACCAGGCTCACAATTGCGATTGGAACATCGTAGAGTTGTCGAACAACTCTAGTGACTCTATCAAACCTTTCTTCATAACCAGATTCGATAATTCCAAGGCGTCGTAAATTTCTTAGCCTTTTACCTTCATTGGCAGGAATTTGTGGTTGAAGCATCTCGGCACACTCCTTTATGTTTGTATCTATCAACTGTTAGAAAACGTAATAATTAGAAAATCCTTATATATACCTGTAAAACGCAGAATTACCCACTATAGGCAGAAGTATCAACAGTTGGGCAGAGCTTTATTCTAATTGAGTGTTGAAGTTTGAGCGATTTAACACTTACAAACTTTAGATATTCAAAGATATTGGATCAGTTGCACTAAAGTAGCTTTTTGGGGAATGAAGCTTGCTAATACACATAGCGCACCAAATTAATACCACCAAATTGGTAAATTTAGTAGGTAGCGGTGTCCCGAGTTACACACCGCCATATACTGCTAAATGAATCGACGAAACCAGACGTTAATTTATCTGCTTGTTCACTCTTTTAAGGTCACCAAACCTGTCTTTATATAAGTTTTTATTGACTTGCTTCGCAGCCTTAACTAATTCGGTGTATGGGGTATCCGATATAGAGACAAATCCTATATTGTAATTTTCTCCGTCCCACGCTCGCCCAGTGGCAGGCGAATCAAGGTATTGGAACCAGTGAGCACCAACAAAATATGGATTTTCTATTACGCTCTTCATGTAATGGGTATACATATTTGCTCGCTCTTCTTGATTTGGCACTGTAACAATCCCTCCATGAAATAAACCGCTATCAGTGGCACCAAAATGAAACTCTCCAATCACGCTAGGCTTATCTAGTTCGGGAAGCAGGTTTTTCCAATGGGCTTTCTTGCCATTTAAATCGTTGGCGTAGAGGTTGTAACTCATCACATCAACGTACTTTGCTGCCCCTTTTGCAATTTCCGGAGTTACTCCCCAATCGGAAAACCGTGACCCCATATAGAGATGGTGTGGTAGCACTCGTTTAACTTCAGTTCGAACAATTGAGAAATACTTCGCTGATAGCATGGTGAGCATATCGGAATAATCCACCTTCATGCCAGGGGTTAGTGCTTTTCGATAATCAAACTTTTTATCAAACTCAGACCAAGAAGCGATACTCACATTCCACGAGCGATTGAGAGCCTCAACTGTTTTATATTTCTGCTTAAGATGGTCCGAAAACGCTTTTTTGGCCGGACTTTCATCTGCGTTATAACTAAGGGCGTTTATAATCAAACCAAAATGGTTAGCCTCATTGATTACATTTCCCCAGCTGATTTCGTTGTCAACAAACACTCCAACTAACCAAGGATCGCTGTCCTGCACTTTTTTAGCCAACTGCTCAGCCATTTGGTGCGTATCAACCTCAAACTGTGGGTCAAATGGATCGTGGATAGGCCCCCAATAATCGTTACCCGTACTTATACGTTTATGGTTTCCTTCAATCCACCCATGCACTTCATAAGCTACTCTCTCGTTACCGTAAAAAATAGGATCGATCCAATTGCCAAGGGTCGTAAAGCCCCAGTTTTCCATGCGATCAAGCGTCACGTCTTTCCAGACTTGCATCGTTTCAGGTTTATCTTTGCCGTACTTACGCATTAAGTTAGCCCGATAAAAGCTAAAGACTTCCCCCTTTTCTAAAGCGCCAGAATGAATGTAATCTGAATAGTCATAATTTACTGAAAGCTTATCATTTTCATCAGGCAACCAAGTAAACATCGAACGCCTAAGCTCAGAAGAGACATGTTTCCCTTTGTGAAGGGCTGGCTCAACGTAATCTTCTCCGGTAATTGTGACAGTGTCATTCATACGGATATTATCGAGCCCAGTCATAAAGAATAAGTAACCCTCTGGGTCAACGAGACTCCATTTGCCATCCACCTTTTCGGTTCTAAAAAACCCCGTCGCTTTAAGCTTAGGCCCATCTTTCCACCCGCCATACAGACTTCGATCAGACATCGCGCTAACTTTTCCTAGCTCAGCTAAATCTTTTTCACCTTGAGCTCTTAACTCAGCGTCGGAATGCACCTTATCAGGCCAATCATATCCTGTATATTGACCATACTGATCCACTATATTTTGGTAGCGAGATCCATCGTTATCCAAACTTGGAATCAAACGAATTGAGCGGACCAACACTTTACTGTCTTTGGTGGGGTTTTGTTGGTAAAGCTGTAGCGAGACAATATTAGATAGGTTTAAGTCCTTCACTCCCCAGCCATAACTTATTGGCTGTGCATCATACGCTTTTTTCGGTGGCTCACTGCGCATCCCAGAAACTAACTGACCTTGTCTTTCTTCCAAGGACAAATAATAAGTGCCATCTTTGTTCGGTTGCAAAGTGACATACCCTGTCATGCTGTCATTTACACCATCGGCGGTACCACCTATTTCTTTCCGCTCAGCTTGATCGATACGAACATACATTTGAATCGCTTCGTCAGACAGATTCTCTACATCGAAAGCTAAGTCGAAATTATCAAAACTACTCCAATTCCAAGCTTGTTTCGGTTTAAACATTACGCTTGGATAATCAGTATTAGCGATAAAGTTTATTTCTAGACCTTTGCCTTCTATTGGCTGAATTTGTGTCCCTGAACTTTGTTTAGAGATCAGGGATAGCGGTTTGCTTTCAAAGTCAGATATCTGCTTAATTGTCGGTATTGGTCCAGCATCGATCTCTATTTCTTGTGCTGAAATATAGTCCCCTGTTGTTTGCAACAATTTGAAGTCCTTCAAAATGACATTTTGTTCTCGGATAGGGCCTTGGACGTAAACTTGTAACTCAACTAAATTCCGTAGATTTAAATTCTTCCCTCCCCAATATCCTTCTAGACCGCGCTTACTTCCATTAAATAGGACTTCGATAGTTTGCTCAGCATCAGCTGGAATACTCACCGCATAATTTAACTGATGATCAGCAGCGCCATTTTGTCCTAGCTGATCAACAACTTTAAAAATAATATTGGCCTCATTATCCATTGGGTTACTGACTAATACTTTAAAACCTCCCCTATTGTTCCAGTTCCATACTTTATCCTTGGGAAACAATTTTATACTTGGCCATAACACCTTACTATCGTCTTCCGATACTTCTGAAAAAGTAATATTCAATATAGAATTGTTTGTTGCAGGAGTATTATTGAGCTCTGCATGGTGCGTAGTTATAGCAGCCTTACTCAACATCCCTAATGATTCGTTTTGCGCTTCGTCACTGATATAAGCATCTTCTTTATCAAAATCTGAATTATTCGATTCAGTTAGCTGGCACCCAGTGAAGCCAATTGCAACAAGTGAAGCTATTGTAGCTACCTTAAATTTGTTATTTAGCATAACTCGATCACTCTAGTCCTTAAGTTTTTCGTATGTATTAACATGACAAATGAGCGAATAATCGCTCACTTATGGGGGATTACCACCAAGCCTCGAACTGGACACCGAATGTTAGAGCATCTGCTGTACCCAACGAAATACTAGTGTCTGTGTTGTAACGGTCATAAACCTTAGTTTCGACGTCTTGTTTGGCATAGGTAACAAAATAGTGAATAACCGGTCTATCCCAGAATCCACTACCAATATGCATGTCTTGAGAAACTGTGACCTTGTAACCTGAATTAGTGCCACTATCTGACGCATTCACTGCATCAAAACTAATCGTTTCATAGCCAAGTTCTAAAGATGTGGAAAACCTTTGACTCCAAGTGTAGGAATTACGAAAAACAAACGCATCCCAATTCGAGTTGTTTATTGTCATCCCCGTATCTTCACGAGACTTGTCATCATAAATTGCGGTTTCATGCTGCCACAAATAGGCAATTCTATATTTCTCTGTAATAGCCCTAAAACCTTGGAAAAATCCACCTATTTGGTGAGAGGGAAACGCTTCCCAACTTCTCGTCATGGAACCCGAAGCATTGTTACTCAAACGAATAAATACTTCATCGTAGTCGACTGCATCTCCAAAACGAAGTTTCGATGCAAGTTGAGTCGCATCAGGGTGTGAGTCTTTTTGGGTATCTTGGTCTGGCCCCATGTAGGTTCCATAGTTTGCATAGAGAGCCAAATCTACTCGCTCGGATACTTTAATATCTTGAATTGAAGAGGTGAAAGCGACTATTTGGCCTTGGTCAGGTGCCTCATCATAAAGATCGCGTGTTACCCCTAAATGAAGTCTACCGAACCCTAAATCGTAGTCTTCCATACCAAAACCTTCACCATCATTGGACATCGATTGAGAATCTGAAAGAAACACATCAACACGATCGTAGTAACGCTTACCTGCCCAGAATGTCGCTGTAGGATTTTCCGGCAGAACGCCAGAGCCTTGCACCCATAACTCATCAAGGGCAAGATCGGTACCATAGACAATATTGGTATTTATGCCCCAATTCATGTCATTTTTTTCAGCCCAGTTGTAACCTTGGTGGAGTTCCAACCAGTTGGCTTCATTTCCGAGCCTACCTCCAGAAGCGTTGGTATAGGTATTACCCGGTAAACGAAATATATTCATCCCATTATTTGCCCAATCGTATCCAGCCTTATTTAATATTGGGTCGTTCGTTATTCCTATCCCTCCTTTTGCATATCCATGAAAAGTAAATCCTTCTTCCGCATAAACGCCTGATGCAAAAATTAACAACAAGCTTGGGCACACTGCTAAACGTCCAATATTTTTTAACTTCATTAATCATCCCTATTGGCATTATTTGCCTATTATTTTGGTTAACCTTTTTAGTAAGTTTGCAAGGCATATTAGGGAAACATTATCCAAACTAATGAGATTAGGTTATCAATATTCACAATTGGTCAACCTTTATTCTATAGAGACAAAACACTAATCAGAGAAAGGGTATACTTTTTAAGTATCAAACACTTAATTATTCTTTTGTTTGGTGTGACTTATTTGTAAGGTCTGATTGACTTTTTATAAATGTGACGAAAATCCACAAAAACTACTTGAATATCAACCTTCCTGCTTACCATGTCTTAGTTCACATGTTTACGGTATTTCATTCATATTTGCGTTTAAAATTCTCAATAAATGTATTCGAGCTTCACACTTTGCAGGTTCAAATTAATAAATTTTGAATAAACCCTCTAGTACACGGTGGAATTGGTTGATGTTTGATCATAGATTACGCATCAAACATTAACCAATTGGTATTAAACATGAAAATTAACACTCGTAAATCACTATTATTGGCTGTTTTTAGTGGCATAATTTCCACACCTCTATATGCAGCAGATTGGGATAACATTCCCATTCCAGCCCCTATAGAAAGTGGAAAATATTGGCAACTTCAGGATGCATATTCGGATTCATTCGACTACACCGGTAAGCCAAGTGAGTTTTATAACAAGTGGAAGGACGCATATTTTAACAATTGGACTGGCCCTGGTTTAACACATTGGGACAGTAATGAATCTTGGGTAGCCGATGGAAATCTAATTATCAGTGCATCCCGTCGGCAAGGAACAAATAAAGTAAACGCTGGCGTAATCACTTCAAAAACAAAAGTAAAATATCCCATCTTCTTAGAAGCAAATATAAAAGTCAGTAACTTAGAATTATCCTCCAATTTTTGGATGCTCAGCGAATCTGATGAGCGAGAAATAGACATGCTAGAAGTCTATGGTGGCGCAAGTGATACTTGGTTTGCTAAAAATATGTCGACAAATTTCCACGTATTTGTCCGGAACTTAGATAACTCCATTAAGAACGACTACAACGACCAAACCCATAATGAGCCAACTTGGGGCACCTATTGGCGCGATGGCTTCCACCGTTTTGGTGTGTATTGGAAAAGCCCAACAGACGTCACTTTTTACATTGACGGCCAACAAACCCCAAACGGGTCTTGGCAGCAGGTCAATATGGTAGATAAGGACTATACCGGCGGTCAAATGGACAAATCTCAATACAACATGGACCAAGAAATGTACATCATCATCGACACAGAAGATCACGCTTGGCGCTCCGATCAAGGCATTATCGCCTCAGATGCAGATCTTGCGGATGACAGCAAAAACAAAATGTATGTTGATTGGATCCGTGTTTATAAGCCTGTTAGTTATTAAAGCTTCTATCGAACCCTTCTATTAACCTCTGCTAGGACAAGGCAGCATACAAAGTATAAAAGGAGAATCATTACAACGTCACGAAAGCAAATTCATATTGATATCCAAATAATATAATCGGCCAGCATTGATGACATCGGAGTAAGTCGAAACATTTCAGGTAACCGAATGTTAGAGACTGCGTCATTGCTATAGGTTCGAAGTGAAATAATCAATGTATTTAAAACATAGGATGTTTTATGTCTATAAAGATTAGAAATAAGGCTCCCTTGTACTTGGCTATTGCTGCAATTACGAGCATTGGAATATGTTCAGCAGCTTTTAGTAACACATCCCAAGTACAAGCGAACGAGCTTATACCCAGCAGTGTAAACATTCAATCAAGTACCAGTGCTAATTCGATCCCAGTTTCTGGGAGTTTTGTACTTGAAGCTGAAGATTATCAAGGCGTGGGCGGCAGCGTCCAAACCTACTCTATCCCCTCTGGTAGCGCCGTTAACTATTTTAATTCAGGAGACTATCTAGAGTTTTACGTAGACCTCGATAAGTCGGGTTTATACAGTGTGACCTATACCGTTGCTACTGGTAACTCAAGCGATACAGCCGCAGGGTTAATGCTAACCGATCACGAAGGCAACTTATCCCTGAAAAATACGACTAATATTTCCAGTGTCAATGGTGATTGGGATTCCTACTACGACCAAGTAGGTTCCAGCACATTTAATATGTATGCTGGCAACAACACTATTCGCGTGGTCGGCTCAGGCTCTGCTGACTTTCAATTTAATATTGATAAAATCACATTTACCCGCCTTGGTGACGCGGACAATACCCTCGACAGTGATAACGATGGCGTCCCTGATATTTTAGATCAATGCCCAAACAGCCCAGCAAATGAACAAGCAGATGAGAACGGATGCACACCAAGCCAATTGGACAGTGACAACGATGGCGTAAATGATGCACTCGATCAGTGTCCAAACACTCCGCCAGGCTCTTTTGTTGATTCTACTGGCTGTGTCAGTACAGGTGGTGACGACGACGACTTTGATGGTGTGCCAAACGCGCTAGATCAATGTCCGGACACACCTTACGGAACCAATGTAGATGCTCGTGGATGTTCGATTTCAGGCAATGATGACGACAATGATGGAATCACTAACGACTTAGACTTGTGTCCGAATACGCCTGAAAGCGAGTTTGCCAACCACGAAGGTTGCTCTCCTTCTCAGTTAAGCAATAAAGAAACCGTCAAAGTATCGGTTAACGCGAATATCTTACACGAAGTCAATGGCGTATCAGACTTTGGTCGAGATAGACATATTACCGTACATAGTGGTGTGTTTGAGAATGACTGGATTGGCCACACTGATAAGCTCAACTATCTGTTGAACACACTTGATGCGTATATGGGACGTGATAACGGCTCTGCAACATGGCGCTTCCAAGAAACAGAGCAAGATCCAAACAAACCAAACTGGCCAGATATGGACTGGATGGTAGACCGGGGTAAAGTGTTACGTGAGTTGTATGAAAATACCCTAGTCAATCATATGTTCCCTGCGAGCAAAACAGAATTGATTGGGGGTACTAACCCTCACCCAGTTTACCCTACGTTGAGTTGGTACCCGAACGGCATGACGTACACCGGTTGGCAACCAAAAGACATCGAAACCTCCGCCGCTTGGGTTGCACAGTATTTGAAAAATTACTATGCAAACTCCGGCAATGGTTACGTGGGTGAGCCAATGCCAAAATATTGGGAAGTAATCAACGAACCGGACATGGAAATGAAAACTGGTCAGTTCATGGTCACAAACCAAGAAGAAATATGGCGTTATCACAAGCTTGTTGCGGAAAAAATTCGTGAAGCACTAGGAGATGAAGCACCAATGATTGGGGGAATGACATGGGGTCAACACGATTTCTATCGTCGCGATGGCATTTCTCGTTTCGCTGATGATGCCTACGACCAATGGATTTTTGACGATGATCCTGAGGTTCAGGAAGCTGCAAGAGAATTTTATCGGAATGCAATGACCACAGAGGTTGATGACACCCGTGATCAAGATTGGTATCAATGGGATGTCATGTGGCGTGGCTTCATGGAAGCAGCTGGCGACGATATGGATTTTTACTCCGTACACATCTACGACTGGCCAAGTGCAGACATCGGCGGCCCTGCAACTATTCGTCGTGGTGGCCATGTACAAGCCATGCTCGATATGATGGAGTGGTACGATGTTAAGAAACATGGATTCGCTAACCGCAAGCCTATCGTATTGTCTGAATACGGTGCCGTTCAAGGTGGCTGGGATAACAGGCAGCATGAAGAACGTTTTGATATTGAAAGCCTTAAAGCATTCAATGGCATGCTTATGCAGTTCCTTGAAAGGCCTGACTACGTGATCAAATCAATGCCTTTCACACCAGCGAAACCTATTTGGGGTTATATGCCAGGCGGATGTGCATACGATGATAATGTTCAATGCACGGTACCATACCACTACGGTATGATGCTTGAGTCTGAGTTAAACAATGGTGATTGGCAGTGGACTTCTTATATCAAGTTCTACGAACTGTGGGCAGATGTCGATGGAACACGCGTTGACGCACACTCAACCGATCCAGACGTACAAGTTAATGCCTACGTCAACGGAAGTGAGCTATTTGTTATCATCAACAACCTTGAAAACTACGACACGACTATTGACCTAAACGTCCATGGTCTAACAGGGCTAGATGTTAGCAACGTTGAAATGCGTCAAATGTATTTCGACGGCTACGATGAAACCGTACTAGAAAGGCGCCATAAAAAGCAGAAACCTACTAGCTTAACGCTTGCTGCAGATGGCACGGTCGTTCTTCGGTATAAGCTAACTGGTGACATTAAAATTGATCAAAAAGTCACTGAACACAAATACTTTGGTGAAAGTGTAAGTGGCGGTACTCTTCCTAATCGTATCAGTGTTGCAGGTGGAGCGAAGACGCTAAACGTTAATAACGTCAGTATTCCGACTGGTGCAGCAGAGGCTATGTTACGTTTGACAGTCGCGCTATATCCAGCAGCTGACGATATTGAAGGAGGCTTCTTGACTATCAATTCGCTCATTATCAATGGTAAAGAAGTAGAAACACCAATCGACTGGAGAGGCCCTGCAGAGAACTCTGCAGAAAAGTATTTCGCTACTCTAGAAATACCAGTACCAGTCGATGTTCTCTCTACAGACAACACCATTAATGTAGATTTCAAACACAATGGTGATCTAGCCGTTGCTAGTATTGTAGTGTGGGATTTCACAACGCAGCCAGAGCGCTAATGTAATCCATAGTTTGGGACGTTAAAGGTCGCTCGCTTCCCAAAACTATGAGTGCAAACCCAATCGGTTACAATGTCACTTAAATGTAGATATTGTAACCGTTTTTTATTGACCAGAAG
Organism: Vibrio sp. A37; assembly: GCF_059777565.1. NCBI lineage: Bacteria > Pseudomonadati > Pseudomonadota > Gammaproteobacteria > Vibrionales > Vibrionaceae > Vibrio > Vibrio sp. A37. The sequence goes on along the minus strand of NZ_JBLNLI010000010.1, from coordinate 53,126 downwards.
ATCGAATAACTCAATAAAGAGCAAAGGACTTAGAGCACTAGTCTATATCCTCGCCTTCAATAATTCGGACTCAATCTGATCATCGAGCGTCTGAGCTATTATTTCAATTCGACTCTCTTCACAATCATCAAGCTCAATCATATTTAATGCATCAGGGGTTAGGTTATACCCAAAAACCCCGTTGTCTGTAATAAACACCGCTTTCATTCTTTCGGCATGTATTGTGCCTAAAACTGACGACAGCTTTTGATGGTTAAAGACTATATCTGGGGCAAATCTCCACCCTACACTCTTAAACCCTTCCCCTTTGTTCTCTGCCCTTATATAACCAACTTCTGGTATAGGTTCATCTGAGACTAAAGGTTTGCGATTGTTTGAGGGATGATGGTGATGATCATGAATTAGCTTGTTGGCAGTAGAGCCGTTCAACTCGCTTAAATCTATGTTGGCTGACTCAGAAAAGATAACTTGAGTGTGTGATTGAGCATTCTCTTGAACGTATTTTATCAACAGTTCACTATCTTTCTCGCCATACAGATCCAGCTTATTGCCGACCACTGTATCTGCCATTAAGATTTGTTGATTAAAGGTTTCATGCTTTGTAAACTCTTCATCCTTCAATTTACGCGCATCGACTAAAGTGAGCGTTTTTTGCAATGACAATAATTCTTGATAATGTCCTGTTGAAAGGACTTGCAATACTTCTTTTGGGTGGCCTAGCCCCGTAGGCTCTACAAGTAAGCGATCAGGTTTTGCTCTGCTCAACAGCTGGCTCAATGCAATTTGCATCGGTAAGCCTGCGGCACAACACATACATCCGCCGGGGACTTCTTGGAAAAATACATCTTTGGCATTTTGGCTGTGTCCTTCAAACAGGCTTCCATCTACTCCTATTTCGCCAAATTCATTAACCAACACGGCCCAGCGTTCATGTGGTGGCTTCTTTTGCAGTAAATTCAATATTGCCGTTGTTTTACCAACACCTAAAAAGCCCGTAATGACGTTGGTTGGTATTGCACTAGGTTTATTTTTATCTAAGTCCATGTAACGCCTTGTTTATGATGCTTGATTAATTATGAATAACAGTTGATAGAATCTTAGTTCATTGACCAGTCTAATGTAAGTTTAAGCAGAGTAAGACTTAAGTTTATTAGGTATCTAGCACACCTTAGGTATGCCATGACAGGTATTGTAACTCACAAACATTATGTTATAACATAACATTTTAAGGATTATAATATTTACTTCTATTCGTCACATCTAAAGTCGAGAAGCACTATGGCGACAACAGCTAATTTATCAGAAATGAACACGCAAATGATGCCAAATGCAGTAGATCAACTGCGCTACGCTAAGCATGGCAACACTCCTGTTGTCTTTACGGAAATATATAACGAATCACACAACATCACTGTTTGGCAATGCGATTTGCCTGTCCCGATTAAAAAGTCAGTAGACACATTCACAAAAGAGAATCCGATATTCCAACGCTCTATTACTGTCTCACCCGAAACGGCTACTGATGTTGTCGAGAAGCTACTCAATGATTCGGAATACAGTCCGCTAGTTGAAAACATCGCTGAACTTGTAGAAATGTTTTGTTGCCTATTTGATCTTTCACATGTTGGGCTGCGCCTTACAACATTAAACACCGCCATGTGCCCAAAGTTCCACGTAGATAAAGTCGCCTGTCGATTAGTTACAACCTATCAAGGACTTGCAACCGAATGGCTACCTCACAATACAATAGATCGAACTAAGCTTGGCCATGGTAGCAATGGGCTATCGGATAGTGAATCTGGTTTATATAGTAAACCAAGCGATATTCAACAGTTGGACTGTGGTGATGTAGCTTTACTAAAAGGTGAACTTTGGGAAGGTAATGAAAACGCTGGATTGGTACATCGCTCTCCGGATATATCTTCCGGAGAACGACGTTTATTGTTAACTCTAGATTTTGCTGACTAACACTTGGTAGGAAAGGACATCTATTTTGAGCGGTTTAACCGCTCTACTTATCTTCATCAACTCGCTGAAATTTCGCTTTTTTCTCATCGACTAATTGTGCTGCATATGCCGGAGTTACGGCACGACGCTCACCTTTCTCAATATACATGTCTCCTTCCCAAGCATTATCTTTGTAATGGCCGGATTCCAGAAACTCGATTACTACTTTCATAACTATCCCTCTGACAACATACGTAACTTAAAGTTTATATTACAAATTTTAGTGTAGGATGACTGCCTTTTCCAAGCAGTTCCCTGTGGAAAAGTGCGCTCAAACGTAATTGAACAAATAGTATTCACTTAAACGCTATTCCGCTTTATGTTTAATAAACAACAACACATACGTTTGCCGATGAAATGAGATTCAATATAAATCGTTTACACCTTGAATTTGGCATCTTTCGCCTATCGGGAGAGATAGATCAAACCACACAACAAGTGATATTTAGCTCTGTTGAAATGAAGGGGGACAGATGGATGTTAAAGAATCAACCAACCTTCCTGTTCAGGCTAAAACTTACTTAGTAAATTAGATCTTCAGCTACCCAATGCCCCTTTAAGAAACGCAAATATTAGAGAGCTTAACGTTCAACGGAAAAAGCAGAGTCAAGTTTTGTAGACAAAGATATCCTAGCGTTGCGTAGTTTGTGACTTATAGTTGTCTTTAACTTTATTTTTTGTGGGATCGACTCTAAGTAAAACGCGTGTAATAACCTTAAGTCTGGAATTAGGTAGGTTAGGTTACTATCTAAATTTAAGAAGCAAAAATTCTGATTCATATCGCTCCATAAATCGGTGGCTACTAAAAAAATCGAGCTCAACTTTACTGGCTTTGGTTTTTTCGGTTTTGAGTCTTCAATATATTTATTATTAATAACATAAGCGTTCAAAGAAAATTCCGTTGGATTTTTTCTAGTTAAATCGCTATTTAAATAGGAACACTTGCTTAAAATAAACGTCGACGATACATCATGAAACTGCAAGTCCGAGTTAAAGGCTTTTACTAGGCATTTACCTTCTGTAACGATTTTCAACTTGCTGAAATCATCACTCCAAGCTTCAATACCAAGTAGTTCATAACCCGCCCATTCAGAAAGTGGTACCTGTTCATTAACTTCACAGACATCTCTTTGAAACAGGGAGTTCTTTTTATTTTCTCGTCCAAAATTTACAATCTTAAAATGATTAAAATTTACGTTATCGACATTACACTCTGTTTCATTAAAAGGGATTTGGTCAATATTGTTTCGTATACTTAATCCTATTTTATGCATTAAATATTTATTAGGATGCCCTATATCTTTTACATAAAAGTCAACGAGATCATGTCTGTACATCACACCGTCAAGATTTACATATGGTATTCCATACCGTTTTAAATTGAATAAGTGTCTCTTATTTATATTTGATGCAACTTTGCATCTTGACACTAAAGGCAAAATTAAAACTATTTTTTTGACCCCATGTACCCCTGCCAAGGCATAGTAATATGCATCAATACATTTCAATATGACATCTAAAGGAAACAAGCCTATCCAAACTGAATGGAAATCATTAACATTGGACTCTGAAACTATCAAATCTGAGTGAATAATGCTTTCTTTATTCTTGATTAATTCAAATAGGTTCTGGCATGAGCTTGATGCACCTAAGGCTAGGTTGGTAACCTCATTAAAGGTATTAAGACCTTCATACAACCCATCAGACAATATTGAATTACTTCCGCCAAGGAGAAATACTTTCATGATGACAAAAAACCAAGAAAAGCCAATTTGGTTAGAAAACAACCAGCCAGAGAAATAACTTGCTCAGCCACTAAAGTAATCAGGTTTGTACTCATAATCACCTTGATAATATAAGTTAGACATATCGAACAGTAAATTATATCTGAATATGATGTTCAATATTTTTCATTTCAATAAAAGTAGGTGTCAATACCCAAATATATAGGTGATACAATACTGTTGAACTGTGACCAGGGTTGTATGATTGTTGTTGCGATTGTGCCAACTAATTTCAACTGAAGATGTTTTGTAGATAAACAATGCTGTTTTTTACCAAATTACAGAAATTCCTTTAAGCAAAATAAATTGACAAATCTGGCTGTCGACTTTAAGTATCTACGAGATTTAAGAAAGAACTTCGACACTACAAATAGTATTTATAAGAAATGCAGCTAGTAGAATAAATTAAACTAAACCAAGAATGGGCATGCTAACGAAGTCTGTTTGCTCAAGCTGCTGTACGTTGAGATATTGAAACCATCTAAAACAATGGACAATGTCAACCCTGAATTGAAATATGACATTGTCACAACTGGCATTTCACTTTGTCGACGTCTTAAATATCTAGCCAAAATAAGCTTACATAGATTTTAAACGCCCTTATCTCGAGGCTTATTTCCCATCTACTTTGTTTTGGTAACGACGAACATACATATTTCCATGAACTCGTTTCGCAGCATCCACCATAGGTTGGTATGGGATGTCAGCGTTGGTAACAAAACCAACGTTATAGTTTTCTCCATCGAAAGAGCGGCCAGTAATTGGTGAATCGATGTATTGGAACCAATGAGCACCGACAAAGTATGGATTATCTATAACAGACTTCATGTAGCCTTCATACATCTCTGCTCGCTCGGTCTGATCTTGCGCAGTAACAAGACCGGCATGGAAGAAACCACTATCCTGTGCACCGATATGATATTCGCCAATAATACTTGGCATATCCACTTCACTTAAAAAGTTCCATGACCAAGCTTTTGGATGTAAGCCTTCCTTGTAGTAGTTGTAGCTAATAACGTCACAATGTTTTGCTGCCGCTTTAATGACATCAGGAGTCACTCCCCAATCTGCAAACCTAACTCCGAGATAAAGGTGATTTGGTAGCTTTTTCTTAAGCTCTTCATTCACGATACGGAAATACTCTGAAGCATAGACCTCCAATAATATGCCGTAATCAAGTTGTTGCCCTAGAGTATGCTTTAAATTAGACACACCTTTTGCTAATTGCTCCCAAGATTCGATCTTGCTTTCCCAAACGAGATTGAGCTTTTCAATATGTTGATATTTGTTTTTCAGAACGCGTACAAATTCTGCTTTTGTTGGAGAATCCTCTGAGTCTCGGGACAATGTGTGAATGGCAATGCCATGGCGACCTTCTATCGTCCCCATCCTACCCCAACTTTTTTCATTGTCGATAAAGATGCCCACGCACCAAGGTGAGTCACAAATCTCATCGTAAACTTGTTCAACGGTTGCAGCGGCTCGTTGACGAAAAACAGGATCGAACGGATCTGGCAGTGGAGCCCAAAAATCATCACCACTCGTTACCGTTTTGAAATCGCCTATAATCCAACCATTAGCAAAAAAGGGTATTTTTTCATTTTTATAAAATTCGGGAGCATTCCAGTTACCTAGTGAAGTGAACCCCCAATTCAGCATTCTATCGACGGTCACTTCTCGCCATTTTTCTAAATAGCTTGCCCCATATTTTCGCTGTAAGTTTGCACCGTAAAAACTGAATGTTTCACCATGCTCGACTGGGCCTTCGAACAGTTCTCGAATGTAACCATAGTGCTCGGAAAGTGGATCGTTGTAATCTGGTAACCAAGCAAAACAGTCTCTCCTGCTCTGATTAGCTACAAATGCCGTTTGCTTTGCTTGCTCTGATACTGTGATTTTTTCTTTAGAATCTTCAGGTGTCGTATCTTCAGTATCACGCTGTACGACAGTATTTTGATCGTAATCGATACCCGTAATGGTATAAGAGTTAGCTAAGCGAATGATATCAATACCTGTGGCAAAGTATGGATAACCCTCTGGATCGATTAATGACCACTTCCCATCAACCTTTTCAGTTCTAAAGTAACCCGTGGCATGATATTGCTTACCCAACTTAAATCCACCGAACTTCGAGCGATCAACCATAGGACCTTGCTTAAGCGCTTCTAGCTCCTGTTCAGTTCTTTGTTGCAAATCTTCATTAGAGTGCACTTTGTCTTCATAATCAACACTACTGTTTTGACCATATTCATCAACTAAGCGGATAAGGTAATCTGGGTTTAGTGGCGGGCTTTGAACTAACTGGATATTGCGAACAAGTAACTCATGATCGATTAAAGTACCCTGTATACTTAACTCTATTTTCGCAACGTTTGATAAATCGAGATTCATTTCTCCCCACATCCAAGTGGCATACACTGTATCTGAATCCCAAGGAGCTGGGTTTGATCTTAATCCAGACTCAAAGTTTGTTTTACCCTTTAAACATTTTCCTTTCAGCTCTATTAGATACGTTTTCCTGCCCTACAAACTAACGTTAACACTCCTACTGTGCATCGTTCCGTGAATATCAAATATATTGAAGAACACTTGGGTAGAACGATCGCCAATGTTTTCAATATCTACAGAAAGACAAAAGTCCGGAAATTGCTCCCAATCCCACACTTGATTATCTTCAGGAGCAATAACGGCTGAAGTGTAAAAATTATCTCTGCTGTGTGCCTTTAAATATAAATATGGCTCGTCGTATCGTGTAACTAACTCTGAACTAATATTTGAAAATGATAGTTGTTTTAGAGTTGCTTCCTTGTCGAGTTTAACTAGTTCCGCTAAAACTTCTAACCGATTGCATTGTTGATGTGATTCTGCTTTTACTACCATGTATATCACCTGAGTATTTATCAAAATAAGACGACTACAGAACGCAAGATATAATTATCTCAATGCCTATAGCAAAACGGTATTCATCACTCTAAACCTTCACCACCAACTTGTTAACCAATTTAATTTTAATAGCGGCCAAACCTTGCAGTAGATCTCAACCAATAAACCAACATGCGCACCAGAAAGACTCTATAGTTAATAAATTAGCGCGGAATTCATAAGTAATTGCAACCCATCAACCAAAGCACTACTGGATGAATTTCTATTGAACAGATTCCATTGATTGTTACAATCTGGAATAGTTAATGATAGAGATGATTATAAATATATGGACCATACAAACACTAAACGTCGCTACTATGATATCGGCTTACAAATTGAGCAATTGTTGCATTCTGGAGTATTTAGTGGTGGTGAAAGATTACCGTCAGAAAGAGAGCTTAGTGAGCGACTGAACACCAGCCGTGCAACAATACGTGAAGCTATCATCATGTTGGAATTAAAAGGCTTAGTTACGGTTCGACAAGGCGCTGGTATCTACTTTGTAGATTCTCCAGACAAATCTAAGAGAGGTAATATCATCCCTCTTAGCGACATAGGACCATTTGAGCTTCTTCAAGCACGACAACTCATCGAACCCCAGATCGCGGGTTTTGCTGCAACGCAAATTAAAATCAACGAATTACGCGAGCTAAAACATGTACTGCATTTACAAGAAAATGAACATGAAGCAAACGGTGCGAAGTTCGATGACTTAGACCGTCAGTTTCACAACTTAATTGCCGAATCAACTCAAAACAGGATGTTAATACATCAGGCCTCTGAACTATGGCGCAGCGTAAGAACAGAAAATCCACTTTGGATAGCCCTGAATAAAAAGCACTTGCATGAGACTTCATTACGAAATAAGTGGCTTGAAGATCACAAGCGTATTTTCATCGCTTTGCAAAAACGTTCCCCAGAAGAAGCTAGGCAGGCAGTATGGCAACATATAGAAAACAGTAAAAAAGAGCTATTAGGTATTTTATCGTCTGAAAAGATCGACTCTGATTTGGATGATGCTTTTTTTGCTGCAGACCTTGATCCAAGCTGCCTTTAAACCCGCACCCAAACAACTTAGTCCTTGTTTATTTTCGGTTGTTTGGGGGGCACTTTGCATCTGACAAATGTCTATCGTCACTTCCCATCTTCCACGTCTACTTTGTTGACAACTCATTAAAGTACCAACCTCGTAATACTAAGAACTTTACTCACCTAACTGGATTTTTTACCAAATAGAGATATTTACTTTTTAAGTATTCCTATCGAGATCACATAATAAATATTTATTTAACCCAAAGTACAACATCAGTCACTTATCTTTGGTAAACCAATATGTAGTATTTGATGCAGAAAACATTATTACAGGTCAACCTGTTTTGCTTTTATAAAAAATTATGTTCAGTGGTGAATGACAGTGAAAAACGATTCCAATCGCATCGCGATGCTAAAAATATGCTTTATGTATTTCTTTTATAACTTTTTTTGGTCGTTAAGTTCCGGCTCTTTATTCTCAGTTTGGTTAAATGATAAGGTCGGAATTGACGGTTCTCAAATAGGTGTTCTGTTCGGTTTACAAACCGGTATTGCTGTACTTTTCAAACCTGGGTTTGGTTATATTCTTGACAAGTTAGGGCTTAAAAAACACTTAATCGTGTTTATTTCTATTCTTAGTCTTTTAATTGGTCCGTTCTACATATATATCTATGGTCCACTACTCAGCGATAGTTCAACCTTTACACTTGGCATCATATTAGGCTCGCTCTATTTGGGTATGCTCTTTCAAGCTGGAAGCGGCGTAATCGCTTCTTATAGCGACCGATTCGCTAGGTGTCATGAAAATGATTTTGGGATCGTCAACGGTTTCGGAATTGCCGCGTGGGGAGTATCCGCGATATTAGCTGGCTTCCTTTACAACATAAATCCTGATTTAATTTTTGTCGCGTGCAGTGTATCTGCGTTACTCATGCTTGTTTGCGTAATGTCTTTGAGAGTGAAGCACCTAGATAATATTGATAATGACGTGGTCTCGGCTGAGAAAATCACGAAGCACGACGTAATTAAGTTGTTTCAAAACCCAAAGTTTTGGGCATTTATGACCTATGCAGGAACGATATCAGTTGTGTTCTGGACTTCAATGACCCAGTTTACACGATATTTCATTACTTTCTTCCCTACCCAACAGGAAGGGATTACTTTCAGCTCGAACATGGACGGCATTACCGCTGTATTTTTGTTCTTCTTTAGTGCCGCTGTCCCTTATATCATTCGAAAAATTGGTTGCAAAGGTAGCCTGATTTTAACTGCCGCAGGCATTACTTCTGTTCTACTAATGATTGGGTATGCGGGTTTAGGCGAGAAAAATTTGTATATGGCGATTGCCGCCAAGATCTTGTTTGGAATCGTTAACCCACTGCTTATCGTTTCAGTATTTGCCTACGTCGCTGAACAATTTAACAAGAAAGTGAACTCCTTTACCTACATGTTTGGTTTCCAAGCAATCAACAACATAATGACCGCCATCGCGTCTCCTATCATGGGCAACATGTATGATACGTATGGTTTTTCTTGGAGTTATATCTACTTTGGTTTTTTTGCGGCCGCGGCGACCGTATTCGCACTGTTTACTCTGAGCTCGAAAAAATCTCAAGTAATAGAGGAAGAAAAAGAGCCAACTCCGGCATAGGGAATCGACTCTCTTTAAACATAAAACTTCAACGAAAACTATAGTGAGAAACAAATGAAAAAACTTTATATAGTTCGTGGTCCGTTCGGCAGTGGTAAAACCGAGTTTGCAAAAACGATCTGTGACAACACCATTTCCTGTTGGGATTACTACGCCAACTACGGACAAAATCAATGGAACGAAAAACTAAAACCCCATGCTGATAAATACTGTATTGATTCGGTGAGAGAATTAATGGAACAAGGAGAGGAGTCTATCGCTGTATGTAACTCGTTCTCGGAGACGCATGACTTAGACATTTTCTATCAAATGGCAAATGACTTTGGGTACACTACGTTTTGCATGATTATGGATAACAAAAACACAGAACAATATAAACGTGATGCTCCGGACGAAGTTATATTAAAACAAATCATCAAGTTAAAAAACAACTCAGTATTCCATCAAGGGTTCTGACAATCTCATTTTAAATTGAGAACCAAAGTATTAAGACTTAAAGCTTAGTAAAAACCGTAATTCAACCTCTATTAAAATCTACTTTATTTACTCTATTGGTATCCTATTTTATGTTGTTTTTAAAATTAGGATACCTCTACTTATTTGCACCTATCTATCAAATTTCAAATCAAGCTCTTCTATCTTTGTGCTTCTATAAAAAGCGTAATCTTGCTCACACCTAAATTGGGTGTTTAACTTGAACTGTTAATCCAATCACTGAAAATAGGTTAACCAATATGCAATAGTTACCACTCCAAGCACCTATATTAGGTGCGCCAAAACTTGTTAACTTATTGGTGGCTGATCGTGAAAAAGGACTCAAACCGTATAGCAATGCTTAAAATTTGCTTTGTGTATTTCTTTTACAATTTTTTCTTTTCGCTGAGTTCTGGTTCCCTCTTTTCCGTATGGCTTAGCGAAAAAGTGGGTATCGATGGCTCACAGATAGGATTATTGTTTGGGTTGCAGACTGGTATAGCTGTTCTCTTTAAACCTGGTTTTGGTTATATTCTCGATAAGCTTGGACTTAAAAGACATTTAGTCATATTCATCTCAATTCTTAGCCTACTCATCGGCCCATTCTATATTCATATTTACGGCCCTCTTCTTAGCGAAAGTTCAACATTTATGCTGGGTATCATTTTGGGGGCGTTATATCTCGGAATGTTATTTCAAGCTGGAAGCGGCGTCATTGCTTCATATAGTGATCGATTCGCACGCTGTCATGATAATGACTTCGCCATCGTAAATGGCTTCGCTATTGCTGCATGGGGATTATCGGCCATGCTGGCAGGTTATCTATACAATATTAATCCAGATTTCATTTTTGTAGCCTGCAGCATTTCGGCACTTTTAATGCTTTTGACCGTCATGTCTCTGAAAGTGAAACATTTAGAAAATGTGGAAAACAATGTCCTTTCCGTTGAAAAAATCACAAAGCTAGACGTCATTAAGTTATTTAAAAACCCTAAGTTTTGGGCCTTCATGACCTACACAGCAACAGTGTCAGTGGTATTCTGGACATCAATGACCCAGTTTACTCGTTACTTTATCTCTTTTTTCCCTACACAAGAAGCTGGCATTAGATTTAGTGCCAATATGGATGGGGTGATCTCCATGATATTGTTCCTCGTAAGCGCAGTCATCCCTTACATCATTCGTAGACTTGGATGCAAGAATAGCTTGGTGCTGACTGGTGTCGGGGTCACGATGGTTCTGCTATTGATAGGTTACGCTGGTTTAGGTGAGAAGAATGTTTATATTGCTATCGGAGCTAAGCTTCTATTCGCCATTGTAAATCCATTTCTTATTGTATCTATCTTCGCGTATATCGCTGAACAGTTTAATAAAAAAGTGAATTCGTTCACCTATATGTTTGGCTTTCAAACAGTCAATAACATTATGACAGCAATCGCCTCCCCTATTATGGGCAATATGTATGACTCGCATGGCTTTGCGTCGAGCTATATTTACTTTGGTATTTTTTCAGCTGTTGCAACTGTTATCGCGTTGTTTACATTAAGTTCGAAAAAATCGGGGGTTGTACAAGAGAATATCGAACCTACGGCTGCATAACTGGGTACACTGTGAGGCTCTTTAATATCAAAGAGCCTTACACAGATATAATTTTGATTACCTATACATCCAATTCTATAGTTTATATATCACCCACTCTCTTTGATTAGTGCTTGTTTGTTTAAACTGTTTCTTTTTTCCTCATTAGCTTTTTATTCTTTGTGTGCCAATGCCTTTACTATCACTGTTGGCTCAGATAAATACGTTGCAGAAAACTACTTCGCAATGCTGCAGAATAAAGATTGTATGTCAGTAAAAGAGTTTTCATCACCTCACGCTAACCGAGGTACAGTTGAACTTATATTATTGTGCCAAGCCCTTAAATTAGGCGGCTATGAAGGCAATATTGAAATTATATCCTATCCCAATTACACCAGAGCCCTACTTGAAACAAAGAATGGAAATGTCGATGTGGCAGCTGAAACGATATGGCATATTGACGCTGAAAAGAACAAATTTTACCTTTCCCACGATATTATTCGTTATGGTGAGTTTCATAAAGGCGTATACGTGGAGCCCGACGCTAAGGGCATTATGCAAGTGCGCTCACTTGAGGAGCTCAATAATTATACCCCAGTGATGCCATCAAATTGGTTTGTCGACTATAAGACACTGCAAAAAATGAACTTTTCTCATATTGAAAACGCCAATATTACTAGGCTTATTTTTCGGAAAATATATCGTCAAAGGGCTGACTTTACATTGTTGGAGTTCACCAATAACAAAGGAATGATACATAGCTACGAAGGGATAACGCTCGTTCCTGTAACTGGTATCAAAGTCGGGCTCGATGGTCGGCGTATGTACGCGATTTCACAAGCCAGTAGCAATGGAGAAAAAATATTGGATTACCTAAACCTCGGAATAAACAAACTAAGAAGCACAAAAGGTATTCAAAAAGCCTATGAACAATCAGGCTTTTTTAATCCAAAAGTAAAAGACTGGATACTAATTTATCCAACGCCTGCCAAATAACAAACAACTTTATTCAGCGCTAATAAATCAGCTTGCCAAGTACATTAAAGACCTTGCTCACACCTTGAGTAAAATGTAGTGCATCGTCACAAACCGTTAAACAGACACACCCTTCTTTTGTCATTGGATTATGGTTGTGGGATTCATTTAACCAGATAAAGTCCCCAGCTTGATAAGTCCCAAGCTCATCTTCGATGCTTCCTTGGAGCAATAAGGTCACTTCGAAGCCTTTGTGAGTATGTGGCGGTATGCTGCCACCTTTGTCGATATGAAGTAAGCTTGTACGACGATTTTCATCGTCAAGGTTTAATCTTGCGCGAGATATTTTGCCTAGCCCTTTCCACTCATTGATTGCTATCGAATTTAACGCTCTTGGTAAGACTATGTGATTACCAGATACTTCAATTTCTACGGGTAACGCAACAATCTTACTTTTGTTCTCAACTGGTTGGCTAGTGATAGAACGAACGAGTTGTGAGCTTGAATCATCGAGTTCATCAAATTCGTTATCGATTTCGTCAAAAAAAGCGGTTTCTTCCGTCAATTCAAACGCATCTAGCGCCGCTTTCTCAGTAAGTTTGTCTACGAGCATTTGGCATTCGTGGCACATTTCGACGTGACTCGCGACGATAACAGAAAGAGAAGCAGGCAAGTTTCCAGACACAAACTCTTTCAGTACTGAATGATTTGGATGGTGCTTAATCATTTTCCTGCTCCTTCATGTGTATACGGATCTTCTCAAGTGCTAAGCGCAGCCTAGACTTTATCGTACCTACTGGCACATCAAGTTGTTTAGACAATTGCTCTTGAGTTAAGTCCTGAAAATACAGGCCTTGAACCACCACTTTTTGCGGCTCAGGTAAACTTTCTACGATGTTCTTAAGGTGTTTAGACATCAGATGATCTTCGTCTAATGGACTAACGTGGTCAGTTTCTGCTAACGCTTGATCAATAGGCCAAATATCATCACCCAAATTGTGCTCTGGCCTACTTTTTATTTTCCTTGAAAGGTCAAAAGCTGCGTTACGCATCACGGTATAAATCCATGTTGTCGCTGCGCCTTTATTAGAGTCGTACAAGTGAGCTTTTTTCCAAACATTGGTCATGGTTTCCTGCACCAGCTCGCTCGCTTGACTTTCATTACGAAAATGCTTTAAACCAAACTGCTTAATACGCGGAGCAAAAAACTTGAACAAAACAGAAAATGCTTGTTCATCTTGTTTGGTTGCCACAAGAGATAACCACCGACTGAGCTCAGGGTTGGCTTGAATAAATTTATGCTGAGAAATGGGACGCTCTCCCGACATCACTGTTAAGTTTTGCTCAATCTGTTCCATGTAAAGCGTGCTCTCTTTTGTACATGTAAACAGATACGTGAAGAGCAGTAGAACGGATCACTTTTTAATACTTTATTTTCTAACATAGAGTTTAGAAAAATAGCGAATATGAAAAATTGCTCTCATACACAATTTTCGTGTTCACTTCGATGGCGCGAGTAGAGTCTAAAGCACACTAACCCACCCCACTGAGCATAGGTTAAATACGATGATTTATATAGTTAACGTGAGCTCGGGATAATTTGTCTCAGAGCATGAGCTTTGCGAAGAGGGCTTCACTCAACGTCCTTGTAAAGTGAAGCAAATGCAAAAATAAAGGGAAAGGAAACTCTTAAAAATAAGTTGGGTGTAGCTTTAGGTGCAATACCTGTAATTGGTACACGTTTATTTTGGCAGTAACACAGTATCGATGACATGAATGACACCATTGCTGGCTCTAACATCAGCAATCACTACCTTGGCATTATCAATCATCACGTTGCCATCGTTTACTGATACTGCTAAGTTTTGACCTTGAACAGTTTCAGAACTGTCTACTTTGATGACATCTTCAGCCATCACTTTGCCTGGGACAACATGGTAAGTAAGCACAGCGATAAGCTTGTCTTTATTCTCAGGCTTTAGTAGCATTTCAACAGTGCCCGCTGGCAACTTAGCAAAAGCCGCATCGGTTGGTGCAAAAACCGTTAGATTACTCTCTCCTTTTAACGTCTCAACTAACCCAGCCGCTTTAACTGCGGCAACTAACGTATTGAATGAACCATTTGCTACCGCAACATCGACGATATCTTTTTTATCGCTATGAGTGCCATAGGCAAAAGTCGCTGCAGAAAAAGAAAGGCTCGCAAGCAACACGGTTAGGGTTTTGGTAAATTTGGTAAACATTTTGACAATCCTCTATCAATTTAATCTTCGTAATTTTCGGTACCGTGTACGTTTACGAACCTTGTTTATGATTAGATCAATTTTATTGAAGAGTTTTTAAGAAAAACGAGAAAATATGTTTTTAAGATAAAATAAAAAACGATAGTTGGGCTTCACTGAAATACTTTCTTAAACATTCAATGAAGCCCTAATCAATTAATTATCTTGGAGATATTTGATATTCAAACGCTCTGTCTAAATCAGGTTCTCCAGCAATTGACACATTTAATACTCCGCTTCTTTCCGAGCCCGAGCCACTATTAAACGCGTTGTTGTTGCATCTAGACGTAATATAAACGCTATCACCTCTTTGAACTTTATCGAATGTCATCAAACCAATGGCTTCTCCCGAAACATTAATATTCAGATCACCGATTGTTCTGTTTTCAGGTAAAAATACTTCTAACGTATCTTCAGCCATAGAGGTTGAGCAGTTGAACGCGCCTAAATCATCTGGGCTATTGAAAAAAGCAGAAGTAAATGGGATCTCCTCATAAATATAGGTTGGAGGCGTAGAAGAATACCAAACCTTATCTGTGATAAATAACTCCAGCATTCCGCTGCCACTTGCCCTAGAGCTATGTTCTTTTAGGCTCACAAAAGTCGGCTTTTTCAATATAATATCCAACTTGCTTCTGTCGTGGTTATATCTCCCTTCTACGTTTAGCATGTAATTTGGATTTTGCGCGTAGGCCCTAGACTTATTTAAAATATTGTCTGTCCTCCCGCGAGCAAATTCAGGAACTGAAAGCGTCACTACAACCTTTCCATTCGGGTTACTAGGAATATTCCAAGGAAGCGGTCTCACATCCCAGTGCCAACGCTTATTGTCAGGAAGCTGTTGATTTAACGCAATACTGTTAAATATCTCAGCATCAGAGACGATGTCTTTGTATTGAATAAGCGCTGTCCTAAACCCTGTGGTATGCTTTTCATGCAAGTTCGCATGCAGGTACATACCTGACATAATCATATTCTCTTCCATAGAAAGGGGGCTGTTCACCGCTTCAAACGCGCGTCGGTAAAAGTGATCATCTGATCTTTTCGCATCAGCTAAAATTGGATGCATTCCGGTCAACTCTTTAATTTGTGCGAACATATCCTCCTTTAGTTTCAGCAAGTCATTCAGCTGTTCATCGGTTTTATAATGAAAGATTTTCTTCAACTCGTCTTTAGTTGCCAACAAATCGCTGTACGAAGCGATAGGATTGTTATTTCGATCAATTTGGTGCTGCGACAAATACCCACTTGAGACACCAGATAAAATTTGTAATACCTTGCGATTGCTCGAGTTTCTTATCACGCTCATTTCCAATAAGCCAGCGTAACTTAAGTACGAGTCTTTCAATACTTGTATCGACATATCCATATTGTCGTTTAGCTTTGAGATACATGATTCTATGTTGATTTCACACTCAGTTTGGTTAAACCCTTCTTGAGCAGAAATTAAAGTTAACAACCTACGCGATACTGCAGCCGCATCGTCAGTTGACGAGTGAGTTTGAAAATGGTCATACGCAGCAAGGCTATGAACTTTCAATTGATGCCACTTTAACATCGCGGTTGATGTTCGAGACAAATGCTCCTGAAGAAGAAACGCGAGATAAGGTGTAATCACGTAGTGACTTGGATTTTGTGATGGTGGGTTTGAATAACGAAAGTCAAAACTAAACCCATTCGGCTGAGAGAAGTTCCCATCAGAATAATATCTGTCGGAAAGTGACTCAAAATAGCGATTGATGGTATACGCAGGCGGAACATATGGACGGCTTGTTCCTACCTGTCCTTCCGAATCAAACAACTGCGCATAGTGCTGATAAAAACCATCATGTAACGTGTTATAGATAACTTCGAGCTCACGCTCTGTCGGAATGTAATTCTCAATGGTAGCATTTTGCTGGAACAAGGCTTCTTTAAGTTCTGCTTGATAGTGATCGAACCTTGAAGCAACATGGTTTTCAGCCTCAAAGAATTTCTTCATTATTTGACTATCATACATATCTGTTAGCAAAGATAAGATATGATCGGACTTTCCGCTAAGCGCCACAACCAAGTCTTTTATTTCATCTAACTTTGCTGACATCTGATTCAGGTGCTCGAAACCGCTATCTCCTCCAGAGCCCGCACCCAAGAAGTTACATAGCGAACCACCTGAAGATTTACATATTTGCCCTACTGAGGATTCGATTAACCAAAACGCACTCGCGTTCAACAACCCCATGCCAAAAGATGAGAAGAATCCACCCTTAGCCACCGAATTGGCATAGTTCGCATCAGGCGATAGCAAGTCTGATTCATCAGCATTGATTTGATACCTTACCCCACTCAACACATTTTCAAACGTTCTGTTATCGTTACTCTGTTTATAAAACGTTAACGTTGATACCAAAGATATAGGGGCATCTATTATTGTTGGCCGATCGTCTGAAGGCTTATTTAATAAATTGGAATAGAAACATGTTTGTCCTTCACGGCACAAAGCCACGTAGAATTGCTCACTAAGGAAATCTAGTGGAATTCTATATTCAAATTGATGGGACTGATTATTAAGTTGGATATATTCAAGGTTTTTATTTATTGCACCATTTGAGTCAGCCAAATAAATATTATATTGACCACTTGGCGCTAGCACTCGGCTGACTGATACCTGAATATAGGCATGTTTATTTGAGTTTGATTTTTTTTCTTCAGCAAACAACCCAGCTGATAACAACATAAATAACAATGGGATATAGCGAATGTACCTTATGTCTAAATTCAACATATATTACTCCTTGCCAATTAAAGTTAAGTATTAAAGTGCAAAACGTTTTCCCTCCTTTTTGTTTTTTGGCACATTCTATAGATAAGCTAACAACTAAATAGGCACAATATTTACCAATTTATTATTAACGGTAAAAATTTATTTCTAAATGGCACACTCAATATTTAACACACTGTTAACGGTCATGTTTTAAATATTTAACTAAAAAATATTTTTATTCTAATTTTGTAAATAAATATGTCTTACATAGTGATGTTGGTTATTAAGCTTGCATAGTTAGGCTTTCCCACACATTTACCTCTTAAACCAGTTTGGCTATCTAATCTCGATAATATTTAAACCGTATTGCCTTTCGATTTGTTTCGACTTTTAATAGCAAGTATGTAAATTGGTCTTGTTTGCAGCGACAAATCAGGTGAATTTAAAGCTCTTCTCTAAATATTCTTATTGCTAGAAGCGTAACTATTGATAAGATCAAATGGTTGTCAATTTTACTAGCTATCACCATATGACTACCAACTACTACGATAGAAATGCCCCAGAATTTTTTAACACTACTGTTAAAGTCGATGTCACCCCATTGTATAACCACTTTCTTCCCTATTTACCCCAAAATGCCAAAGTAGTAGACGCAGGTTGCGGCTCTGGCCGCGACACTCATTTTTTTCTTTCAAGGGGTTATCGGGTTACTGCGTTTGACGCAAGCTCACAAATGACAAAGCTAGCAAAAGAATATATTAAGCACCCTGTTATGTGTTGTACCTTCATGGATTTTTCTATCGAAACGAGTAGTCAGGATGCGATTTGGGCTTGCGCTTCACTTTTACATGTTCCAAAAGATGAGCTAGGCGACACTTTGGCACACTTGGCGCAATTTTTAAAAACCGACGGTATTTTTTATTGCTCTTTTAAATACGGAGAAAATGAAGTTGTACGCAATGGGCGACGTTTCACAAACCTAAACGAAGCGCTGTTAGAAAAATTATTGAGTTCATTACCTATGAGAGTAAAAAAAACTTGGATAACTGGTGATTTACGCCCCGGCCGAGAAAGTGAGCTGTGGCTAAACGCGATACTCGTTAAAAGCTCAGAATCAAAGTAAGGGAAAGTAAAGAATGCCAGACCTATCTTTAGTTCTCGATCACGACGTACTGACCATTGGTGACAATGACCCCCTACTAAATCAATTGCTCCACGCAATAAACCATGCCACAGAGATTGAAATTGCTGTCTCTTTTATTCAACCATCTGGTCTTGATCTAATATTACCTGCGATTATTGAGGCGCTACAACGTCAAGAGCTCGAAGGATATCCATTAAAGTTAAGGCTGTTGACATCAGATTATCTGCATATCACCAACCCAATAGCCCTGCGTTCTTTAGTCGAGCTCAATGGCCCAAATGTAGAAGTAAAAATATTTGAAACCCATAACCATAGTTTTCATATGAAGTCGTATATTTTTGTCCGAACGGATGAAGCGAATACATTCTATCAGGGCTCTGCGTTTATCGGTTCTAACAACATAAGTAAGGCTGCACTGACTGACGCTCATGAATGGTGTATTCGATACGACTATTGCGAACCCGACACCTCCAAAGAAGCGAGACAATTTCAAATCATACGAGAAAAGTTTGACGACATTTTCAATCACCCTTCTGCTGTCACATTGACTGATCAATGGATTAACCATTACATACAAATTCGACAAAAACCAAAGCTTACCGCCGTTGCAGACAATAGCCTGATTGATGATGATCCTTTCGCACCTAACTCTGCTCAACAAGAAGCATTAGACAAACTGTCACAAACCAGAAATGACAGAAATAAAAGAGGACTAGTCGTCTTAGCAACAGGTATGGGTAAAACTTGGCTCTCGGCATTTGACGCAAAACAGTTGAATGCCAAGCGAGTATTATTTGTCGCGCACCGAGAAGAAATACTCACTCAAGCCCTCAATACCTATGCAAAACTATGGCCTGAAAAATCATCCGGCTACTATTATGGAAAGTCAAAAGAGAAACAAAAAGATATGTTGTTTGCGTCTGTACAAACGCTCGGACGCGATACACATCTAAAACACTTTAGTAGAGACCACTTCGACTACATTGTGATTGATGAATTTCACCATGCTAGTGCCAAGACTTATCGCAATATTATTGACTACTTTACACCTACTTTTTTGCTCGGTTTGACTGCAACACCAGAGCGTACCGATCAATCCAATATATTGTCACTCTGTAACAACAATTTAGTTTTTGAACGTAATTTGGTTCATGGCATCGATAGCAAAATTTTAGTGCCTTTCCATTACTATGGTGTTTGGGATGAATTTGTAAATTATGAGGAAATTCCTTGGCGCAATGGTAATTTCGATCCGTCAGCATTAGATGCGCAGTTTGCCACTCAAAAACGTGCTAATCATATATTCCAGCATTGGGAAAAACATAATCAATCCCGAACTCTCGCTTTCTGCATATCTCAAAAACATGCCGACTATATGGCTAACGAGTTTAACAAAACGTTTAAACAACAAGGGCTCAAAGCCGTCTCGGTTCATAGCAAATCACAAGTACGGCGCAATGAAGCTTTAAGCCAATTGGATAAAGGTGAGATACAGATTATCTTTTCGATAGACCTGTTTAATGAAGGCACTGACCTGCCCTCTATCGATACTGTTCTCATGATTCGTCCAACTGAATCAAATATCATTTTTCTTCAACAATTAGGACGAGGACTACGTCTTCACCCCAATAAACAACACCTTGTTGTGTTGGATTTTATTGGCAATCACAAAAGCTTTTTAAATAAGCAGGAAGTGTTAGGGATACAATTAGATTCTAAAGGGCTATCTAACTCTGATGTGACTGGTTATAAACCAGAGATTGGTGAAGGGTGCTACATAAATATCGACCCAACAGCTATCAACTTTTGGAATCAGCTTGTAAAAGAATACCGCAGCACGGCATTAGAAGACTTCGTAAATCTTGAAACCCACTTAGGGCATAGGCCAACCGCTACCGAATTCTACCGTTCGAATAACCAAGACATTTCTAAAGTAGGCCACAAAGTTAACAAGCAACACAGGAATTGGTTCAATCTAGTTAATCAAGAAACAGAAAATGTGTTGATGAAAGAAACAGCTTCTAAATATGGCGATTTTCTGTTTAATGGAATTCAAGTTACCAATATGGTCAAATCCTTCAAAGCCATATTACTTGAGGCTTTCCTTGAACTAGATGGATTTAGGTTTCCACCAACAGTAGAAGAACTATCAGAAAAAAGTTGGCACGTCCTATCAGGTTATCCCTATCTAAAAGCCACTGAACTCCCGATAAAAGAGCAGTCTTTATCAGCAACCGATAAAAAATGGGTTTCCTACTGGAGAAGCAACCCGATAAACGCCTTTACCAGTGCGAAAAAGAATGACGCGGCCAATTGGTTCGCCATAGAAAACAGTAAGTTCAAAGCAAATTTCGATATAGATAGTAAACATATCGACACGCTACACGATTTTGTAAAAGAGCTCGTTGATTTTCGTTTGGCTCAATATACGGATCGAAAACAGAGTAAGGGCACACGCTCTACCCAGAACGCTCAAGATAGTTTGCTTAACCATCAGAGACCAGAAGCTGATAACGTTGTAGAGCTTCCTTTTTATCCAAATTTGAAAATCGCTTGTGGTCACTTCAAAACCGGTCGTCATGATGAATGTGAAATGATGGGAGTTAACATTCACAATGTCAGCCCAGACAACCATTTCTTAGCACGAGCTTCTGGTAACTCAATGAATGGTGGTAAGAATCCAATTCACGATGGCGACGTACTTCTCTTCGAAGCAGTCACACCAACTAGCGCAGGCTCTATCACCGGTTTAGTTATGGCAATCGAAATACAAGAGGAAGCAGGCGACAATCAATACCTATTGAGAGTTGTGGAAAAACGAGACGGACAATACTGGCTAAAAGCAAAAAACCCAGACTACCAAACCATCCCAGCCAACAATTCGATGAGAACCTTTGCAAGGTTTAAACAAGTGATTGAGCAAGAATAAATTACCTAAAAGCTCCAAGGACTTATCTAGGAGCTTTTTATATTCTAAACGATTTATTAATTATAAATTATATAGTTACAGAAACAGCAGTAGCCGCTTAAGCGACAACCTAAAAACTAACTTACCGAATAGATATACTCGTAACTTGGAGCGTGCAGCGGGAATCGAACCCGCATCATCAGCTTGGAAGGCTGAGGTAATAGCCATTATACGATGCACGCATCTCGTCTTGATGGGATTACTATGCCACATCCTTATGAAAAGAAAACCCTTTTCCTTCAAATTTGGTTTGAATGATTAGTTTTGAATCAAGTTGATCTTATTTTGAACAAGACCGTACGATTTAAGACGTTTTAAACTGATCCATCTCACGGTTTAGATCCGTCACCTGATCTCGTATTTGTACCGTCGTTGAATTGGATGACTCACTGATGGTCGATACATCGTTCACTGATTGCGTCACTCCTTCCATCAAGTGATTAATCGCGCGAATGGTATTCGACTGCTGCTCTGCGGCCGAGGCTAATTCGTCCATTTGGGCATTTAACGCATCGATTTGATCGGTTGTCACATGAAGCTTCTCAACCGCTTGCTCGGTATGTTCAGAGCCTTCCACCGCCAATATCTTGCTCGCTTCTATTTGCTCAACCACAAGTGAAGTCGACGTTTGTATTGCAGTAACAATTGCATTGATCTCGGAAGTCGACTCCGTGGTGCGTGTTGCCAGCAAGCGAACTTCATCGGCGACGACAGCAAAACCACGGCCATATTCCCCGGCCCTCGCCGCTTCTATTGCCGCATTCAGAGCAAGTAAATTGGTTTGTTCAGCCAAACCTTCAATCACTTCGGTAACACGGCCAATAGCATCGGTTTCTTTACTCAAGTTAGCCACTTTTTGGCTCGCTTCCTCAATCGTTGCGTGCAATTTTTCAACGGTACTTTTGTTTAGATCAAGAGCTTTAGAACCTTGGGTAATTTGTTTATTCGATTCAGTTAACGAGTCAACCGAGCGCTGGGCATGTTCTGACGTTGTTTCAGCTGAAGTGGCCACGTCATGTAGCTCCTGCCCGATTTGGTCAATATTGGTACGCTGCATGGATACTTGTTGAAGCGTTTGTTCGTTGGCATTGAGTAAGTTACTCATGCTTGCATCCACCTCATGGGCTTTAGTCGTTACACCCTGCACGATACCCGCCAACGACTGGTTCATCCGATTAATGGCATCGGTCAAGCTTGCCAACTCATCGTTGCCTTCGATGGTCAACGCTTTTTGCGAAATATCCCCTGCCGCAATAATTTGTGCACGTTTAGAGATATTTTTCACTCTTCGACCGATATTTCTACCCATATAAGTTGAAATCGCTAACGCAGCCACAACCGAGAGAATACTTGTAAAAATCAGGGATGTGAGAAGCTGATTTACTGATTGGTATATCCCCTTTCCACTAGAATCTGCTTTGGCTTGCTGCTCCTGTACAAGTTTTTCTAAACTGTCTTCTAAGGCTAGCGCTTGGGGAACGAGTTCATTGGCCATTTTTTCATTTGCAACGTTCCAGCCGCTTGATTTACGAAGCTCCATTACCTGTTTAGCTAAAGGCAAATACAACTGCTGCATATCCTTAAATAATGACCATAAGCTTTCACCAGTGCTTGATAATAGATCAGATTTACTTTCAATTTCAGCCACTGACTTATCGTGCGCTTTCATGAAGTCGTTGTATTTTTCTATGTGCTCATTTTTTCCATACAGCAAAAAGTCACGCATAGAAGAAAGCGCATTCGCAAGAGAGTTATAGCTATCTGCATAGAGTTTGAATAAACGCTTTCTATCTCCACCATCCCTATTAGAGGATTCGTCGTTAATCAAACTTTGCAGCTGATCAAGTGCAACCTCTGCAATAGGCGCAGCTTCATTAGTAAAAAGCGTATGGGCAGGTAAGTTTTCATCACTGTGACTCAATTTAGCGATTTCCATTACAGAAGCTTTCACTTGCTGCCACTGCTGAGTAATGGTGTCGAATTCTTGCTGAGGAATAAGTGACTCGAAAGTAGGCACAAGCTCGTCTGTTCTTGCGATTATCGCTTCCATCGCGGCAAATTGCTCTTTGCCCACAGATTCATCACCACCGAGTAGCATATAAGCTCTTACTGAAGAAATGGTCTCTTGGATGGACTGCTGAAGTGATCGACTTGCATCCACAGTTGGTAAATCTGTGTCTATCAAAGAGTGAGTATGATCTTCTACGACGGTAACACTGCGATAAGTAAAAAAGGCCGAAATGATGAATAGCAAGGCGAGAAAAAGAAAGCTCATCTGCAATTTCCCTGAAATCGAGAGTTTCATCCCTAGTGCTCCTTAAAATAGACTCTTATTCAATATAGTAATCAACTACTAATTTTAGAATTAATCCTCAAAATAAGTTCACCAAACCTTACTATCTGTCGCATTTATATTGATGTTTTAGTCAATATTTATCTGTAATGCCCAACTGCGAAGTGAAAAGTGAATGCATATTCTGTGGTATATCGGCATTAAGAAACAAAAATTTAGCTTAAAGTGTTACTCTTGAACCTTAGTGTGTTTAGAGAGCATAGCTATGTTGGAGCGAATAACCTTACCGGAGAGATACTACCTTGGGAACTTTGTTAAGTTATGCCAGCACGCCACAAATCAATACTTCGACTTACTGAAAAACGATGAGATAGATTGGCTACGGCAATTTGAACAGCTCGATGTGCAAAGCCAATGCTTGCTCGTTCGGCTCCTTATCCGAAAAGGCGAATTGTTCCGTTCAGATAAGCTCGTTTATACAGAAATACCTGACCTTAACGACTGTATTCACACTCTCGCGAGTATGGCGTTTATTGAGCTCGACCCTGACATTACCCAGCAAGAGCTGGCCCAACAACTATTGGTCAAAGCAGAAATTGTCCATCTTTTTCATTTTGGCGGTCAAGCCAATAAGAAACGTAAACAAGAGCTTATCGATGACATTAGCAATCAACAATTTGATGATTATGCGTTGTTGCCTTTTACTTGTATGCGTTTACTGCACGCCGATATTCTTAGCGTTCTACAGATACTATTCTTTGCCAACACCCATCAAGATCTTAGTCAATTTGTTTTGCAAGATTTAGGTTTACTCACTTTTGAAAATTACCAGTTAAGCAAAGAAACGCGATTTTTCCAAACACGACAAGAAGTAGAATACTTACAACAAATATATGCGCTTAAAGAGCAATATCAAGCGCTAGACAAGACTAGCAAGTTTGCTTTTTGCAACACTTGTTTGAACCAAATCCCTCCTGAATGTAGCCATGAATATGTCAACAGAAAAAGAGAAAAGTTGATCAATTTACTCGCTCGCGATCTAGAAAGGCAAGGAGAATTGAACCAAGCCTTAGAGTGGTTTCAAAAAACAAACTTACCTCCCAGCCGTGAGCGTCGTATTCGAATATATGAAAAGCTTCAAGAGTTTGACAAGCAAACTTCAATTGTACAGCAGATTCTACATAGCCCTCAGGATATCAACGAATTAGAAGTTGCTCTCCGGTTTGAAGTAAAAGGTCTAAAGCGATGCGGAGAAAAAATAGCACCGATTGAAAAACTTAGAGTTAAACAATTTTCCATCCATCTGGATTTAAGTGAAGAAAGAGTCGAACTCAAAGTTAAACAGTATTTAGAACAACAAGATTGGCAAGTTTACTATGTTGAAAATTTTATGCTTATGGGGGTATTTGGACTCACTTTTTGGAACGTCATATTTGCTCCTGTGGAAGGTGCATTTATTAACCACTTTCAACTAATGCCAAAAGACTTATACAACAATAATTTTGTCGAAAAGCGACGATGTATTATCGACAGCTGCTTCTCCAGCCTACGCACAGGAGGTCTACAGACATTATTGAATGTGTATGATGAAAAATTCGGTATCGAGAACCCTTTTATACATTGGGGTTTATTTACTCGCCCGTTGTTAGAAAACATCATTGATACCATTCCTATTGAGCACCTTGCTAAGCTATTAAATATCGTTCTCACTGATATTCGTAGCATGAAAACGGGTATGCCAGATCTTATCGCATTTAAGCCCGGTACTTATTGGTGGGTTGAAGTCAAAGGACCGGGAGACAAACTTCAACCTAATCAGGAAAGATGGATTCGTCATTTTAACGAGCACAATATCCCTTATTCTGTCTGCTATGTCAGCAAGATTAATAGCGGTGATTCCTAAGCCAAATAAAATTATAAAGGACTATAATAATGCAACGATTAGACATTGAAGATCTTTGCGATATTTGCCCGCTTATACGCCAAATGAGCGCTCAACATGAAGTTACTTGGATAGAGCCTGAATTGACTTCCTGTCATCAAGGACTGCGTCATGTCGGGTTAACCTACTCTGATGTTGCTGATGCAAGCGAACGACTCAGACGCTTTGCTCCCCTTATTCAAAAAGCATTTCCAGAAACCAAAACGAATAACGGGCTCATCGAATCTGAGTTGGTTGAAATTAGCGCAATGAAATCAGCACTTGAGCAACATTACAGTGTCACGATTCCGGGTAAGCTTTGGTTAAAAAAAGACAGTCATCTGCCGGTTTCAGGTTCGGTCAAAGCGCGAGGTGGGATATACGAGGTACTCCTCTTGGCGGAACAGCTAGCGATGCAACATAAGTTGTTACGCATCGAAGACAATTACCAAATGTTGCTTCAAGATCCGTTTCACGAATTCTTTAGTCAATTTGAAATTATTGTCGGTTCTACGGGCAATCTGGGCATGTCTATCGGGCTGATAGGAGCAAAGCTTGGCTTTTCAGTCATTGTTCACATGTCCTCTGACGCAAGACAGTGGAAAAAACAAAAACTACGAGCTTTGGGCGTCAATGTAGTAGAACATAAGCAAGACTATAGCTCAGCGGTTAAATTTGCCCGACAACAAGCAGAGGGCTCGGAACATCGCTTTTTTATTGATGACGAACACTCAACCCACCTATTTCTTGGCTATTCAGTTGCTGGAGAAAGGATAAAACAGCAAATTAACGAATTAGGTGTGACTGTCGATGAAGAGCATCCCCTCATTGTATATTTGCCTTGTGGTGTAGGTGGAGCACCTGGAGGCATTTCTTTTGGACTAAAACTGGCGTTTGGTGACAACGTACATTGCATTTTCGCCGAACCTACTCGCTCACCATGTATGCTGCTTGGGGTAATGACTCAATTACATGACCAAATTTCTGTACAAGATATTGGGCTAGACAACCAAACTGAAGCCGACGGCTTAGCGGTTAGTAGAGCGTCTGCTTTCGTCGGCAAAGCGATGCATCGCCTCATTGACGGATACTACACAATTGAAGATAAAAGGCTTTACGACTTGTTGGCATTGTTGTCTTCTACAGAAAATATCAACCTCGAGCCCTCAGCGTTAGCGGGGATGCTGGGGCCAACCGTCATACCAAACAACCAAGATTTTCTTTGCAAATACTCGTTAAGCCAGTCGCAAATAAATAATGCAACCCATATTGTCTGGGCGACGGGCGGTGGTTTAGTGCCAGAAAATGAGATGCAGAAATTTTTGGCAAAAGCGAAAGCGTGTTGACCTTGGTAACAGAATCGAAATGCCAATAATCCAAGTCAGTACTATATTGGTCATAATAGTATTTACCTGTGTGACACCAATTTAGTGCTTGATTAAGGATTATGAATATAAGGAAGCTTTTTATAATAGTGGGTTTAACCCTCTTTGCTGGTTGTGCAACGTATGCGGCATATAACTATGATGAGCTGTACGGCAAGCAAGAAGTGAGAGATCGAATTGCAAAACGTGACACAATTCAAGCTGATTTTTATATCCAAGAAGTAAAACCCATTATTGATAATCGGTGCGTCGTCTGCCATGCCTGTTACGATGCACCTTGTCAACTCAAACTCTCTTCTGAAGCAGGCACAGACAGAGGGGGTACAAAACAATTGGTCTACGATGGCACTCGACTCGTCGCTACCGATCCCACTCGGTTGTTTGAAGATGCACAAACAACGCAGCAATGGCGTGAAAAAGGATTCAGTCCAGTTTTAAATGAACGTGCACAGACTCCAGATGCCAATTGGCAAGCTGGTCTAATGGCAAGGTTACTCGAACAAAAAGAAAAACATCCACAGCCACAAGTCGATCAACTAAAAGGGTTTGATTTTTCCATCTATCGCGAGCAAATATGCCCAACAATAGAAGAGCATGCATATTATGAACAGCGCTACCCAAACTGGGGAATGCCTTTCGGAATGCCAAATTTGGACAAAAAACAGTATGAAACACTGAAACTGTGGTTGAAAAACGGTGCAATAATGACTGCTCCCCCACCACTGACTAACGAAGAACAAAAATACATCAATAAATATGAAGCATTTCTGAATAACAGCGATTTGAAATCACAGCTAATGGCTCGCTATATCTATGAGCACTTATTCCTCTCACACCTGTATTTTTCTGAGATAGGCGCAGAGCGACCACGTTTCTTCAACTTAGTCCGCTCAAAAACACCTCCTGGTGAGAAAGTAGTCCGTATCCCCACACGTAGGCCTTATGGCGATCCCGGCGTTGACCGTGTCTATTATCGAATTATCCCCGATCCAGAGACCATTGTAGATAAAACCCACATGCCCTTCGCTGTGAACGAAACAAGATTGAACAAGTGGAAAAAGTGGTTTATCGAGGCCGATTATCATGTAACTCAATTACCAAGCTATGAGCCTGATGTTGCCGCAAACCCAATGACAGCCTTTACTGAGCTGCCAGTAAACTCCCGTTATCGGTTTATGCTGGATAACTCTCAAAATACCATCTTAGCCTTTATTAAAGGTCCCGTTTGCCGAGGGCAGTTGGCCTTAAATGTTATCAATGATCGTTTCTTTGTGTTCTTTTTTGACCCGGACAAAACAGACGTCCCTGCGGTGAATGACTTCTATCGAGAGCAAGCAAAAAATCTTAAGCTACCTAGCGAACTGCAAAGTAACGCCCTACCCATCGTCAACTGGGTTCAATTTTCCCGACAACAAGCTCGTTTTTTAGAGGCTAAATCTCAGTTTCTCAATAAAGCATTTAAAAGCGGTGGTGCACAACGCTTAGACTTAGATTTAATTTGGGATGGTGATGGCCATAACCCCAATGCCGCGCTGACAATATTCCGTCATGTCGATAGCGCCTCTGTGGTAAGAGGCATGGTAGGCAAACCAACTAAAACGGCTTGGATACTAGATTACGAACTGATTGAGCGTATTCACTATCTGCTCGTCGCAGGATTTGATGTCTATGGTAATTTTGGTCACCAGCTTATTACTCGAATGTTTATGGACTTTTTACGTATGGAGGGAGAAAGTAACTTCATACAATTCCTACCTGAAGACATGCGCCATAAGGAAATGTCGAGCTGGTACAAAAACCAAAGCGTTCAGCTAAGCACCTTCTTACAACGTAACATTAAGCCGTTTAGTCAACCAACAGATATAAAATACAAAACTGATACGCCTAAAATAGAGTTGTACAGTATGTTACGTAAAAAGTTGTCTCCCGTTTTGACCACAAGATACGATATCGAGAACACTGGATTGAACAAAGAAAGTGAAGCGCAGCTCCGTAAAATCAATAATATCGTGGGTAAAGGGCTTATCTATGTTCCACAAATAGTCATGATTATGATCAGTGGCGATTCAGGTGAAGAGTCTGTTTTCACTATGCTACATAACAATGCTCATTTAAATGTATCCAGTCTCTTTGATGAAGCAAGAAATCGCGATCCTAAACATGACAGTTTAACTCTGGTGAAAGGGACGCTTGGCAGCTATCCGGCCGTATACTTACGTGTACAAGAAAAAGATATTGGAGAATTGGTTGAAAGATTACAAACTATTCGCACCAATGAGGACTACGTTAAGTTATTGGATAAATTTGCAATCCGTCGAACCTCTCCCGATTTTTGGGCGTTTAGTGACAAATTGCATCATTGGTATCGCCAAACTCAGCCTATCGAATTTGGCCTATTGGACTATAATCGTTTTGAGAATAGGTAAAACTTTTCCACTTCTTGTCTGCATAGACATGGGAGGCTTGCTATGGATATTAAAGGTAGCATTGAAGCCTTGGAGCAAGAGATCTATGTTGCTTGTTCGGAAGGGGACTACGATACCGTCGACATGCTGGAACACCAGCTCGAATACTTGAGAGATAGAGCAGATCACCCTTTCGACAATGACATTTACTCTTTAGAAGGTAAACCATTTTTAGAGAGTGAAGAATGGTAAAGTAAAATCCACCTGAAATTCTCAGGTGGATTTTCATTATCTATCCATGAAAATTTTTCTCATAAGCGAAATTTAACCGTCACAAGTCCTTTCTTATAGGGAAATACTGTTACTTTGAGACAAGGTTATTATGATAGGTATAACGAAAACTCGGATAGCTTTAGCGTTCATTTCCGTATTAAGTGTTTCCTTTCCTGCAATGTCTGCCATCACAGAGCAGCAAGCGAAAAGGCAAGGTTATCATGTGGCAACACTCGCAGGTGGTTGTTTCTGGTGCACAGAATCTGATCTAGAAAAACAGCCCGGCGTCGTTGAAGTGGTTTCAGGGTATTCCGGTGGCAGCAAAGATAACCCAACGTACAAGCAAGTCGCTTCAGGAAAAACCAATTACATAGAAACGGTTAACGTTTACTACAATCCTAAAGTCGTGGGCTATGAACAGATCTTAGATCAGTTTTTCCGTCATATTGACCCAACAGACAACAAAGGTTCATTTGTGGACCGTGGTCCACATTATCGCCCTGCCGTGTTTTATCGCGATGAACAACAAAAACAAATTGCGCAAAAGTTTATAAAAGAGATCGATGAGTTAGGTGTTTTTAAAAAACCGCTGAAAACTGAGCTCATTGAATTTAAAAAGTTTTGGCCAGCAGAAAACTATCACCAAGACTATTACAAAAAAAGCAAAATTCGATACAAATATTATCGCTACGCATCGGGCAGAGATCAGTATTTAGACGATATTTTTGGATCAGATCGGAATGAAAACCCAAAAACACTACGTCAATTAATTGATGAAAAAAAACTGATATCCAACGCAAAACCTTATGACAAGCCGTCTCAAAATGAGATTAAAAATAAGCTAACCAAAATCCAATATTATGTCACTCAAGAAGACGGTACGGAACGCGCATTCCAAAATGAATATTGGGATAACAAAGCGGAAGGTATTTACGTTGATATTGTTACTGGGGAGCCTCTTTTCTCATCAAAAGATAAATTTAAATCGGGTACCGGTTGGCCAAGCTTCACCCAACCAATAAATCCTGCTTATGTCACCACTAAAACTGACTACAAGCTTTTGTATCCAAGAACAGAGGTTCGTAGCCGTTTTGGAGATTCACATTTAGGGCACGTATTTACCGATGGTCCCGCGCCTACTGGCCTGAGATATTGCATTAATTCAGCTTCCATGCGCTTCATCCCAAAAGAAGACCTAGAGAAGGAAGGCTATGGCGAATATTTAGTTATGTTTGACAGTTAAACTTTTCGCCAACCTAAATCTAAATGGATAACTCAAGTGCGATACGCTTGAGTTATCCCACTCCAAAATGTCTCTGAAACTGGGCCTTTGTTACTCACCCTCTTTCTAAACATATACATCTTGCCCTGACTTCGTGTTGGAATATTTTCAACTAATATAGGCTCTAATAACCCGTTGACTAGCTCTTGCTCAATAAGGTGTTCTGGTAGCCGCCCCCAGCCTAGTCCCGCAATCGTTAATTCTTTCTTGGTGGCCATATCACTCACACTCCACATTTCACCATATGGTGAAACATACATGTCGAGTTTATCCATTTTCTTAGATGTATCCCTTAACACTATTTGTGAATACTCTCGTGATTCTTCCAATTTTATTTCCCGTTGATTTCCTCCTTTAAAGTAATTTGGCGCAGCCACATTTATAAATGCAATGTCCCCAATGGGCAGCTTTTCGTGAGTTGTATTCAAACCAAACTCTGGTCCAAACCCTAAATCGGCTTCGTCACTGTCAATGCTTTCAATGACACCATGCAGCACCTCGGTTGTAATACGAAAGCGTGTATGTGGGAATTGATCGATGATGACTTTAAGTTGCTTTAATAAAAAAGGTAACGGACAGCTCGCACTGACTACAATATCAAATGATGGCTCAATATCACTCGCTAACTGATGTCCCATGCTATGAAGCTGTTTAAAATGATCCATCGTCAACTTGGCTTTTGCATAAAAGGCCTGACCAATTTCGGTCAGCTGTGGCCGGTACTGATTTCGGTCGAATAAAACAATATCGAATTCATTTTCAAGCGACTTGATTGCTGCACTTACGGCGGCCTGAGTTTTAAACACGACTTTTGCCGCTTTACGAAAACTGCCTTGCTCTGCTACAGCAATAAGCACCTTAAGCTGCTCATTTGTCATTAAACTCTCCAGCATGACAACTTCTACTTATCATTTTAATAAAAAATAGTCGTTATTTTGTATTCATTCTACGTTTTATAGTGTTTACCAAGTTGAACAACCCATGCGTAGCAAAATTAGGCACAAAATTAAGGTAGGCAAATATGAAAACTTCAGCATTACTAAAAATTTCATCTCTTCTTTGGTTGGTCTGGGGAGTGTTTCATTTCTTGATTGGTGCAGCCATGATTTATCTGCTGTCCCTAGGTAATGAAGCCTTGTCTTTAAGTTTTATCTCTAATGACCCACTTATGGCTGAGTTAGTAAGGCAATACGCACCAGTAGTGACGGCAACATTAAAACAACACTCATGGAACTTAGCTTGGTTTGGCCTTGTTACTACAGTCGGAAGCGTGTATATCTGGAGAAAAAATGTCACCGCAATATTTGTTACAGCGTTGGTAGGTGGTCTTGCCGATTTAGGTTACTTTGTATTTGTCGACATGGCGAACTTAGCACCACCAGCAGGTACACTAATGACAGTGATCAGCGCATCAGCCATTGTTTTGAGCTTCAGTGCTTACTACAGCAATAAAAAAGAAGAATGAATAAAGTAAGCAACTGTACTATTAGATAGTTTGGCCCAATCATTAAGAGTGGGCCAAGTCGCTTATCTTAAGCCGTGGAAGAATTCAGCTCGGGTCGCCGAATTAGATTTAAAAATACCACCAAGGGCTGTGGTTGTGGTTTCACTAGTCGCATCCATAACGCCACGGGATTTAACGCAATAATGCGTTGCATCAATTGTTACCGCAACGTCGTCTGATTTCAGAAGTGTTTGAAGTGCGACCAGAATTTGTTCCGTCATTCTCTCTTGTACTTGAGGTCTTTGCGCGAAGAAACGAACGATTCGGTTAATTTTCGATAGACCTATAATTTTGCCTCTCGGGATATAAGCGACAGCCGCTTTACCGTCGATAGTCACCAAATGATGCTCACAAGTACTGGTTACGGTAATGTCTTTTACGCGTACCATTTCATTCACATTCATTTTGTTTTCTATAACAGTTATTTTTGGAAAGTTTTGATAATCCAGACCAGAGAAAATTTCGTCAACAAACATCTTTGCTACACGCTTAGGCGTATCTTGCAAACTATCATCGGTCAGATCGAGTCCCAGCAATGACAGCACTTCACGCATATGATGTTGAATTTTCTCCTTTTTTTCCTCTGGAGAATAGGCACCTTCAACCATTGGAGTTTCTAATCCACTGCGTTCTAACGCTTCTTTAACTAATTTCGCTGACTCGCTTAGGGCCGCCATGTATTCCTCTGCTCAATTTCTGGTCGTTTGCAAGGCGGATAAGGATACTCGTATTTTAAATTTATTACACCCTTATTTTGCCCAAGGTCAATTATAGAGTGCTCATATCTAATAGAAATTGTGATACAGTCTTACCAACTCTTAAATAACCATAGGACTTCAACATGAGCTGCTGCGATGCTCCAAATTTGATGCCGATTGAAGATGCACTTCAACATATGCTTTCCGGAATTAAACCTATCGAACAATCAGTAAAGCTAGCACTTCAAGATGCGATCGGTTTCGTACTAGCAGAAGACCTACTCTCCCCTATCAACGTTCCACCATTTAACAATTCGGCAATGGATGGATACGCAATTCGAATTTCTGATCTTGAACAATCAAACACGCTCCCTTTGGCTGGTAAATCCTTCGCGGGCCAGCCTTTTGAAGGAGAATGGCCAACTGGCACTTGTATTCGAATTATGACCGGAGCCAAAATCCCAGAAGGCTGTAATGCCGTTATCATGCAAGAGCAAACTGAATCGACAGATGCTGGCATTCTGTTTACTAATACAAACGTAAAACTCAACAATAATATCCGCCCAATTGGTGACGATATTCAAGAAGGTGATATCGCCTTAGTCAAAGGCTCAAGATTAACTGCACGCGATTTACCTATGATAGCATCCCTAGGGATCAGCCACGTTAATGTTCTACGCAAGCCTAAAGTCGCTTTTTTCTCAACTGGAGATGAACTCAAGCCACTCGGCCAACCGCTAGAAGAAGGCCAAATTTATGACAGCAACCGATATGGTATTCGACCTGTCATAGAAAAATTTGGTTGTGAGGCCATTGATCTAGGTATTATTCCTGATTGCCCAGAAACTCTGAAAGCAACCTTTGAAAAAGCGCAACTGGAAGCCGACGTTGTTGTCACCTCTGGTGGAGTCAGCGTTGGTGAAGCTGACTATACAAAGGATATTCTTGATGAAATTGGGCAAATAGGATTTTGGAAGCTCGCCATCAAACCCGGTAAACCTTTTGCATTTGGCGCGCTAGACAAGGCTTGGTTCTGTGGCCTACCGGGCAATCCCGTTTCTGCATTTATTACGCTTTATGTGTTGGTTCAACCCGTTCTTGCGAAATTAGCTGGGCACACAGAGTGGAAACCACAGCCTTCAATTCCTGCTATCAGTAAGAATAACTTCAAAAAGTCACCGGGTCGTACAGATTATCAAAGGGGCATTTACACCATCGAGGACGGCAAGTTTTACGTAGAAACAACTGGCAACCAAAGCTCTGGCGCTTTCCGTTCAATGAGTTTAGCGAACTGTTTTGTCGTCTTAGAACAAGATCGTGGCCGTGTCGAAGCTGGTGAGACTGTGCAAGTACAGCTGTTTAACAGCGCGTTATATTAACTAGGAGTCACACTTGAAAGAGTTAACTGATCAAGAAATTCTTCGGTACAACCGGCAAATTACTCTGAAGGAATTCGATTTTGAAGGCCAAGAGGCACTCAATAACAGTTCAGTGTTAATTATAGGTGCTGGAGGACTAGGTTGTGCTTCCAGTCAATACCTTGCTGTTGCAGGCGTAGGGAACATAACACTGGTCGATGATGATGTTGTCGAGCACTCCAACTTGCAAAGACAAGTGCTTCACACTGATAGTGATATCAACCGCAATAAAGTCGATTCAGCTGCTGACGCTTTAAAGGCTCTTAATCCTCACATCAAAGTTTCTACTGTCGACCACCGACTTGAAGACGACGAACTCGAACAATTAATCACTATGCATGACGTGATCCTTGACGCCACGGACAACGTTGAGACACGCAACCAACTTAATAAACTGTGTTATCAAACTAAAACACCATTAGTATCGGGTGCGGCGATACGAATGGAAGGTCAAGTCAGTGTTTACACATACAAAGATGAAAACCTACCTTGCTACCAGTGTTTGAGTGCACTATTTGGGCAACAAACTCTAACCTGTGTAGAAGCGGGGGTAATGGCGCCCTTAGTTGGCATCATCGGTAGTGTGCAAGCAATGGAAACAATTAAGCTTATCGCAAATTATGGGCAACCTGTGGAAGGAAAACTTCTACTCTTAGACGCGTTGAACATGTCGTGGCGAGAGATGAAGTTAGCTAAGCAGCCCTCTTGTCCAGTATGTGGTGATAACAAACAATAAACAACGAATCCCAATTCACAAGGTCAGGTAACACTGACCCGATATTCAATAATAACAATCTAAAAGGAATAAAGTATGGGGCCTTTAATTGACGCTCAATGGCTAAATAAACACTTAAATGACGATAATTTAGTGATACTTGACGCGAGTATCAACTTTCAAATTCCTGCGGAACCAGAAAAGGATACGATTAACTTTATTCCAAATGCAATCAGGTTCGACTACGACAGTGTCTTCTGCGATCAAAATAATCCATTGCCTCATATGATGCCAAGCGAGGAACGTTTTAATCAACTCGCCCAAGAACTTGGCATTAACAACGATTCAATTATTGTCGTGTACGATAACAGCGGTACTTTTGCCTCACCAAGGGCTTGGTGGATGTTCAGAGCAATGGGTCACAAGCATGTTTATGTTTTAGACGGTGGCCTGACAGAGTGGAAAAATAACGATTACGAATTGACACAGACATATCGTAATATCGAGCAAAAAGGTGACTTTAGTGGCACCCTAACCCCTAGTCATTTCCTTGATTCGACTTCAGTTTACAACCAGATCGAACAGCCAAGTAGTTTAACCATTGACGCGAGATCGAAAGCTCGTTTCTTAGGCCAAACTCCTGAGCCGAGACAAGGCGTCCGCAGTGGCCATATACCTAATGCCGTTTGTTTACCTTTTGTAGAACTTATGTCTGGGCACAAACTGAAGCCTGTACAAGAACTAAAAAGTGCATTTGAAACGACAATTTCGAGTTCACAAGATCAGTATATTTTCTCATGCGGCTCCGGTGTGACTGCTTGTATTTTGACTCTAGCTGCTGAGTTAGCAGGTTATCAAAATTTATCTGTATACGATGGCTCGTGGACTGAGTGGGGACAAAGACAAGATCTGCCTATCGAAGTTTAGGATATCCGGAGTAAAAAATAGGTGACTACTTTGAGAGGATGAAATTCAAAAGCAGTCACCTATTATCGTTAAGCTCAAACCAATTCACCTTGCCCAATCGGTTTTTAGTCATGACACTCGTCAAAAATTGCTGGAAGTTCTGGGGTGTCTTTGTCTAATACAAACGTACTGTCCCACAGCTCGTAGAAATGATCATGATCGTTGGTCAAGTGCTCTAAATCTTCAGCATTGGTTTTCATAGTCTCATCCTATAGAAAAAATCCATTCTTAAGCGTTGTCAGGAAAGGTGTTCAAAATTCCCACAACAAAGTTAGTGGTACTATGGCTGCGGTCACTTTTCAAACAGTTTGCACTCAGGTTTCGTCAAAGTGTGAGTAGTGCGGGCATGTAGTGTAATTTAAATGTAATTATGCATTTTTTATTTTATTTATAGCTGGGTTTTATTTTTATTATGAATACAACCTATTGACCAGTGGTTTTTATGTCATATGAATGCAAAAAAATGCATATTACTATCCGTAATCGTGCTCGAAAGTGTTAGTTTGGACTCAATACTATTTTGTTGGAGTAAGGCATGAAATCAATTTTGTGTTTTGGTGACTCGTTGACATGGGGCTACAACCCAAGTAACGCGACGCGTCATGAGTTTGATGTGCGCTGGACGGGTGCGATGCAAAATGCACTTGGCCATTCTTATCGAGTAATCGAAGCTGGGTTAAACGGACGCACGACAGTACATGATGATCCATATCTTAACGGTGAAGCTCAAAATGGCGCCAAGTTTTTACCCGTGTATCTAGAATCTAACTTTCCGTTAGATTTGGTCATTCTTATGTTGGGTACAAATGATTTAAAAGAACGCTTTCAAAGCTCTGCAAACCAAGTTTCGCAAGGTGTTGCAAGTCTGGTTCGAAAAACGCTATCAAGTGGATGTGGTCCAGATGGAAGTGCTCCGAAAGTTTTACTGCTTTCTCCACCGCACATTGGCGAAACTGAACATTTTATGGATACAATTTTCGACGGCCAAAAACAAGTCTCACTTGAACTTGGCAGGCATTATCAAACTGTTGCGGATTTTTACAAAGTTGAGTTTTTGAATACTGCTGATTATATAAAAACAGCTAAAGGTGAAGGTATACACCTCGACGAGCAAGCGAACTTAACATTAGCATCTGTTTTAGCAGACAAAGTGCAAAGTATTCTTAACGATTAGCATTTAATCAAGACTAGCGTTTTCATAACAGCTGGTGTTGTGAAAACGCTAAATCAAATAGCGAAGAAAAAACAGCAAACTCTAGAGATCCTGCATAACAGCACTTCTACCACCATCAATAGTGATTGTAGTGCCAGCTATAAAGCCTGCATTCTTACTAGATAAAAAGTAACACAGCTCCCCAACTTCTTTTGGACTTCCAATTCGACCTACTGGGTGAGCCTGCTCGACTTGTTCACGTACCTGCGTCGAGTCTTCATGGCTATCAAACCACGCTTGATTTCCCTCAGTATCGATAAATCCGGGCGCTATCCCCACGGCTCTAATGGTCGGTCCCCATTCAAGAGTGAGGCTTTGTACCAAGGATGTTAATGCTGACTTAGTTATGTTGTATGGCGCGCAACCTTTTAAAGTTGAGTAAGCATGGTTAGAAGACATCACTATGATAACCCCTTCCCCCTTCGTTAAGGCAGGTTTTAACCCTTTACATAGTTGCCAATGAGAAGTTAAGTTCAAATCTAAATTACTGTCCCAAGTATCTTTATCACAGTCTATACCCGAAAATATATTCTTTCCGGCATTGGATACAACTGCATCGACAACCTTATAGTGTTGGTTTACATCTCGACAAAAATGTTCAAGCGCTTTGGAATCCGTTAAATCAGTTTGGAAATAACGGAAAGACTCTCCATATTCTGCATTAAATTTCTTAAGCGAGGGCGTACTCTTGTCAGCGACATTAGCACAGCCAATAACAACATCTCCTTTTTCCAAGAATACTTCGCTAATTGCCGCTCCGATGCCTTGGCTCACGCCTGTAACGACAATGACTCGTCGTTTATCTTTGTTATTCATAACACTCCACTAGTAGTATCGATGATGGTGATGATGGTGATGGTGGTATGGCCCGACAGGGTATACTACGCAGCCTCCTAACATAGAAGCCAGTAAAGCTATAACCGCTAGCTTTCTCATTGTATATATCCTAATAAAAAGCCATCAGCCGACGGCTTACATTCTACAAAAATGATCAGTACGATATACCCAAGCAAACTCAATATGCAGATTCAGTTACTTGGGTACATTGGCGTTTAGCCAATCATAAAACGGTCGGTACAGTTGTTACCTACCACTTTCACATCATTAACCACACCACGTTTAGTGCGGAACACTGTTTTGCATGTTAATTTATACCAACCATCTCGAAACTCTCTCGACTTAGTTCGTTTATAAACCAGCTTTGATACCCCATGTCCTTCGTCAATACGAGTATCAGGTGTTCCAAAACGATGTACCACTGCATGACGATCTCGACCATAGAAACGATCCATTTGGTGGCGATATTGTTTACGATCTTGGTGATGATTAACCATAAACTGATTGTAAGTAGGTCTATTGTTTACCGGATGCGCGTAAGTAGTTGCACATGCAGATAATGCTACTGTAGCGAGTGACAAGAGAATAGTTTTACGCATTTTTACGTTCCTTATTAAGTTTAACCTTCCATCTATAGAACACTACGTACTGTAAAAGAGAAGGTATTTCAGTATCTTAGGCGGAACGGATAGTGCTACACAAAATAAAAATCACTGTTCATAATCCGTTAAAATAACGTCAATTCAATTTATACTGTGCGGTATAATTTAGAGGATTTAACTCCATCCATATAAGTTAAGCCCCTAATACTTATAGCATTTACTCGGCTTAAAGTTCTAAAATCTATTTTCCGAAATCTGTTAGATTAATTAATACCTAAGATTGACAACCAAGTTCAATCTCCAATCATCAAAGTCCCCACTATGCAAACTGCCATAACCCGTCCTAAAGCATGCATTGCTCAAAGAAACACCCTATTCGTGCCGTTGAGAATACTTACTGATTAAGATCAACGTCATGCCCGCTAAAGCTTACTTACGACTTAGAGTCATTTTCCAACCTTTAGCTGACTATTTTTAGCGCACCTTTTAGCACACCAAAATAGCGCCTGTGATTATTTTTATTTCCAAATAATAAATCTTAGTATTTGTTAGTAATAAATTGGTACTCACTACGTAAATAATCATTTTTCAAGAAATTAATGATAATTTTAATAATAAATTTAACACATGACCTAATAGAAATATTAAAAAATAAGTAAATATGAAAGTTATCAAGAGTTAACTGAATGGGATATTATTTGATCGATAGGTTGTGATTTTTTAATATATTTGACACTTATTCGTACAATTAATTTATCTTCACAAACTAACATAAATTTTAACTTCCAATCAATCAATGTATCTTGTTGTTTTTATTGTACATTTATTTACAAAATACAATTCTGCATGCTAGACTCCTCCCGCAAATATAGAACAGGATTACGATTAATTTATTTAATGCTAGGGAAGTAGATATTTGTAATACATATAACAAACAAATATGAGAGTTAATATAATGAAAAAATCGACTAAGCTCGCGCTAAGTATTGCTGCAGTATTACCTTTTGCGTCAGCAACATCATTTGCTGCATCAGTTAATTCATTGGGTGCAACAACTCAAACTGACTTAACGGTACAAGCGCATGTTGTAGCAAGCTGTCATTTAGATACTCCAACAGCTCTAGATTTTGGCGCTATCAACGCAGATGAAACTGGCTCAAAAGACGCTCAAACTACAATCAGCGTGAATAACTGCTACACAGTGAACAACCAAGATCCGAAGTTGTACATTGCTACTGGTGCAACGAAAGTCAACAGCTATAAAATGACTGATAGTGCAGGAGATGCTATTTACTACGGTCTATTCGCTGACTCTTCACACTCAGCTTCTCAAGAGATCACGCCGTACAATGCTGAAGATGCAACAGGTAAGAACATTACCCTCAATAATGGTTATGGCTCAGCAACTATCTACGGCCAAATTCCTTCAGGTCAAAAATTCACAGCGTTTGCTGGCCGTCAGTTTAGCCAAACTGTACACGTTCAGGTTGAATTCTAATCTTGAAATAATCAACTAGCCTACTTTCTCTAGCTTAAGAGAAACGAGGCCGTCCATAATATATAATACTAGCGTTACTACGGGCTCATGATATGTGCAACAAGCCATTTAAAATAATATATTTTCTGTTTTCAATGTCTTTTATAGGACTAACATTTTCCTGTAGTGCGCTAGACTTAGCGCCTACTTCATTAAACTTTAACAATGATAGTCAGCTCAAAACTGTGCGGCTATTAAATGACACAGATAAGCCAGTGGATATTCAGGCAAAAGCCTATCTTTGGTCTTCAGTAAATAATATTCAGCGCTTAACCGCAACGAATGATTTATTTCCGTCTCCGACGATATTTAAAATACCACCACATAAAGCAGAAACCATTCGCGTAGGATTGTTCGTTAAAAACAACTCAGATCAAATAAAAACGTATCGAATCGACCTAAAAGAACTTCCCACAACGGACATGACGGCACAAAATCAGAAAGTGAGTGATATAAAAATACTGTATAACATTACTTTCCCAGTGTTTGTCCATCCAGATCACCCCGTAGCAGATAGCTGGCAATGGAAAAAAGAACACGACGTCCTCAAGTTTTCGAACTCTGGTGGCACTGTCTTGAGCTTACGCCAATTACAATTCATCGACAAAAAGGGGAAGGCTCATGATGCTTCACCTGTGCGTTACATCTTACCTAATCAAACAGTAACGTTCCCACTTTCCAATAACTGGCAAGTACAAACGGTAGAACAAACGCTAAGTAATCTTAAAACGACAAAGAAAAGTAAAATTTCTGTATAGCATGTCCACAAAGGAAACACTGATTAAGTGCAATTATGTTTAAAATTTACTTTCTTTTCGCTATCTCGTTGGTGGCAGCGATTTTTCCACCTGCGACATTGGCTAACTCATTTGGCAACGCCCCTTTACAACTAGCTTGTAGGGTACAAATGAAAGAGCTAAATTTTCAAAATATCTATCGCCCTAAAGTTGTTACTAATGCGACATCATTTAGAATTGTGTGTGGTGCTAATCGGTTAGCTAATGGTCCAATCCACTATACGCTTTGGATACCAACGCAGCCCAATGATTCGATTTATCATCGCAATCTCGATAGAGGAATGAGTTTTGCTCTGTATGCAGACCCAGCACACAACCGGGTAATTGGAAATAACCCTAATTCAAGCCAAGTCATAGAGGGTACCTTTACGGTGAGAAACCAGTCAGGCTCTACTCCTTGGATTCCTATCTATGGCGTATTGAACGTAAAACACTATGGTAAGTTCCCTAACCCGATTAAACACTTGCGTCCAGAAATACAGTTGAAATATCTAAACACTTAACCGACGTTTATATCGGTCTAACTTTCCTTGCTCTAGCTCTTATTTTTTCTATACGAATAAGAGCTAAGGCTAAGTGACTCTTAGTAAAAAGCTATCACCAGACAACAGTACTTTCCCAAATGAACTTGCCCACCAAAATTTTTACCTCTTTTAATCGCTGCTTGGGCTACGTACTGTTGTTCGTTTCTATACTCGATTTCAAGGCTTATGCCGATATTACCGTCCCGGGGGTTTGTTTTAAAAATGAAATGGACCCTGTTATATCTGCAATCTATGTTAACGGTGAAAGTGGACAGCTTTGGCCAATTTGCCATAAAAGCAGTGAATTCTGGATCCCGAAGAAACTCTTTTCTCAGCACCACGTAAAAAACTTTAACCAACTCCGTTCGATCAACAAGTCGGGAATCGATTTTATTGTAATGAAATCCACCTCTTCTGAACTTAGTTGGGATGAGCAAACGCAAAGTATCAAATTGGCGCTGCCCAACTGGCGCTTTCATGCTACCAAGTTAAATTTAAAAGCACTTGGAGTGAAAACGGACCTAAAGCCAACCTCGGCAAACGGTTTTTTTGTTAACTACAATCTTATTGGTTCTTGGATAAACCATTCCAATATCTATTCTACTGGGGTCACAGGTGAATTAGGTGTATTCACCAAGAGCTCTGGATTCTTTAGTCAGACGGGCAGTTACACACCACCAGAGATAAACAACGATGACGATTCCTCCGATGATGGCACATCCGAATGGATTAGACTCGACACGAATTGGCGTAAAGATAACCTGGGCGATCTCACGACAATAGAGCTTGGTGACAGCACTACAACTAATGCCCACTGGGGCGGAAGTGCCAATTTTGCTGGTATCAGTTATTACAAAAACTACGCGTTAAAACCGCAGTTGGATATTCGATCGCTCCCGTTAATCACTGGCAAAACAGACTTACCGCAGAATGTAAAGTTAGATGTCAATGGAGTACCGGTTGGAAATTATCAAGTAAACCCCGGGAGTTATCAATTCTATAATATTCCAGTGTCTGACGGCTCAGGTACAATTACCGTCCAATCAACAGACAAAAACGGAAAAGTCACCACCTACAAAATTCCCTACTTCGCAAGCATCAACATCCTTCGTCCAGGTATCTCTAGCTATGGCTTCCAGCTTGGAGCTTTAAGAAGAAACTATGGTATTGATAACTTTGACTATGGAAAAGTTTTTGGTTCCTTAAACTATAGCCATGGCGAAACATCACATTGGACGTATGAGCTTCACTCCAGCGTGTTGCAGCAGCAGCAAACTTTTGGCACTTCACAATTCGTAAAAATAGGCGCAAACAGTGCGATTACAGTGGACAGTGCTATCAGCCAAAGGAACTCTGACATAGGCGCTCTTGGTGCGGTCGGCTATCAGTTTCAATACAACAATATTTCACTTAACACCAACTATCAGGTTACAGGTAGGCACTTTACTCAACTTAACACCGCTGATACAGATATTAATGACTTAGTCGCCGGCTACCAAACTAGTGTTGGGGTCAACATTCCTGTTACAAACTGGAGCTCTTTTTCAGCAAGTGCACTATATGACAAATCGACTGATTCAACCGTTGCTTCTTCACATGTATATACAGCACAGTTTTCTGCCAATATTACTCAGAGACTAAATCTCTCCAGTAACTATCAAGCAAATTTTAGTGACCAACACCAGTGGAGTGTCAACTTAGATATCAATTATCAATTTGGTACAAACAGCGAAGTATCCACCTCTGTACAACAAGACCAAGATACAACAAGTCAATACGCATCATACATGACAAGCCACCAATTCTCGGACGGAGAGACTCTTACGTCAAACGTTGGGGTGGATCATCAATTTAATACTGCGCAAAACCAAGTATATGGTTCGCTGTTTTTGAACGGTACACAAACTGGCAACTACAGTGCAAACTTCTACCAATATGGTTCTGATAGCCAAATTTCACTAACTGCAAATGGTGGACTATTGTGGATGGATAGTCATTTCCTAGCCACCCCACCAATGTATTCTAGCTTCGCATTGGTTGAGACTAGTGGCTATTCTGGTATTGGGATTAAGCAGAATGGTGCAACGATAGGTAAATCTGATTCCAAAGGGTTATTTGTCGTCCCGAATTTGGCGTCTTATTCTCCAAACGACATTAGTTTGTCTGAAAATGTCCCGTTAAATCTTCAAGAAGGTTCTACAAGTGAAGCAATTATGCCCAAATATCGCTCCGGTGTTCGCATTCGATTCAACATAGAAAAAATTCACCAAATACTTGTCAACCTTAGAGGTGCTCAAGGCAAATATATCCCTGTTGGAACTTTAGTTTCGGTAAAAGACGGCTCTTCCACTCAGCAACATATCATCGGTGATAGTGGGCTACTCTACCTTTCGAGTGGCAATCTAAACTTCAGTGGAAAAATTCTGAATGGCAAAATGAAAAATGAACAATTTGAGATCCATATAAAACCTAGCAACAATATAGTCATTACCAAACAAACTAAGTGCACTTCACCTATCACGTAAATTTAAACCCAAACAGATTCAGACTGTTTGGGTTTAAATTACAAGGCCGGAAGCACTCTACTCTATATCAATACGAGTGTCTCTATTGATATACATTTGCGGAGTAGTATGCAATCCACCAGTAAATCCTGCTTTTTCCAGAAGTTTCCTAGTTTTCATTACTTGTTCTCTGGTAACAGGCTCTTTTCTATCACCTAGATATAAGCGAACAAAGCTAATAAGGCTGGCAAGTTCCTGATCAGATAGGATCTCTGAAAAGCTCGCCATTGGCATATAATCAGTTTGCTCGTCAATATAGCTTGGCGAAAGCCCTCTAATGGTCACTGCCATTGTATTAAAAGGATCGCTATGCATGATAATACCATTGTGTAACAAAGTTGGGGCTATCCCCTCTCTACCTTTGCCATCTGCACCATGACAAGCTCCGCAGGTATCACTGAAGAGTTTATACTCTTTCGTTTGAAGCGCCTC
Organism: Vibrio sp. A37; assembly: GCF_059777565.1. Classification (NCBI taxonomy): domain Bacteria; kingdom Pseudomonadati; phylum Pseudomonadota; class Gammaproteobacteria; order Vibrionales; family Vibrionaceae; genus Vibrio; species Vibrio sp. A37. Next base: position 8,197 of record NZ_JBLNLI010000010.1, on the reverse strand, counting down.
ATCTGTAAATCCTGTTGGTGATAACTTAACCGCATTAGGGCTAATCATATTCCCTTCATCACCACTTAGTAGGTAATACGCAATACTTTCAACATCATCGCGCGTCATATGGCTGAGACTATTTTTCACAACGTCCGCCATGCCAGCAAACGCTGTTCCCTTAGATGAATTCCCAGTATTTAGGAAATCTGTAAGGGATTTGAGATCCCAACCATCAACATACAGCTCATTGGCGTCAATAGCGGGAGCGTTCCATCCATCAATTAGGTTTCCTTGGAAAACACGGTCAGTTTCTAGTGCTTGAGCGAAGTTTCTCGGTGTATGACATTCACTACAGTGCCCAAGCCCCATGACCCAATATTTACCTTTTTGCCATTTTTCAACATCATCCACCGTTGATTTTAAGCTAGCGGGTAATTCATAACTAAGTGGCGTCTTATCCATAAACACCAGATCCCAACCCAATAATCCGAGGCGGATATTTGAAGGGAAGATCATCTTGTTCTCGTCATTTCGTCTTGGTATGGCAATGATGGATTGGAGATAGTCCCACAATGCTTGAATGTCTTCGTCTTTAACGTACTGGTAAGAGGTATATGGCATAGCTGGATATAGATACCCATGTTTACCTTTACCATCAACAAGTGCATCTCGGAACTCATCGAAATCGTAAGAACCAATCCCCTCGTCGACATGAGGTGTGATATTGGTTGAGTAAACGGTACCAAATGGCGTAACAAACGGAAGTCCACCAGCGAACGGTTCGCCACCAATAGCGCTATGACATGCGATACAATCACCAGCCTGAGCAAGGTATTCACCACGCTTTACTGAATTGGCATTCAAACTAGCGATTTTCGCGTCGTTATCGAGCCTTGAGCGAGTAATGAATGCAGCAACAGCGAGAATTTCGTCTTGTGTTAATTTATCTTGAAAAGACGGCATCACATTGTTTAAACCATACAATATCGTCGTTTGTATATCTTCTAAGCTCCCGCCATGCAACCATATTGAGTTAGCCAGATTAGGAACTCCAGTCTCGGTGTTACCGTGCGTACCACCCCCATGACAAGCAGAACAATATTGTACGAACAGTGACCCACCAAGCTGTAGTTTAATTGAGGGAGCGTCGCTATTTCGTCCATTGAGTGACGCTAAATGATACGATATGTCTTGAACCTGCTCATTGGTCAAAACACCTTTCCATCCTGGCATTACGCCATTTCGTCCCTCTGTTATTGACTTGAGTATATCTGCATCAGTGCCACCATATAGCCAGTGGTTATCGATTAAGTTCGGAAAATTCTTCTGCCCCTGTGCATTGCTTCTATGACAGGCAGCACAGTGAGTTTGAAACAGCATTTGACCAGAAATAACAACCGTGTCATTTTTCGCTAAACTCGTCAGCGAAAAGTCCTTGATCGTCGCCATTTGCTTATCTAATGTCGTAGTTGGACTGCTAAGTTTGTCATCACTTGACTTCCATTTCATTAGTCCGGACCAATTACCTAAACCGGGATACAGAATTAAGTAGAGCAACGACAGTACAAAAGCTATCAAATATGCAGTGAATAAAAATTTCGGGGCCGGCGCATCTCTTTCTTCTATGTTATCAAAAGTATCAATGACCCTATTCTCATCGCCTTGGCGATTAGAACGCCAATACTTGAAAATAATTTGGATCATTAATACAAAGAAAATTAGGGTAAGGGCGACTGCCCAAAGATTCCAAAAAGAACTCATTGCAAACCCTCCGCCGAAGTATCTACCCCTAAGCTTTGCAAATAGCGAACTAAAGCTTCCCCTTTGGTTTTGCCTCTAACCTCTAATCGCGCATTGGAGATTTGTTTATCGGAGTACGGAACACCGAGGAATCGCAAAACTTCCATTTTCTTGCCTATATCTTCACCAGTAAGTGTTTGTTCAAACAACCAAGGATAGGATGGCATTATCGAGCTTGGCACCACGTCCCTCGGGTTAATTAGGTGATAAATATGCCATTGGTCAGAGTACTTAAGCCCAACATTAGTGAGATCAGGCCCGGTTCGTTTAGATCCCCATAAAAATGGAAATTCATAGATATCATCTGACTCTTTATTTGCTCTACCACTTCGCTTAATTTCTGGTTCCAGTGGCCTAACTAATTGCGTATGGCAAACATGGCAACCTTCACTGATATATACATCTCGTCCAGCCAGTTGCAGAGGCGTTAAGGGCTTTGCCAAGCTTTCCTTTTTTAGTTCAGAAGAACTGAGGACGTTAGGTATAACCCAAGTCAAAAGTGAAAAAGAAGCGACCACAACGGTAGATATAATCAATATGAACAGGGATTGGGTAAGATCTTTGCTCATCATTACGCCTCCTTCGCCACTAGTTTGGCCGGAGCCTTAATGGTTTTATATAGATTTGTGACCATCAAGAGCATACCTAGAACAAATATCGAGCCACCTATAAAGCGGACCAACAGCCAAGGTGCTTTGAAGTTTAACGCCTCAATAAAACTGTATTTCAGTTCTCCGTTTTCATGTTGAGCAAGCCACATGTAACCTTCACCAATTCCAGCCACCCACAGCGAGATGGCGTACAATGCAACACCTATGTGAGCTAACCAGAAGTGCCATTTTAATAAGCGGCTCGACCACAGTTTCTCCTTGCCCCATAACCTTGGGATGAAATAGTAGAAAGTAGCGATCCCAGACATGGCTACCCAACCTAGAGCACCAGAATGAACATGACCAATAACCCACTCGGTATCATGAGCGATCATGTTAAACCAACGTATTGCTAGCAAAGGGCCTTCAAACGTTGCCAAGCAGTAATACAAAATAGCCGAAAAGAAAAACAGTAAAATATAATCTGATTTAAGCTTTGGTTTGTTTTGTAGCATCGTCATTGCAATGTTGTACGCACCTGCCCATGAAGGAAGCCAAAGAATGAGCGACATGATCATACCAATACTCTGCACCCAAACAGGAACTGAAGAATAAAGTAAGTGGTGCGTGCCAGCCCACGTGTAAAAGCCGACTAGGCCCCAGAAGTTTATAATTGAAAGCCGATAAGAATAAATTGGCCTCTCGGTCGCTTTGGGAATGAAATAATAGTTCATCCCGATGACACCAGCAGTTAGCATGAAACCCACGGCATTGTGTCCCCACCACCACTGTACAATCGCGTCATTTGCACCGGCATATATTGAGTAGGATTTCGTTAGAGTGACTGGGATTTCTAAGTTATTCACGATAAAGATCATGGCAATAACAATAATGAAAGCAGCAAAAAACCAGTTAGAAACAAATATATGGGGAACGTTTCTTTTCCCAATAGTCCCTAAAAACAGTACTGCATAAAGCACCCACACAAGCGCAATGAGTATATCAATCGGCCACTCTAATTCAGCGTACTCTTTCGACGTGGTATAACCCAGCGGCAGCGTAATGAGCGCAAGAAGCAAAATAAGTTGCCACCCCCAAAATACCATCCACGCGAGGCTCTTGTTGAAGAGTTCACACTGACCAGAGCGCTGCACAATATACAGTGATGTACCCATCAAAATATTGCCAACAAACCCATAGATCACTCCTGAAGTATGCAGTGGTCGCAATCGACCGAACTGAAAATACTCCGAGTCAAAATTTAAAGATGGCCAGTACAATTGGGCCGCGAGTATCGCTCCTATGGTCATACCCGCAACCGCCCAGATAACAGAAGCAACAACAAAATACTTCACCACTTTTACGCTATATTGAACGTTGGTGTTGTTCATCTTGGCGTTCCTTATTGGTTGGAGTCTTTACCTAAATTGGAGTAATAGTAGGAAATATCTTCGATATCTTGTTCTGAAAGGTTTTCAGCTTGCTGCTGCATTAAAATCGCCAAGCCACTTGTTCTATCTCTAGCTTTATAATCCTTTAGCGCAGAGACTAGGTAACCATATTTTTGACCACGTAAATTTGGATAAGGATCTAAAGTTGAAATCCCATTTTCACCATGACAAGTCATACAGACTTTTGCTTTTTGTTTGCCAATCTCAAACTTATCGGAAGTCGCGGCACTAGAAGAAAATGTAAGCAATGTGGTGAATATAAAAACAGAAGTAATCCAAAAAGGTTTAACAATCATGGTAGCTACCTTAATTTATATAAACTTTCTATAGACTAGTTGAATAATTAATTATATTCATATAAAAATCAGGAATTTTTTGGGGTTTATATAGAGCATAAAATCTAAAGTGAGTTACGATAAAAAAGCCGTCTAGTCGCGCCCGACAGATACCTAAAAAAGCATCGAAAACTCATCACTACTCTGCGAAATATTAATTGTTATTCGAGGAGGAGAGCCGTCACTAAACAGCTCTACTAAACAAATTTAATTCGGGCTTATTGATCTTTTCCGAGTGAGTTATTCGGAGAGTTGGTTTTCAAACAATATTGAAAGTGCTTCAAGCCAAGGAAACATATGAAGTTACGGAATAAGTTCACGACACTTAGTTAAATTTCTCTTCTAGATTTAGTACCGTTAGTGCGTTACTAACGCTGGTCGCCAATACATCAATTGCACCAGTTCTCAGCGCTCCAAGAAGAGCAAGCGGCTTACTATTTTCTGCGGCAATTGCAATGACTTCCGATATTGCTCGGTATTCATCCATACCTAACCCAATAACCCTATCATTCATTACGGTATTAACCACTTCCCCCTGTATATCAAAAAAATCATAACCTGCGAAGTCTCCGACCACTCCATCTTGCAAGCGTGACTGTACAACTTCGTTCGGGGTAAACCAACCGAGATCGACCATATAGCTGTTCTCGCTCATATCCCCAACCCCAACTAGAGCAACATCTGCTTTACGCGCTCTATCAAGAGTCTGTTTAATGGTTGAGTTTTGCATAAATGCTAGTTTTTGCTCTCTATTCTCTGCGTAAGCGGGGGCATAAAGTGTTTCAGAAGTGCCTCCGTATTTCTTAGCCATTTGCCGTGAAATATGATCAGCATTGTAAGTACCGCCTCTAGGGTGAATTCCACCGATTCCACATACAAACGTACAATCACGCGGCGAAATAACACCAGTATATTGCCCAACAGCAGAAACATTTCTCCCCTGCCCAATAGAAACAACCATTCCATTTTTTAACGTGCTAGAAAGGTAGTTAGAAACTAACCCTGCGACTAGTTCCCGCTGCTCTTCCTCCTGTGGCTGGTCTAACGCAATTAACGCTCTTTTAATCCCAAACCGCTCTATTAATCTTTGTTCAATTTTGGCGCTAAAGACGGGGTGGTACTTAACAGTGATTTCAACGATGCCCTCGTCCCTAGCCTGCTTAAGCAATCTACCCACTTTGGCACGAGATATTGAGAATTTTCTAGAGATTTCCTCTTGTGTGGCTCCATCTTGATAATAAGCAACTGAAATTTCAGTCAACAGGTTCGCCATTTCCTGTGAAGAATCTTGACTTGAGTTATACATCTATTCCTCTTCTAATCTCACAAACACGCCGTTTATTACATTGCTATACCATATACAAATTTGTTTAAACCATCCAATCATATGTTCATTACCATTACATTTTCTCAATGTAGAACTAGAATTCGCTCTTGCCAAAAGCATGTACCTAGCGGTCATAAATTGTACAAAACACGCTCATTTAGGCCGTATAATAAAAATAACTTAGATTTGATTTACATTAGCCTTAGCATTCGATTGACATTGGATGAATATAAGATATATATGGTTCCATCATTTACTCAGCAAGCGAGCATCTGCGCAGAGCAAATGTTTCACCTGCTGTTTTTTGTTTAAATTAGCTGCAACAGTTCGTCGGTACAGTGACGAGAAAGTGCAGCCAATTAACTCAAACAGAAAGTAAACCGAGCACTTCGGATTTCTTAGCCCAGAAAATAGGATTATCGATTATGAGCAACAAGTTAGAGCAACTTCGCAAACTAACAACTGTCGTAGCAGACACTGGTGAAATCGACGCAATTAAAAAGTATCAACCAGAAGATGCAACCACAAACCCTTCATTGATTCTAAAAGCAGCACAAATCGCTGAATACGCTCCTCTTATCGACCAAGCAATTAAGTATGCAAAAACTCAAAGCAGCGACAAAGCGCAACAAGTCCAAGATACTTGTGACATGCTAGCGGTAAATATTGGTAAAGAAATTCTAAAAACCATCCCTGGCCGTATCTCAACAGAAGTTGATGCTCGCCTTTCTTATGACACTGAAGGCAGTGTCGCTAAAGCTCGTCAACTAATTAAAATGTACAACGATGCGGGTATCTCAAACGACCGTATTCTTATTAAACTTGCTTCTACTTGGGAAGGCATCCGCGCTGCAGAAGTTCTAGAAAAAGAAGGCATCAACTGTAACCTTACACTTCTATTCTCTTTCGCTCAGGCTCGCGCATGTGCTGAAGCTGGCGTATTCCTAATTTCTCCATTCGTTGGCCGTATCATGGACTGGTACAAAGCGAAAGAAGGTCGTGATTTTGAAGCACAAGAAGATCCAGGCGTACTGTCTGTTACTAAGATCTACAACTACTACAAAGAGCATGACTATCAAACAGTTGTCATGGGTGCAAGCTTCCGTAACATCGGTGAAATCCTAGAACTAGCCGGCTGCGATCGCCTAACTATCAGCCCAGCTCTTCTTCAAGAGCTTGAAGATGCACAAGGCGACATCGAAGCAAAACTTACTCCAGCTTCTAGCGTTCAAGAGCGTCCTGCTGCAATGACTCATGCTGAGTTCTTGTGGGAGCACAACCAAGACGCAATGGCAGTCGAGAAACTAGCAGAAGGCATCCGCAACTTCGCTATCGACCAAGGTAAACTTGAAGCGATGATCGCTGAAAAGCTATAAGAATTTTGAAAGAGAGGAGCTACTCCTCTCTTTCTTTTTTGAATTAAAGTTATTCTGGAAACAATTATGAACCGCAAACAACTCGCCAATGCAATTCGTGCGCTCAGCATGGATGGTGTTCAACAAGCTAACTCTGGTCACCCAGGTGCCCCAATGGGTATGGCTGATATCGCTGAAGTGCTTTGGCGCTCTCACCTAAACCACAACCCAACCAATCCAGACTGGGCTGATCGCGACCGTTTTGTATTGTCTAACGGCCACGGCTCTATGCTTATCTACTCTTTGCTTCACCTAACAGGCTACGAGTTACCGATTGAAGAGCTAAAGAACTTCCGTCAACTGCACTCAAAAACTCCGGGTCACCCAGAGTATGGTTATGCACCGGGCATTGAAACGACTACTGGCCCTCTAGGTCAAGGCATCACTAATGCTGTGGGTATGGCGATTGCGGAAAAATCTCTTGCGGCGCAATTTAACAAAGATGGCCACGAGATTGTTGACCACTACACTTACGCGTTTATGGGCGATGGCTGCTTGATGGAAGGTATCTCTCATGAAGCATGCTCACTCGCTGGAACACTTGGTCTAGGCAAGCTGATTGCATTCTGGGATGACAACGGCATCTCAATCGACGGTGACGTGGAAGGTTGGTTCTCTGACGATACGCCTAAGCGTTTTGAAGCGTACGGCTGGCATGTGATTCCTGCTGTTGATGGCCACGATTCTGACGCGATCAATGCTGCAATCGAAGCGGCAAAAGCTGACCCACGTCCAACGCTAATCTGTACTAAGACTATCATCGGCTTTGGCTCGCCAAACAAATCTGGCTCTCACGACTGCCACGGGGCACCACTAGGTGCAGACGAAGTGAAAGCAGCACGTGAATTCCTAGGTTGGAACTGCGGCCCATTCGAAATTCCATCAGACATCTACGCTGAGTGGGATGCAAAAGAAGCAGGCAAAGCGAAAGAAGCGGCTTGGAATGATAAGTTTGCAGCGTATGAAGCCGCTTATCCAGAGCTTGCTGCTGAATATAAACGCCGCGTAAACGGTGAACTGCCAGCACAATGGGAAGCTGAGACGCAAAAAATCATTGCTGACTTACAAGCTAACCCAGCCAACATCGCATCACGTAAAGCATCACAAAACGCACTAGAAGCGTTTGGTAAAATGCTACCAGAATTCATGGGCGGCTCGGCTGACTTAGCGCCTTCTAACCTAACCATGTGGTCTGGCTCGAAGTCATTGACTGCTGAAGATGCGTCTGGCAACTACATTCATTACGGTGTGCGTGAGTTCGGTATGACAGCCATCATCAACGGTATTGCTCTGCACG
>NZ_JBLNLI010000109.1:0-237 GCF_059777565.1 Vibrio sp. A37 | reverse complement strand
TTGCAGACTATTCTTACTCACATCAGTTTTTTTTCTCTCACCAACTCATTCGACTACGATTGGAGTTGACATAGTCACAGACGACTTTCCCCCTCTTCAGATACAGGTTAACGATAAACCTGCAGGTTATGTCGTAGAGTTTGTTCAAGAGCTAGTAAAAGACGCATCCGAAGAGCACCCGATACGAATCAACACAATACGGTTCCTTCCATGGAAGAGAGCTATGTCGTTCACTAA
>NZ_JBLNLI010000108.1:0-241 GCF_059777565.1 Vibrio sp. A37 | reverse complement strand
TCTTCACCCAAGTGTCGTAGATCGAGATGAACGACATCGCCTAGCGGATGTTTGATGGTGTTGCCTTTTTGCTGTTCGTGCCAGAATGCTTGAGAAACTTTATCTCTTGGCCCAAGCTCCATATATTTATTCTTCGGTTGGCCGACGGGTGTCTCTGGCCCTAGACCATAATCCTGTAGATATCGATAGCCATTTTTGTTCAACATAATGCCACCTTCACCACGGCAGCCTTCTGTCATTA
>NZ_JBLNLI010000107.1:0-244 GCF_059777565.1 Vibrio sp. A37 | reverse complement strand
GCTAACCTGTACTAATTGCCCGTGAGGCTTAACCATACAACACCAAAAGGGTTTTGTGGGACTCAGATAGAACATAACTTGAATGTGTAAAGACAGAATTTAAACAGCTTTCCAGATTAATTCATAAAGCCTGACGGCTTTGTGTAACAAAATTTGCTTGGCGACCATAGCGTTGTGGACCCACCTGAACCCATGCCGAACTCAGAAGTGAAACGCAACTGCGCCGATGGTAGTGTGGGGCTTC
>NZ_JBLNLI010000106.1:0-248 GCF_059777565.1 Vibrio sp. A37 | reverse complement strand
AGTCAATTCAGTCCATCAACCTAGACGAGCAAACGCAATCTGTTGTGATAAAGTGTCGCCGTGATAGACGTTATAAAACCGTAGACCCTATAACAGGTAATGCGTGCACTGTTGACCACTATGTCCAAAGACGCATCCGAGATCTCCCTATCTCTGGCTACCCTTGTTGTATTGATATCGAATTAGCACAAGTCCGAACTTCTGATTCGGTTCGTCGACTAGAGCATTGCGACTTTGTCTCTAAAGGT
>NZ_JBLNLI010000105.1:0-249 GCF_059777565.1 Vibrio sp. A37 | reverse complement strand
GCGACCGTTTTGTATTGTCTAACGGCCACGGCTCTATGCTTATCTACTCTTTGCTCCACCTAACAGGCTATGCGCTACCGATTGAAGAGCTAAAGAACTTCCGTCAACTGCACTCAAAAACACCGGGTCACCCAGAGTACGGTTATGCACCGGGCATTGAAACAACTACTGGCCCTCTAGGCCAAGGCATCACCAATGCTGTGGGTATGGCGATTGCGGAAAAATCTCTTGCGGCGCAATTTAACAAAG
>NZ_JBLNLI010000104.1:0-250 GCF_059777565.1 Vibrio sp. A37 | reverse complement strand
AGACTGCCTTTCATCTGCGAGCTAGCAAAAGCTTACGTCAACGTCGATCCAGCTAGAGAGCCTATCCCAATTCGGCCAACCGTACATTACACCATGGGCGGGATTGAGACAGACAAAGGATGTGAAACAAGAATTCATGGACTCTTTGCCGTTGGCGAATGTGCCTCTGTTGGATTACATGGCGCTAACCGACTCGGCTCAAACTCACTAGCAGAGTTTGTGGTATTTGGTCGTGTCGCGGGGGAAAACG
>NZ_JBLNLI010000103.1:0-250 GCF_059777565.1 Vibrio sp. A37 | reverse complement strand
TGTGACCCAAGTGTGTCGTTGTTTATCCATTGCTGCTAGTACATTTTATTATCGATCTAAACCGAGGCCTATTTGCCCTGAGCGTGTAAAACTTGATGCTGCTATGAAGCAAATCCATATTGATATGGGTGCCACATACGGCAAAGTTCGTATGCATGGTGAATTACGAGCGCTAGGCTTTAATGTCGGTATGCTCCTTGTCCGTACTTCGATGAAACGATTAGGGTTAGTAGCAAAACGACCCAAACAG
>NZ_JBLNLI010000102.1:0-250 GCF_059777565.1 Vibrio sp. A37 | reverse complement strand
CTAACCTGTACTAATTGCCCGTGAGGCTTAACCATACAACACCAAAAGGGTTTTTTGGGACTCAGATAGAACAGACTTGAATGTGTAAATAGAACTTCAAACAGCTTTCCGAATTTATTTGCTTTCACTTTTTTATAAAAGTGAAGACAAAAACAGAATTTGCTTGGCGACCATAGCGTTGTGGACCCACCTGATCCCATGCCGAACTCAGAAGTGAAACGCAACTGCGCCGATGGTAGTGTGGGGCTTC
>NZ_JBLNLI010000101.1:0-255 GCF_059777565.1 Vibrio sp. A37 | reverse complement strand
CGACCCCCGGCGTGACAGGCCGGTATTCTAACCAACTGAACTACCACTCCGCACCTAAATTTTCCTAAAACCAAGAAGAGTGCAAACGTTTGCTTTCTTAGTTAGCAAAAATTCCTGGCAAAGCAGGAATTTCTAAATATTCTAATTAAAGTCTTACATGTTGTTGCTTTAATCAGGTTATCTTGCGTTATACAAGATAAACAATTAAAGCCCGGCGATGACCTACTCTCACATGGGGAAGCCCCACACTACCAT
>NZ_JBLNLI010000100.1:0-256 GCF_059777565.1 Vibrio sp. A37 | reverse complement strand
AAAGATTTTTTCATAGAGTTATTCCAATACAAATCTGAGGTATATTTTTAAAACGCGGCACACTCTAATTGCGCACGCCGTATTGTTCAAGATATGAATGAGATGAAATTTTGATGAAGGGGCTAACAAGATGAGCCCCAAAAGTAATTCAGGAAGGCTAACTCGGTATTATAATCGAGCTAGTTTTTGCCTTAGATTTATTGGTTCTTCACCGCTTAAGTGAGCTTGATTTTTGGGTAAAACATAGAGTGTGTTT
>NZ_JBLNLI010000041.1:0-8509 GCF_059777565.1 Vibrio sp. A37 | reverse complement strand
TGCTGCTGTTGGCTCTTCACTATTTATTAGCACAAACGTATTCGCTGGGAGTCAACCAAGCCCGGATCCAATGAGTTTATTAAAAGATGGTACAACAACTTCATTTACACTTTGCAGTGTTGAAGCAAGTTCAAGTGGCCTTGCTTATATAGAGCCATGCGGCTCTTATGCATCAAAGAACAAGTCAGTACGGAGGTTGGTTAACATGGGACGTATCAACACCGGGTGGCCAAGCAATGTATAGTATTGCCCTTGATGCATATACGAATAAGCAGCCTGTTACTGTAGCGACTGACGGTACAACATGTAACGCTGGATATGATCAAGCATACAGAATAGATATTCACCAATCGTAATATTACTTTTTTGAATGCAAATCTTAGCTCGACTATATTAGCCGAGCTAAATCTGAAAATGGAAATGGGGCAGTACCTTGTTAGCCCCTTCATCAAAATTTCATCTCATTCATATCTTGAACTATACGGTGTGCGTAATTAGAGTGTGCTCCAACCTAACAACAATTAAAGAGAATCAGCAGTGAAAAAAGTTTTATTAGTCCTTATCCTTACACTTATCAGTGCCAGCTCATTTGCAGTAGAAGTTTTTACAACACAGAAAATCGAAAACGTTCGAGTCGTCAACGATAGTGGGCAAGTTTACTTTAATCCTGGCCCTACGGGGGCCTGCCCAAGTGGTTGTGATTGCAACTGGTGGATGCTAACACCGTCCGCACCAGATTCAGCTACCAACAGAACACTGAGTGTACTTCTCGCTGCTCAATCTACTAAAGCAACCGTCACTATTGAATATTCAGGTGAATGCACCGCTTACCCAGTAGCAAGAATTGTTAACATTGGTAGCGCGACAAATTGGTAAAGCATCACTGCCGATAAGATTTTTTAGGGCAGAATGGCCCTCGTCCGAAATGGCTAACTGACGTTTCTAAATTGCTTTGGGGCAAAAGTCTTTTAGCCCCTTCATTAAAAATTCAATTCTTCCACATCTCGGACAAAGAATTCCACTACAGTACATTCCACAATAATCGAAATGATTTTAAGTCATAAGGCAATACCACCTCGAACTCTGAACAGTATTCAAATACAATGTTTTTCTTTGTTTAATCAACAAGTAGTTCGCATGAGTATCCAAGAATTTTCAAAAGAGTTTGAAGTCCGTTTCACAGACTTAAATGCAGGTAACCATCTTTCCAATCATTTGTTACTAGGATATATCACCGACTATGTAGCAGATTTCCTTAAAAAGCATCAATGGAATTACGGTGATGTTTATGGTCATAAAGTGCTATTTAGTCGAATGAATATAGAGTTAAAACGTGAAGTATTTCAGTCAGATATCGTTACGATTGGTGTTGAAGGCTCAGAAGTTAAAAGCCGAAAGCTAACACTTTATCTAGTCGCTAAAGTCAAAGATAAGGTTATTGCTAAATCTACTCATGAAATAAATTTCGTAAAGAACAATCGGGTTGCAACCATTTCTAGTGAGATTGCATCGCTATTTCAAGGGTAGAAACACATGAGCGGAATTACTCCGCTCACTATACTTTTCAACTTGTTGATGGGAACCTCGCTTACGATTTCATTAGCATTCCACCATTAGTATTCAAGACTTCCCCTGTGATATTTGGTTGTTGAGTTAAAAAGAACACAGCTTGGGCAATCTCACTTGGTGAAGCCATTTGTTTCAATGGAATGCTCTCAACGAAACTTTCAGAGTTGGGAAGGTTTCGAACCATATCAGTATCCACGTAGCCAGGTGCAACGCAGTTTATTGTCACGCCTTTTTCAGCATACTCCAACGCGACAACCCGACTAAACGCTTCTAGACCCGCTTTTGATACAGAATAACTTACTAACCCTTTTTGCGGGATGCTACCTAACACACTAGATAGGTTAATAACTCTCCCAAACTTATTTTTTGACATATGACGAATGAATTTTTGAGTAATAAAAATGGCTGATGTCAGGTTAACGTTTAGGGTGTCTTCGAATTCTTTCTCGTTAATGCGAGAGAACAATTCAATACTACTCACCCCTGCATTGTTAATTAGTATGTCGGGGAGTTTATTTTGTTCCTTTAACTTTAAATAAAGCTCATCTAACTCATCTCTGTTTCTTACTTCCAATTGGAAAGAATCAAAGCCTTCATTTTTCAAGTGTGCGATGTTGTTTTCCGTTCTCGCAGTAGCAACGACATTATATCCCGCATCTCGAAAAATTGACGCAATTGCGAAGCCAATACCTCGATTTGCTCCTGTTACTAGTACATTTTTCATTTTTTAGCCCATCGATGATTATTCATCAGAGAAAATATCTAAGATAGTCCATTAAATCAACAGGTTGTATAGAAACTCGATTAAGTGAATTAGCTACACCCTTTTTATCGTGTTCGAAATGAACAACGAAACACTTAAACTAAACACCACCATCAAAATTGGAAACACGATGGGTGGTAGAGCGATCGGAACCATAAACAGCAAGTAGGTGGTAATCGGTGTGTAGTATAAAAATTTCCTTGCGATGCCATGACGAAGGGGTGACGAGTATTCAAAACCCTGCTTCTTGATTTCTCGCACCATGTAACCAGAGAAAGTGGACGTCACTAATATAATCACACTCAATATCACCCAAGGAGATAACCCATAGAACCGTAGCAAAAAATACTCTACATTCAGAGACAGATTATTGATGGCTTCCTCGACTGTACTCCAAAAGCTCGTAGTAAAATAGGTGCTGTCCCCTACCCTACCAGATTGCATATATTCTTCAGGCAACAATATCTTCTTAGTACCTGCCAAAAAACCCGAACTTTCTACGAGTGACACTGTAGCGTCTACAGCTTTATCATAGATACTTTTGGTTTGCTCATAGCCATAGAGTTCAATCATGTAGCTTAGCTCAGTTTTGATGCTCCCTTCTATCGCATCTTTGGACACAATGCTTAATATGAAAACCAGTTGTGTAAAGAGAATAATTGCTACGATCAAAAGCGGTCGTCGCGACCCTGCCTCATCTGACATCTTATTTTGGCTCCCCCAAGATCGGTATTCTTCCTTTGACTAACTTTCCTCCAGAAAATGACGCAACATACTCTAAATCAGGCAGCTGGCCCATCAATTCTTTTGGGAACATATCCGCCTCTTCTTCCATTAAGCGTTCTCCAATATTTGCGCCGATCCCATCCAAATTGTCATTGGAAGCATTAAATCCCTGAGTTCTCATAACATACTTTACTTTGGTGGAGGGAACCTGAGCAACGACTCTCTCTTGCGTTGGAGTGTCAGCGCAACGAAACGAAATAAAGTTATTCGTGGACGCGATGATTTGATCCGCTTTGGCTTCGCTTCCCAATTCAGCCGTAAAGTCTGAAACGGTTTGGGTCGCAATCCATAACCGAAAGCGTGCGCCTCGAGCTTTATTGACCATTTGAATTAGCGGCTCACACAGCATCTCGCTCGCCTCATCGACAAAGAGATTGATAACTTTGTCGTCCTCATCCCCATAGTTGTATCGGTCCGACGCTACCGCCGCGGCATCAGACAAAATCATTTTGCCAATCGCACTAGACACCAATTTATCTGACAGAGAGTCCGTTCCTATCACTAATACTTTATCCGTTCGAATCACCGACGCCATATCATAGCTAGCTCTCTTTTCTTCAGTGTTTAAATTGGATGGAGACAACATATTCGCTAACTCTCCATTGGTTACTTTGGATAAGTTGGCGAGTAAGTTGGCAGTGGATTGCTCGAGTGTCCTACGTTTTTCAACGTACATGGAAGCCATGGACTCAATAGTCGGGTTACCGTGTTTTGCCGCCACTTTTCTACGATAGAATTCAATACAAACTAACGCCCTAGCCTCTTCATCTTTCGTCGAATTCAGTTTGCTAAACAAAACCTGCTTCCAATCTAATTGATTCAAGTCGAACCAAGCAATACACGCTTTTTCAATGAGTAAGCCAAAATGCTCATAGTAATAACGTATTCTGGTTAACGTCACTTGCTCTCGAACCAATACCATGGCATCGACTAAGTATTGAAGAACCGTATTAGCAATGTCTCGATAAAACGAGTCTCCATCTTCGGGGATCAGCGCGGTTACTCTAGCCGCTATCTCTGAGGTTCTAGAAAAGTTTTTCAAAGGATTAAGCAAAATAGAGTCTCTAGGGTACGCAGGGTGCCACATAAGATAGCGCTCTGGTTGCCCCATCAAATTGCACGTTTCTTTCGCGATTCTACGGATATCTTTATCCCCTTTAGGATCGAGAAAGATACAGCATTCTCCTCTTAGGATGAGTTGCTTGAGAACCAAATCAAAGAAGCGGGTTTTCCCAGAACCAGTAGCTCCAGCAATGAGAGTGTGTCCGTCAGCCCATGACAATTGATATCGAATCTCTTTTTCTTGCGATAGCACACCCTGGATGTAGCCTTTTCCTTTGCTCACGCGCTGCTTTCCTATCATCTCACTAATATTTCGCTTAGTGATGTCATAGATAAGCTGAGCTTCGGAATGTGACCACTCATTACCCCACCCCAAAAATAGGCTACTTTCGGTTTGCTTTGACATTCCTCAACACCTCTTTGTCCGTAATTGCAAATAGCCGTAACGCCTTGTCACTATTTGGATCGACAAACTCTAAGGGATAGCCTTTTAGCTTAGATTTTTTAATATAGATGTCGACCCCACCTTTCCCAAGAACGAACCCAATCAATACACATCCCAGTGTAAAAAACCAATACACATGGCTAGGAACAGTAAACAAGTATGGCGATACAAAGCAAGCTAACCCTGCCACTATCCATGCTAAAAATATCCTTCCTTCGTAATTAGTGCGGTAAGGAAAGTTGTAGTTATTAGGTTTGTCACTCATGAATAAAAATCTCCTTCGATCCCATCAGCAGAGAATGTGCATTGAATGGTGTAATGCCTTCGATTCCTGCTGCAGCTACGGCATCCTCTACATCCAAAAGTTGTTTTTTAGGCACCACGACTTGGCCATTCTCGAGCGAAAGATTAAACTTTTGATAAATGAATTGCGCTACCTCACAACTCAATGTTGAGTGCTGACCAACCGAAGGGTTCAGTCCTTCTTTAGATAGTGTTGCTGACAGCGAAGGCGTTGTGGATTTCGCTTTTAAGGTGTCGGACATCCCCTCAGCTGCTCGGGAGTTGTTCTGAGCATCTTGGGAGCTCATGATGGATAATACTCGATTTACAGTATCCAAAGAGCTCTCATGCAATTTTTGCTTTGGCATAGACTCTTGCTTGAATTGCGTTTCTTTTTGTTCGTTATCGACAACCTTCGCGACTTGTTTTACCTCTGTATCCGCTTTAGGTCTTTGGGAATGCTCCTTTATTGAATAGAGTTTATTGGGCTCAACCACTAATCGCTCTACATTGCGAATTTCTAAGCACGCTAGTTTGACGGCTTTTTTATCCGTGCCTAACACCTCTGGATAAACATCAAACATCGCTTTTTCACCATTCTGATTAGCCATACCTTCTTCTATCATGATCCGTGCTAGTACGTCCGGCACTTCAGGAATGCGATATCCTGCCTCAATCATAGCTTCAACAAGCTGAGGAACGGCGACCGACCAAACGATATACAGTGCATTATTGACATACCAGACTGGCGCATTGCCAGAATTGATGAGCCATACATTCGTCAAAATATAATGTTTCATTAAGTCACAAAGTAGCTCAGATAACGGTACTTGTTTGATTTCTTTCGTGATGTGGCTGTTACGCTGAAACAGATCGGCCCGGGCTGAATCACTATCTGCTTCTGCCACAATTTTGGTCATTGGATGCTCGATGGTGGATTTTGCTACTGATGCAAGCATTGCCGTGTGAATATCGTGTCCGTCAAAACACCCTCCTAGCCAAGACCATGTCTCTTGTGGTATCAAACGTTGCATCACCATCAGAGACGCGTTTTGATGTTTCATATGACGTTGTTTGCGCCAGCTAATAAAGTAGCGCTCTATTTTGTGCCTGCTGGCCCACTGATGTATCGTCTCGTCTCTGTGTGCATCCCACTCAATACGCTTGTCTTGATCGTGTTCGCCATTGCTTACCACCATGTCAGCAAGAATTTTTCCACCGTCATGCATCATCGCAGCCAAGACTGTCCCTGTTTTCCACTGCAAATTGGACTGTTGAGTATCCGCTATCGTACCTAAACCGACCGGAAACTGAGTGTGCTGTGCCTTGCGCATTGCACGTTTCGCTACATCAAACGAATGATATATTAGGCCTCCACCTGTACTGTGATGTTTGTATTCCGAGGCAGGAAGTAAATCGGCGTATTCTATAAAGATGTGCATAACAGGTGCAATATAACAGTCAAAATCTTCATATCGCATACCCAACTCACTGCGAATGAATCTGATATCTTGTTGCACTCGGTTGATTAAAACATCAGGCCTAACAACCGGAAGACCTTTGGGGTTAGGGGGATAACCGATGACATCATCATCTAAGTTGTCCAATCCATACTTTTCCTCAACATCGTCCTTATGTTTGAAAAATTTCGTAAATAGACCTCTCAACATAGAACCTCTCTTCCTTGTCTATTCAAGGTGTTATTCATATGTATTCATCGTACTACTCACTTATGGATTTCCTAAATTTTCAACCTAACGGAGTATTATTGACTCGCGCTTTATTGTTTGCAGATCAAAGAACTTTCCATTGAATAATTGTTTTGTTCCGTTCAAACTGCCCTAAATACGGTGTACACAACGCAGCTGAATCTCTGGCTGTACTTTTACCCCACTAATAGGAAATAAAAAGGATATAGCATGACCTACAAACACATTATGGTGGCCGTTGATTTATCTGATGAAAGTCGCGTGCTTGTAGACAAAGCAATCGCCCTCGCAACGCCATTAGACGCGAAGCTGTCCTTCATACATATCGATGACAGTTATGCCGAAGCCTATATCGGGTTTGTAGATATCAAATCATAAATAAAAAAAGCATCTCAGACAGAAATGCGTAAATTAGTCGAGGGGACGAATTACCCGGTCATGCATACGCTGGTTGGTAGTGGGCACTTAAACGATGAGATTTATCAGGCGATAGGGGAGTTTAATGTCGATCTGCTTGTATGTGGGCATCATCAAGATTTCGTAAGCACGTGGCTATCGTCTGCCAAAAAAATAGTTAATCACTCGCCAATAGATATGTTGATTATTCCTCTTTAAAACTTTCTAACGCCTCTCGCTTTATCGCGAGAGGCAACCGTACTAATGTGTGATGCACTAAAACACAATTCTTTATTTAGTCACGCAATCCATCACTATCCAAAGTTCGTAATGTAAGTTCCGGAATTAGTTGGTCTAATAACATTCCTTTCAGCTAACTCACTCAAGTAAGCTTTCACCTCTTTTTGTTTAATACAGTCTCTAAATGCCCCATAAATTGATCGGTGAGTTGGCACGCATTCTCCACTTGCCAACGCCGTCACCATTTGCTCTAAAATACGTTCTGAAGTATTTGAATACGTGATTGAGACAGGTGTCTCAACGGTTTCACCCTGTATTGATAAATGGTTAGTGTAACTTTGTGCGTTTACTTTGTATCGAGGTAATGGGTTGTATCTGTTACGATCGGACTTTTGGTTTAGCAGAAATAAGCACAGTGTCATTCCTATTGATATCACTTCAAGAGCTATAGAGATAGTTAAGATGATAGGCATTGAAAAGGAGACCAATAGGCTATCTTTAGGAGTAGCAACTGACTCCTCAATCGCTGCATTTAGCTGGTTGTGCTTTTGAGAAAGTAAAATCGCAGTTTGATTTGCCTTTGATACGTGATCTATTTTTAGTTGCTTTTTCTGCAATTCCTGTAAGCTATTTATTTCTTGCTGTAAAGCTCCAATTTTTACCTGTGCCGCCTTAGCAACTCTGGTTTGCGATAGCGCACTAGAGACACCATTTTGTAAAGAAAAAACCGAAGCTGCGACACTCAAGCCAATTAAGGCGACGCTAATAAAAGCCATAAGCATCGCCGTAAGGCGGCTTTTTTGGACAATGCGACCAATTAGGGTAGGGGTATAGCTTTTTACAGTGTCAAAGACGAAACCAATAATAGCAAAGGAAAGCGCCATGCCGGAGCTGCTGCCGATCGAGTACATAAAAGAAACGGTCAGATACATACTTATACCAGCCGTTATATAAAGTATTAAATAACAAAAAGCTTTATGTGGAACGTTATTTTCAATATAGTTCATTTGATTAACTCTAGTTTTAGCGAATTGGGATTTAATCTCCCTCTAAAAGGTTGCCGCCTTTTAGAGGGCTTCTCACGATACCATTCTTAAAAAGTGTTCACGCCGTGAACGTTATAAGGTACAGCGCAATTTCGAAAGTGTTCACGCCGTGAACGTTATAAGTTACAGCGCAATTTCAAAAGTGTTCACGCCGTGAACGTTATAAGGTACAGCGCAATTTCGAAAGTGTTCACGCCGTGAACGTTATAAG